>CAZJYT010000027.1:0-11498 GCA_964550325.1 uncultured Candidatus Saccharibacteria bacterium | reverse complement strand
CCCCTCCACATTCTGTCTGCCACCAGGTATCTACAATAGGAAGTTTTCCTTTTCCCACGCTTTTGTAATACCAACGCCAGGCATCCTCATCTAATGGTTCTCCTACAGAACCCAATACTCTCAAGCTTTCAAATTTATACTTTTGAGCCACGATACCATCTAATTTTTCAAACATTCTAATGGCAGTGGGAGCGGTATAAAAAATTGTTGGTTTGTGTTTTTCAATAATTTCTGCCCATCTATGAGGAGTAGGCCAATTGGGAGCTCCTTCATACAAAAGAGTTGTGATTCCATTCAGTAGAGGAGAATAGACAGTATAAGAATGTCCGGTAATCCAGCCGATATCAGCAGTGCACCACAAAATACTATCTTCTTTTAAATCAAAAATCCATTTTCCCGTCCAATAGGCTTGAATAGTATAGCCTCCGCAAACGTGGCATATTCCCTTGGGCCTCCCAGTTGAACCACTCGTGTATAAAATAAAAAGTAAGTCTTCTGAATCCATTACCGTGGCGTTACAGAAGTCTCTTTCTCTTTCAATTATCTCATCCCACCAAAGATCTCTTCCTTTTTGCCAAGGAATTTCGTTTTTTGCTCTTTTCACTACTATTACCTTCTCAACCTTTGTCTCTTTCACTCCTTCATCAGCAGCTTTTTTTAAGTGAATCAATTTTCCTCGGCGATAATAACCATCAGCAGTAATTAGAATTTTGGCTTTGGTGTCTTGTAATCTAATTCGCAAGGCAGAGGGAGAAAAAGCAGAAAAGACAACACTGTGAACCGCTCCAATTCTAGCACAAGCTAACATTGAAATCACAGCTTCTGGAATCATTGGCAGATAAATTCCCACTCTGTCTCCCTTTTTTACTCCCAGTTTCTTTAAAGCATTAGATAACTGAGATACTTTTCTAAATAATTGATAATAGGTTAAAATTTCAGGTTTTTCTTCTAGAGGTTCTGGTTCCCAAATTAAAGCTACTTTATTTTTTATTCTCTCCCAGCCGAGTTTGTTTTTTTCAAAAATATTGGTAGTAATATTTATTTTCCCTCCAACAAACCATTGAAAATAAGGAGGCTTGTGTAAAAATGTCTTTCTCCATTTTTTTAACCCCGTTAGAGATTTACGGGTTTTATTTTGTCCTGCTTTTTGCTTTGAACTCTCTAACGGGGTAAACCAAAAGAGCTCTTTTGCTAATTTTTCCCAAAATTTAACGGGATCTTTTTTTGCAAGTTGATAAATCTTTTTAGTGTTTATAAAACAGGTTCTTTTATATTCTGGTGAGGGGTAAAAAAGTTCTTCTTTTTTAATCATAAAAAATTAAATTTTTTTACCCACAAATTCTGCAAATTGAGCCAATCTGCAAGAATATCCATATTCATTATCATACCAAGCCAAAACCTTAACTAAATTTCCCTCAATTACTTTGGTATTTTCTGCATCCACAATTGATGAGTAAGAATTTCCTATAAAATCTGAAGAAACCAAGGGAGCATCTTCTATCCCTAAGATTCCTTCTAATTTCGGGTTTTTAGCTGCTTTTTTAAAAGCGAAATTCACCTCTTCAGAAGTAGTTTCTTTTTCTACTAAGCAAACTAAATCTATTAAAGAGACAGTAGGAGTAGGAACCCTAATTGCAATTCCGTCTAACTTCCCTTTTAGCTCAGGCAAGACCCTTCCAATAGCCTTTGCAGCTCCTGTAGTAGTAGGAATAATATTGAGAGAAGCTGCTCTTGCTCTTCTTAAATCTTTGTGGGGAAGATCTAAAATTCTTTGATCGTTCGTATAAGAATGAACGGTGGTCATAATTCCTTTTAAAATCTTGAAGTTTTCATTTAATACCTTTGCCACGGGAGCTAAACAATTGGTAGTGCAAGAACCCATATCCATAATCTCTATTTCGGGATCAAATTTGTCATCGTTTACTCCTAAAACAAAAGATGGAATTTTATCGGGGTCTTTTGAAGGGGCAGAAATGATAACCTTTTTTGCTCCAGCTATTAAATGTTGTCTTGCTCCCTCATAATTTCTGAAATGACCAGTGCATTCTAAGACAACATCAATCCCTAATTCTTTCCAGGGCAAATTCCTGGGCTCTCTCTCTGAGAAGACCTTTATCTTTTCTCCATTTACAAAAATAGTATCTTCTTTGGCTTTTACTGCCTTTTGATAAACCCCGTAAAGAGAGTCATATTTTAAAAGATGAGCTAAGGTATGGGTATCAGTTAAATCATTAATAACTGCTATTTCCAAATCTGGATGATTATCCAAGACTCTTTTAAATACATTCCGTCCAATTCTTCCAAATCCATTAATAGCAATCTTTATAGCCATAGATTTTTAATTTTTTAATCTTGTATATTTAGTAATTCCTCAATCCTTTCTCTATTAAATCCTACAATAATTTCCTCCTCAATTTCAAGTACTGGAACCCCCATTTGACCCGACTTTTTAACCATTTCATCTAATCCTTTTTTATCTCTTGTCACATCAATTTCCTCAAATTCAATATTGTGCTCTTTCAAAAATTCTTTTGTTAACTCACAATAAGGACAACCAGGAGCTGTGAATAACTTTACTTTCTTTTGCATATTTAATCTTTTGCATACTTAATTTTTAATTACAACTTCCAGAGCCTGAAGTACCTTTTTTAAAACCAAATCCTGGAGAAAAAGCTTCTAAAGAAAGTTTTGTTTCGCATTCTTTTGGAGAAGACAGAAAACCCTGGCAAATAGCTTCTTTAAATTTCTCTGGAGACCTATTAAATTCAGGAAAAACAAAACACTTTGCTTCTGTAGGACAATATCTTTTATCAGGCACTAAAACCATATCATTTATCACTATTGTCGGAGAGCCTCTCACTTCATATTTCTCGTTCAATTCTTTGTGAACATTGAAACTCCTACTATTTTCTTTTATATCATACTCTTTTTTTGTCTGAGAGATACAATCATTTAATTTTTCTTCATCTATTTTTGCTTCTGAAAGACATTCTTCTGATTTTCCTTCTTTTAAAAAGCATCCCAAATAATCTGGGTATTTCTCTTTTTCTCCTTTTTCAATACAATATTGTCTCAAATTCTCCTCTAATTCTTTTTCCCCATGCATCGTATAATCCACAAAATAGACTCCCATATCAGCTTTATCTCCGAGTAATTTATAAACCTCCAAAAACATCTTCTGGGTTTGTAAACCAAAAGGACAATAACTCATAACAAACAATTTTACATCTGGCTTTTCTCTTTTTGGGAGTTGATTTTCAACCTGCTTTTTATTAAGAGTCTCTAAATTAACAGGTCCCTGAGGAAAAAAAAGTTTTCCATCTTTAGTAACATAAGAAATGTATTCTTGATCTTGAACTTTTAATTTAAGTTTATAAAGTCCACTCTCTTCTCCAATACTTTCTAAAGATGCTTTTATACCGGTAGGAAGATTTTCCTTTATAAATTTTATTACCTTCTCACCAGCTTTTTTTGAAGATAAAACAGAAGATAGCTCTGAAGACCCTGAAAAAGAAGCCTTTTCTTTAAAAAACAAATGATATCCTATTCCTCCAATTAAGATTCCACCTATTATCCCTATCAAAAATAAAAAAATTTTTTCTTTCATAGATGTAAATTATTAATATTTTTTCTACTCTACCTTATTTTCTTTTTTTTGTCAAATATCCGAATTGGGTAATATAATTAGGATTAAAGGCGAAACCTCCATATTTTTTAAAATAAAAAATCCTCCTATTAATCTTTTGGCACCACAGTTAATCTTTCTTGAATAAAGATTTTTTGCTATTGTCTAGGTATGGTAGTAATTTTTGGTAGAATTAGTTAGTATTAGATTTGATTTTTACTAAATATTACTTACCCAAGGTAAGCAACAGTAAAAGAATCTGAGAGACTTTTTCATTTTATCAAACTCAAAAGTAAAAATCAAAAATTTAAAGATTCAGAACTGTTAAAAAGAGAAGCTCTGTTAGATTTTTATTTTTTCTGACTTTCACTCCTTATCCCACCTTGGGACTATTGAAACTCATTAAAGCTCTCTCAGTTTTGCTCTTTTCATTATCTCTTTTTCCACCGTCTTCTTCGGTCTGCCATATTTAAGTTTAGATAACTTTTTAATTGGCTCTACAATCTCTGGATTTCCTTTTTTAGGGGGGAAGGTATACATCTTAAAAGGAGAAGAGATTTTGTTGTTAATCATTAATTTGATTACAAGATTAAAATTATCAAGATTTACTAAATCAAAACGAGAAAATTCTGGCTCAAATTGCTTTTCTAAAAATTCAGCATCTTGAGCTCCTACTCTGAGAGCCCCAATTGTACCCACATTCCCTATTACCGCATTTCTAATTTCTTCCTTTAACTGGGGAATATATTGATGAGCTAAAATAAGATTAAGTCTATATTTTCTTGCTTCTGATAAAATTACCGCTATAGAGTCAGTGGTGAAATTTTGGAACTCATCAATATATAAATAGAAATCTGTTCTTTTCTCTTCTGATACTCCTGCCCTTTTCATTGCTGCCATTTGGATTTTGGAAACTAAAATTAAACCCAAAAGAGCGCTATTTACCTCTCCAGTTAAACCCTTTGACAAATTAGCTAAAAATATCTTTCCTTCATCCATAACCTTTGAGAGATCAAAACTGGAATGGGATTGACCAATAATATTTCTCATCATATCATTCTCAACAAATCTTCCCACCTTTGAAACCACATAACCCAGCATATCAGATTTTGTCTCGCCGGTAGTCTGACGCCACTCTTTAAGCCAGAAATTTTTCACCAGTGGATCAGTAACTTTTCTCAACTTACTTTCCATAAAGCTATCATCGGTAAAAATTCTGGGAATTTCTACTAATGTTCCGGGGTCATTTTTATCTGCCATTAAGGCTAACATTGCATTTCTCATATAATGCTCAAACATTGGACCTATAATCTCTGGAGGAAAGAGTTTATGGAAAATAGTAATCATTTCTGAGACTGCAAAGTCCTTTTGTTCTGGCGTTTCATACTCTAACATATTTAAACCCATTGGCCTTTCTAAATCAAAGGGTTCAAATAAGACTACTTCATCTATTCTTTCCTTAGGAATATTAGCTAAAGTAGCTTCAATTAGATCGCCGTGGGGATCTATTACCCCCACTCCCCTACCTGCTTCTATATCTTGACGAATCATCTCCCTCAATAGGCTTGATTTACCAGTTCCAGTTTGCCCTACAATATAAAAATGTCTCCGTCTATCATCTATAGAAGCAATGTAGACCTTCTTTTCTTCTCCCCTGAATATCACCCTTCCTATTAAAATTTCTCCTTTTTCTGGCAGTTCTACCGGAGGAGGAGCAGTGACACTTTTTGCTAATTTTACATAAGGGGTTTCAATAAAGGCGGTGGGAAAATGATAAATACTGGTTAATTCCTCCACATTTAAAAGCACTCTTTGGCTTCTGTTAAAATTTCTAAAACTAAAATCGTAAATTAATTTTTTTAATCTTCCTCCTTTTACCTGTTGAGAATAAAGGCTATTCATTGAAAGTAGAGAAAATTGACCAAAAGCAGATTCTATGTGACCTAAAATTTCTTCCGCTCTTTCTTTTGTTTGAGCAGAAGCCAATATCCTTATGTTTGCCTCAAAAACCTGTTTTTGAATTTTTTCCTCAATTGCTTTAATCACTCTCTCATCTACCCGCATTTCCCTCTGGGATTGGGTAGGAGGTTGCTGTTGAGAAGCCTTAGAGGAAGGAGTAGCCCTTCTTCCAAAAAAAATTCCCAAAAAGGCATCTAATAACCAATTCCTCGAAGCCTCTTCTACTGCTTGTCTTAAGGGCAAACCTTCTTTTATCTTTAATAATAATCTCTCTCCCATTATTTTCCATCGATTCTGAAGAAAAGGTCTAATAACTATCTGTATTCCTGCTCCTTCTTCAGGTCTAATTTTGGAAAGAGAATCAGTAAGAAGTGATAAGGGATCTTTCTCTAAGGTCTTATATGTATTGAGAGGAAAAAAAGGAGCTTCTGAAAGTTTAAGATAAGCCCCTGCTGTTTCTCCTCCTGGTTCAAAGATGGTATAATCTTGGGAGACCTTTTCTACGATTGCTCTTGGATAAACTCCATGGATATATTTTTCTAAGGCAGACTCTAAACTTGAAGGGACTGCAATGTAGAAAGAAATATCATTTTCTCCTAATTGGGACGCCATTTCCAGAGTAATCTCTGGAGTTTTTTTAAATATTTCTCTTCTTAATTGAAGGAAGTTTGCATAAATCTGTTCCATCTGGGCGATTATTTGTTTTTCTTGAAGTCTTTGGCTCTCCTTTTTTGATTCATATTTTGGCATTATCACGATAAAAAGGCTCTTTTTTAGGGATTGAAAAATTTTTTCTTTTTTATTTCTTTGAGAAAAAATAAATAAAAATAGAAGAGCGAAAACCGCACTTAATCCCAAGGAGATTCCCAATAAATGTAAAGAGAAGTGAGAAGAAATCATTTTTTAAATTTTTTACCTTTATTAATTAAACTTACTAAGATGTCGTGAAATATATCTAAGATATAAGGATCGTTTAGTTTTTGAGCTATCTTTACCGCAAAAGAAACACCATCTTCTTTAGCAATAACCAATAATTTTTTTATTTTAGCTTGGGCATCTAATTGTTTAATCTTCTGAGTCTTTTTTTCTATCACCTCGTCTTCTTCTTTAGTTGTCTTTATCAGCTCTATTTCTCTTTCTATTTTTTTTCTAATTAGCTTTTCCTCTTCATTTAAAACTTCCTTTCCTTCCTCTTTTTTCTCAGTAATCTCTTTAAAGACCTCTTCTATTAATTTCTTGGGCTCTCCCAAACCAATTTCCTTTTCTATTTTATTTTTATCTTTTTTAATCATTTATTCTTTTTTAATTTCTCAATTATCATACCCATGCCCAATTTTCTCTCCCCTTTCACCAAAACTAAATCCCCTTCTCTTATTTCTTCTCTTAATTTTTTTATTCCCTCCTTTTTTATTGTATCAAATTGAAAAATTTTTTCTATTGGCATACCAGACTCCCTTGCTCCCTCTGCAATAAATTTTGCTCTTTGGCCAAAAGTAAAAAGTAAATCGGAAGAATTTTTTACTCTTTCTCCAATTGCCTTGTAAATTTCAACTACCCTCCTCTCAATTCTCAACATATCTCCTAAAACTGCAATCTTTCTTTTATAATTTGGAATTTCTCTTAAAATGTTTAGAGCTTCCAAAAAGGAGAAGATGCCTTGGGAACTAGTATCTTCTAAGATTTTTGAGTTTTTTATTCCTAGAATTAATCTCAATTTTCCAGAAATTCCTTGATAACTACTTAAACTCTGGACTACCTCAATCATATTTAAATTTAAAATCCTCCCAATAGCACAAGCACAAGAGCTACTATAAATGTATTCTTTTCCAAATAAGTTTTTTAGCCAGATTGGTAAGACCTTGTTTTCAAAATTCAATTTAAAATTTGTTCCCGAATTAAGTTTTATATCTGTAACATAAAAATCAGCCCCTCTCTCAAAACCAAAGGTGAGCTCCTGAAGATTGGTCTCGTCTTTGATCTCTCTTACTGTCTCATCATCAAAATTTAAAACCAAATATCCATAAGAAGGGATATTCTTTGCCAATCTTCTTATCCACATTGTTTTTTCTTTTTCACCTGCAAAAAAGTTTTTATTATAAGGAATCTCTCCAAAATGAGTAATTACCAAAATGGGCAAAGAAGAACTCTTGATTAATCTCTCACCTAATTTATATTGCTTTTCCTCAATAGAAAAAGCCAAAATTTCTTCTTTTGATAATTTTAAAACCTCCTTAATTGTTCCCAAGGCACTTTCTTTCCCCTCTCCTACAATAAGAATTACTTTTAATTTTTTCAAAAAAGCCTTCCAAAATTTAAAATTAAAAATTGAAAGTGGGTTATTCTCTCTCATAATCTGGAGCAATTTTCCAATAATCAATAATATATTTTGCTAATTTTTTAAAAACTTTGGTAGCAGAAACCTCAGATGCTGAGACTCCCTTGGGTTGATTTAATTTTACATAAATTAAAAATTTTGGATTATAAGCAGGCGCGAAACCTATAAAAGAGTGGATGGTTTCTTTTGAATAGCCCGGTTTTTCAATTCCAAGAGCGGGCCAGGGAATTTGGGCTGTTCCTGTTTTTCCAGCAATATAATATCCAGGAATCTTAGCTTTTTTTCCATATCCTTTCTCTACCACATTTACCAACATATTAGTAACAATAGTAGCTGTCTTAGGAGAAATTACCTGAGGGTTTTGGATCTCAACATTTCCTTTTCTAAGATGTGGTTTTACTAATTTCCCTCCATTAGCAATTGCACAAAAAGCTCTTACCAATTGAATAGGGGTAATTGCTATCCCTTGTCCAAAAGAGGCAGTAGCGAGATTTATCTTATTAGTTTTTTTTAAATTAGAATTTTCAGAAAATATCTCTCCTTCTAAGTCTATTCCGGTTTTTTCAAAAAAACCAAATCTTTTTAGGTATTCTAAAAAGAGTTCCTCGCCTAACTTTTGCTCTAAAAACACAGCTCCCGTATTAATTGACCTTTCCAATATTTTACTCATAGAAGACTCACCATAAACCCTTTTTTTCCAATTTCTGATAATTCTGCCTTGAACATTAACATAGCCCTTGTCAAAAAAAGTTGTTTCTGGAGTAACTCTCCCTTCATTTATGGCGCCTGCCATCACAACCGGCTTCAAAACTGAACCCGGCTCATAAAGTTCTTGAATAGTGGGATTTTTAAAAATCTCAAGGTTTCCTTCTTTTGCATATTCAAAATACTTGTTTGGATTATAAGAAGGGAGAGAAACCATAGCTAAGATTTCTCCACTAAAAGGTTCAGCTACGATAATTTGGCCACTTCTAATTTTAAATTCCTCTTTTGCTTCTTCTAAAAGTTTTTCTGATTGAAATTGAATATAATAATCAATAGTTAAATAAATATCCTTACCTTTTATCGTATCTTTAGAAGAAAACAAATTTAAATATTTAAAAGGAGTAGTTAGTTTCTCCTCTATTTTTGATTTTCCTTTTAACTCCTTTTGATAATATCCCTCAATTCCATACTGACCTATATTATCTTGGTTAACAAATCCTGTGATATGAGCTAATAATTCCTTATAAGGATAAAACCTAATATTTTTTTCTCCAAGATAAACTCCTTTTAGGTCCATCTTTTCTAATTTTTTAATTTCTTCCTTGGTTATTCTTTTTTTTATTAATTGGAAAAAATTATTTTCAGAAACCTTTTTAAAAATATCTTCCTCTGATAAATTTGAAATTTCTGCTAATAATCTTGCGGTTTTTCTTTTTTCTTTAATCTCTTTAGGACACACATACAAAAATTTCCCTTTTTTATTGGTAGCTGCTATCTCTCCTCCTCTTAAAAATATCCTTCCCCTCTCTCCAACAGTCTCTTTAATTATTTTATGTTGACCCTGGGCTAAGGCTTGATAATATTCTTTTTTTATTACCTGTAAATAATAAAGCCTTCCGACTATTATCAAGGCAAAAGTAAAAATCCCTAAAAAAATAAATTTCAAACGGAGCTCTCTCATTTTCTCGCTACTTCTGCCCTAGAGACCTCTATGTATTCTATTCTTTTTACCTTTTCAAATCCTAAATCAGAGATTAAATTACTTAAATCCTCAAAAGAGTAATTTTGAGAGCACTCAACCTCTAATCTCTTTTTTTCTGCCAAGAGCCTTTCTACCTCTTTTGATTTTTCTTTTATCAAAATCATTTTTTGAGCTATCTCTTGGCATTGATAAATATAAAGTCCTCCTAAAAGAAGGATTAAGATAAAATTTAAAATGAAAACTAAACCTAAATTTATTATTTTTATTTTTTTTATTTTTCTCTTCATATCTTTTGGGCTACCCTTAGTTTTGCTGAACGAGACCGGGGATTTTTTTTAATTTCTTCTAAGGTGGGGGTAACTGGTTTTTTGGTTAAAATTTTTATTTTGGAGATATTCTCTTTAAAAAAACCCTTCACAATTTTATCTTCTAAAGAATGAAAAGAAATTACTGCCATTCTTCCTCCTTTGTCTAAAACCTCTAAAGCCTGTGGAAGAGCTTTTTTAAGATTTTCCAATTCCTTGTTCGCTGTAATTCTTAAAGCCTGGAAAACCTTGGTTGCAGGATGAATCTTTCTCAAATGATACCATCTTGGGGTAGCTCGCTTTATAATTTCAACTAATTGAAAAGTAGTCTTAATAGGTCCTTTCTTTCTTTCCTCCACAATCTCTCTTGCAATTTTCTTGCTAAATCTTTCATTTCCATATTCCTTAAAGATTCTTTCTAACTTCTCTTTTGAATACTTATTTATAATCTCTTCTGCAGTTAAATTTAGACTATCTCCTGGAGAAAACCTCATATCTAACAGCTCATTTTTCTTGAAAGTAAATCCTCTTTCTCCTTTCTCTAAGTGCCAGCTACATAACCCCAAATCAAACAAAATTCCCGAAACCTTCTTAAAATTTTCTTTTTCAACAATTTCTTTCAATCTTGTAAAAGAACTATTAACTAATATTAATCTCCCTTTAATCTCCTTCTTTAAGCTCTCATCCTTTTCAATTTTTTCTTTTAGGGCTTGATAAACTTCTTTATCTATCTCAATTCCTAATAATTTTCCTTTAGGCTTAATCTCTCTCAAGATTTCTATTGCATGACCCCCTAATCCGATAGTGGCATCAATAAAATTTTGATTTGATTTTGGAGCTAAATACTCCAGAATCTCTTCTTTTAAAACGGGCAAATGCATATTTTTCTCTAAATCCCTAATTCTTCCAATCGAGAAGCCATATCCCCTATTTCTTTCTCTGCTTTTTGCTTGTATTCATCCCATTTTTCCTTGGACCAAATCTCAATTCTATTTGAAAGTCCTAATAAAACTACATTTTTCTTTAAATCTGCGTATTTCTTTAAATAGTCTGGTATTAAAATTCTTCCCAATTTATCTAATTCCACATCCACTGCTCCCGAAAGTAAAATCCTAGAGAAGGTTCTGGCATCCACCTTACTGTTAGGCAGACCTTCTAATTTCTTTGCCACTTTCTCCCACTCTTTTAGAGGATACAGAACTAAACACCTATCTAATCCCCGGGTAATAACTGCTTTTTTGCCTAAATTTTTTCTAAATTTAACCGGTACAGCAACTCTCTTTTTTTCATCAATGGTAAAATTGTATTCTCCTATGAACATCTTTTTTCCACAACTTTAGCCATTTTTCCACATAATTTTCCACAATCTCCCACTAATTCCCAATTTATACTATTTGGTTTTAAAAATCAAATCTTAAAAAACTAAAATTTTAACTTAAAAAATTTAGATTTTCCACAAAATATCCCCAACTTAAAAGAGTACTCAAAAAATAAAAAAGAGCTTTTTAAAAGCTCTTTTCTTTTTTTTAAAAAAAAATTATTATTGAACCGCCTCAATAACAACTCCTAATAATTTCTTTATTGAGG
>CAZJYT010000026.1:0-11533 GCA_964550325.1 uncultured Candidatus Saccharibacteria bacterium | reverse complement strand
ACCCCATTGAGAGACGTTTCAAAAGTTTTTGGAATTTTTACTTGTGCCATTGTCTGTGTGGTTGACATATTTATTTTAACAACTCCTCAATTGAAACTCCTAAAGCGTCGGCAATTTTTTTAACCGTCTCAATTCTTGGATTGGGTGTTGTCCCGGATTCAATTTTGGTAATGGTATGCAAGGTTATACCTGCTAATTTAGATAATTTATCTTGGGAAATACCGAGCTTTTTCCGATATTTTTTGATGTTCTTTCCTATTGTGGATTTTGTCTTTACCATTGTAGTAAAACTTTACTATACAAAATAGTATATGAAAATTTTTTAAGAGAGTCAAACAAAATATTAAGGGAGTTATTTTTTATTGTGCCTACAGGGGCTAGGTAGGACAAGTGCAGCTTTTCTTTTTTCTTTACTTCGGCCTGCTGAAGGCGGACAGTGAGAGGACTTCTCTACTGTCAGAGTGTAGATTATCACTAAAAGAAAGTCCAGCGCAAGCTCAGTAGTGCATGTTTTCCTTTAGGCCAAAAGTTCTGAAGGTATTGGATGGTCGGAGAGCCGAGAATCGAACTCGGGCTTCAGCCTCCCGAAGGCTGTGTACTACCACTATACTACTCTCCGGCTCCTGCTTAAAACATTTTACCAAAATTTATTGAATTTTTTAACTATTCTGAAAAACTCTTAAGTTGTTTTCTCTGAAATTTATTTACTAGCCAATTTGGTAACGAATTAGTAGAGGCATCTTGTTTCGGGGAGCATACCGCAGCCGAGCCCCCAAAGAAAGATGGTGTTTCAGTGGGGACTTTGTAAGGCTCGGCGAGGTATAGGAGCGCCCGGGAACAAACCCTCTTTTTCAGCACCTAAGGCGACTCCGTGCTCCCCGAGGCAAGATGCCTCGATAAAGAAATTATTAGGAGTGGTTACTGAGTTGGTCAGATGCTACATCTAAAATTTTCTTTCTTGATTTTCTCTTTGTTAAATGATAAAAAAATAAAAGAAACTTTTTTTAAAAAGACTTACTATAAATGATTACAGCGATTAAATAAGATTACAGCGATAGAGTATAAATGATTACAGCGATGAAACAAGATTACAGCGATAGCGAATAGTATCACCGTAATCGTAAATAATCGTTGTAATCATTACAATATTATCCAAAGGTCGTAAAAAAGTTGAGACAGGATAAAAAAATTGAAACAAGTAAAAAAATAAAACATGGGTTCCCTTATAGGCGCTCTTAGGACCTTACCTCTTTTTATAAGAAATATAAAAAAAGTTCTAAAAATTGGAGTGATTAGGCTGAGGAGGAGTATTAGAAGGGTGATGAAAAGAAGCTTGTTGGTTTTGATAGTAATTGGAATAGCAGGATTTATAATAGGATTTTGGGGATATAATTATTTCCCGCCTCAGTTTAAAAGAGTAATCACTTCAATTTCTTCTCAATTTTCTGTCTTTCTGGCTTCATCGCTACAAGGAGAAACTCCAACATCTTCCCTATCAGAAGAGACAGAGATTGTTAAAGAGTCTCCAACGACTCAATCGCCAGAACCTGAAAAAGAGGAAGGGAAAGAACTTCCAAGTAAATATGTAGAAGAGGCAAAACCTGGAGAAGGGATGACCCATTTGGCAAGAAGAGCCTTAAAGAGGTATTTAGAAGATTATCCAGAGAAATTTGAGCTTACTCCAGAGCATAAGGTTTATATTGAAGACTACTTAGCAAGAAAGAAAGGATATCACTGGATTGAGGTTAATGAGAGTTTAGAGTTTTCAAAACAATTGATTGAGGAGGCAATAGAAAAGGCTGAGCAATTAACCCCTGAGGAGTTAGATAATCTCTCACAATACACGAGGCTTGTTCCAGCTCTCAATTATTGACAGACCTAAGACAAATATAAACTGCCCGTAAATTAATATAGGTCATTCTTAGGACAAATGTGCTTTAGGGCTGTTTTAGAGAAAAAACCTCTTGACCTATTTTTTCTTTTGTTTATGCTGTAAAATGATGATAGATAGAAACTTTTTTCTCAAACTGACTGACCAACTCTATAAGTTGACCCTACTCTTTCCCAAAAAAGAGCCTCTAAGATACAAAATGCGGGATTTAGGGGATGACATTTTAGCTAATTATTTCAGAATTTTAAAATCAAATTCCTCAAATTCCGAAACTCCCTATAAAAGTTTTCTTCTAAATGACTTAGAAATTTTAGATTGTTATTTTGAAATTGCAAAAAGTCAAAATTGGGTAAAAAAGGAAAAGATTCTTTCTTTAAAAGAGAAATATCAAAAGATAAAGGAGGAAATAAATGAAAATTTTAATACAAGACTCCCTATTTTTAATAGTGAAAATAGACAAAGAAAGATTTTAGAGTTTCTTAAGACTCATCAGAAGGTCCAGGTGTGGGAAATAAAAAAAATTTTTCCTCAAATAAGCAAAAGAACTCTCAGAAGGGATTTTGTTAAGCTCTTGAGGCAAGGTAAGATTAAGCGTCTGGGAGAAAAAAGTGGGACATTTTATCAATTGGCTTAGGAAACAATGAATGAAAAAATAGAAAGAGCAAAAAGAGAATTTGGCAAAATCTATAATGACCATATAGAGAGAATTTATCGTTTCATTTATTTAAAAGTCAATTCCAAAGAGATAGCAGAAGATTTAGCCTCAGATACTTTTTTAAGGGTTTGGAAAAAATATAAAGGAGGAAAGCAGGAAATAAGAAATGTAACCAATTTTTTATATCAAACCGCCCGCAATTTAGTAATTGATTATTATAGAAAAAAGGGAAAGATGAGAATTGTCTCTGTGGAAGAAACCCCTCTTTCAGATCCAAAGGCAGATTTAGAGAAGAAAGCCATTCAAAATTCTGATTTAGAAATTATCAAAAAGACCCTTCAAGAACTTAAAGAGGACTATCAAAATGTCATTTTATGGCACTATGTTGAGGGTTTCTCAATTAAGGAAATTGCTCAAATGATGGGAAAAACAGAGGGCGGGGTAAGGGTTTTGCTTTCTCGGGCACTTAAGACCCTTAAGACAAAACTTTCGTAACAAAATCCCAAAAAGCTCGTCATTATATTAAAATGAAGGAAGAAGAGATTATCTTCAAAATAAAAGAGCTAAAAAAGATTAAACCCGAAAAAAATTGGGTTCTCTCTACAAAAAAGGCAATTCTTGAAGAAAAGAAAGGAGTTTTCTTTGCTTTTTTCCCTTTTAATAAAGGAGAACTTTTGAAATGGCTTTCTTTAGGGTTGACAGCAGGTTTTGTTTTAGTTTTAACCTTTTCAATTACAAAAAGTTTTCCCAAAGATAACTTTCCCTCTCTTAAATTTTCTCATTCAAAAAACATAGAATTAGCCCAGATAACACAATTAAAAAAGGAAGTGAGAGCATTTACTGATAAACTGGAAAAAATAGATCTTCCAAAGACAGAAACTAAAACAAGAGAAAAGATAGCAAAAGATGCCAAAGAAATTACTCAAAAGATTAAAAAACTGAATCAATCCCTCACTGTGAGAGATGGCGGGATTCTTGAAAAGGAGGTAGAGAAGTTAGAAAGGATTTCTTATAAAATAGAATGCGAAAGTTTAATCTTAGACCTGGAAAAGAGGAGTTTGTCAGAAAAACAGAAAAAGCTCTTTTCTGAAATGAAAGAACTGGCAAAAAGAGGAGAATATCAAAAAGCCCTTGAATTATGGTTAGAAAATCAGTAAAATCAAGACAAAACGAAGTCGCGGTTTTTTCCTTGCTCTGCAAAGAGCAGGAAAGAAGGTTGCCGCGACAAGGTTAGATTTTGTCGCGTATCTCTTTTCCCTGTGTGGCGACACATAGGAAAAGGTTAAAGGTTATTTTCTCTATTTTAAGGTCGGCGCGACAAAAGGAATAAAAAAGGTTAAAAAATAAAAAATTATGAGTAATCTAAAAAAATTATTTATCGTAGCTTTAGTTTTTGCCTTTTCTTTAGTGGTTGGTGGTACAACCTTTGCCACAATTAGTGATGAGTGTCGGAGTGACTTGTCAAAATGTACTACTGAAGAGCTTCAAGAATACATTGCCGAATTGAATCAACAGCTTCAACAGCTTCAACAACAGTTAACTCAGTTACAGGGACAGGGAGAAACTACTGAAGGAACTACTGGAGAAGTAACCCAGACTACATATGAAGGGGTTCCTGCTGGATTTAGATTTGAAAAGAATCTTTCTTATGGAATGGTAGATTCTGATGTTGTCTATTTGAAAAAAGTTTTAGATGTAGAAGTACCTGATCACGAAAGCTGGACCGGAAGTGAATATTTTGGCACCAAAACCAAAAATGCAGTGATTAGCTTTTGTCAAAAATATAAAGCCGACATTTCAGCCTACGCTGGTTATGAGGTAGGTTGTACTGGATTTGTTGGTAGTGGAAACAGAGCAAAGTTGAATGAATTGTTAGAGGCTGCTGAACAACAACAACCTCAACAACCTCCTGCTCAAGCCTGTACCAGCGATGCTGAATGTGATTTAGGTTATAAATGCGTAGATGGAAGCTGTGTCAAAAAATCTGCTGATGAAATCACCACTGAAGAAGAATGTACCGCAGTAGGTTATTATTGGTATGATTCTGCCTGTCATGAGGAAGAACAACAGATTGGAGAAGGTTTGAGTGTGGAATTGGCAGAAGATAATCCTGTTTCTGCTACTATCGTTGCTGATTCTGCTTCTGGAGATGGAGCTCAATCTTTAATTCCCTTCTTGAAAGTGAAATTTACCAACGGTGATGCTTCAGAAGTAAAAGTAACTGAGATTAAATTTACCCGCTCAGGAATTTCTGCTGATTCCAATATCTCCCAAGCCTATCTTTCCGAAGGAGAGACCTTATTAGCTGAGTATAATAGCTTTTCTAATAGTGTTTTGACCTTCTCAAATAGTGCCGGACTTTTCACTATTCCTGCTGGAGAGTCAAAGACCATTACCTTAAAAGCAGACTTAGCTAATGGAACCGCTTCTGGAAAAACCATTCGCTTTAGCATTGAATCAGCTGACAGCATTGTTTCTGATGCCTCAGCGGTAAATGGAACTTTCCCATTGACTGGCAATTATATGTCTACTGCTAATACTGACGATTTGGGTAAGCTGACTGTAGAAAATGGAAGCAATCCACCCTCAGCAATGGATCCTCAAGAAGATGCAGAGGTATTTAACTTTACCCTTGAAGTTCAAGATCAGAAGATTGAGGTGAGAAAGTTGGTATTTACTAATATTGGTTCTACTGATGCTGACGATCTCCAGAACTTCAAACTTTACGATGGTGCCACTTTGATAGCAGAGGTAGCTAATATGGCTTCAGATAAGACTGTCACTTTTGACTTAAGCAGTGATCCCTTGGTAATTGATAAAGGAGTGACAAAGAATATGCATCTGAAAGCAGATATTGTTGGTGGAACCAACAGAACCTTCCGATTTAGTATTCAAAATATGACAGATATCTTGGCTTATGACACCCAATATGGAGTCTACATTAAGCCAAATCAGACAGATTCTTGGAGTATCGTGCAGGCAGGTAATTCTACTACCATTAATACCGGTAAGCTTACCATTTCAAGGGCGTCTGACTCTCCCTCTGGAAATGTGGCAAATGAAGCTACCAATGTGACGATTGCTAAATTTGATGTAAAGGCAACGGGAGAGGATGTAAAGATTAGCTCAATGTCAATTGTAGTTTATGGTACCAATTTAACTACGAGTGATGGAATGTACCAAGGAAAAATTTACTTTGATGGGGCTCAAAAGGGAACCACTAAGAACTTGAATACTGCTGCTACAGAATCAGGTTGTACTGCTAAATCTTTCACCTTTGGCAACACCTTTATTGTGCCAGCTGATGGAGAGACTCATACCTTAGCAATTAAAGCAGATATTAAGACCTCTGCTGGTAGTAAATTTGATGGTAACGAAAGCTTCACTGTAAAAATTAGTAGTGTTTCTGCTCAAGGAAAAGATTCTTTAGCTTCAGTTAGTGTTGGAACAGCTTCTGGTTATCAGTTAAGCATTGCTTCTGGTGCTTTGTCAGCAGCAAAGAACCAGGCAGTGGGTGATTGGTCTTCTTCTAATACCACTGGTGTTCCTGGAGCTAACGAGGTTTTAGTGGGTTCCTTTGTAGTTACTGCGGGAGCAGCAGAAGGAGCAGATGTTACCGCTATTAAGATTACAGACAGTGGTTCTGCCTTTAACAATCTTCAAAATCTGAAGGTATATAAAGGAACCAAAGACTCAGGAGTTCAGATTGGCTCTACTCAGTCTTCTTTGACAACTGGTAGCAGTTATACCTTCTATCCTTCTCCTTATATTAGTTTGGCAGCGAGCGAGCAAGCAACTATCTATGTCTATGCAGATATTAAGACCTCTGCTTCAACTGGTAGTGCAGGTTATATTGTGTTAGATGAGGTGGATGGAACAGGTAAGGTTACTAACACTTCTGTGAATTACACTACCAATGTAACTGGTCAACAGCTCTATATTGCTGAAGCAGGTTCCTTGACTGTGAGTGCAGCGAGTGATCAACCAAAATCAGCTCAGGTGGTAATGGGAACTTCTGGAGTAGAGTTTAACAAACTAAAGTTTGAAACCGGCTCAGGAGAAGGAGTTGAAGTAACCCAGATTAAATTGACTGCTACCCTTTCAGGTGGTGCTCCTACCAGTACCGTGAAAAACATTGCTTTATATGATGGAGATGGTACTCAGATTGGTTCTACTGTTTCTTCTTTAGCCTCAGATGGAACTGTTACCTTTGATCTTTCTGGTTCTCCTTGGGTGATATCAGCTAATAGTACCAAATATTTAGTGATCAAGGCTGATGTGAATACCTATGAATACGCTTCTTCAGGAGCTGCTGTAAAATTAGGAATTGCCAGCGGAGATGTGACTTATAAAGGAACGGTAAGTGGAAACTCTGGTAGTAGTCAGCCTAGCAGTGATATTCTGGGTAATACAATGTACACCTACAAGACAAAAGTAACCTTTGCCTTGAATAGTAGTTCTCCTTTCGGTTCCAGTTTCCCAAGCGCTAATCAATATGTCTTGTACTTTGATGTGACCAATAATGGCTCCTACGATGCTTACTTGAATTCTGTGAAATTCACCATTAACTACACCCAAGGGACGGGTAATGCTACAACGGCTGCTAATAGAGTATTCTATCTCTACGATAGCACTGATTTGACGAGCTACATTGCCTCTAGTACTATTGCGGCCGGCACTACTATTAATGGAGCTACTACCACTTTAGATGTCACCGGAGTGTACACCAATGGTTACCCAATTCCTGCTGGTGTAACCAAGACCTTCTACTTGAAAGGAGATACCTCAGACTGTGGAGTAACTTCAGGTAGTAATGCTGGTTCCAGAATTCAGTTCTACATCAACTCTGGTGCTGATGTGAATTGGGATGATGGAGTATCTACTGCTGTTCAGAGTAGCTTGACTAAGACCTTCCCGTTATACGGAAATACCCTCACTTACTAATCCCGCTTTTCCTTGTGGGCGGCAAAAAGCCTCGGCGCTCAGCCGAGGCTTTTTGTTTTTATAACAAGGATCTGATTCACATTAGATTACAAAAGAGTTGTTGCTTTCTTTAGCAACAGCTGACAAAAACCACTGGCATTAAAGAAATTTTGGATACTTGGTCAAACGATAATAATTCCCGCCTTGGTATTTTGCTTTATATCAAAAAGAATTTTAAAGCTTTTTAAATTTCATTATTTGACACTTAAATGTCAAAAATGTTGCATTTTTTGACAATAATTAACAAAATTTTTATAATTTTTGATAGTTAAATATCAATATGGAGATTCAACAAATTGTTGAACAAAATCCTTGGTGGGAAGATAAGAGAAAATCAAAGAAGATGAAAATGAATTGCTTTCTCAATGAAATTCTCTCTCTTTTGTTTACCTTTTTAAGGTCAGGTTTTTTAAATTATTCAAGAACCAGAGATTAACAAAAAACAAAAAATTCACTGCTATCTAGCCAGTGAAATTGTTCGATTTTTTCTTTTTTTTAAAAGCAAATTTTGGTAAAATTTTGTGATATGTTTGTTTTTGAGAAAATTAAAAAAATTAAAATTTTCTTGATAGTTTTTGTCTTGCTTTTCCCTTTTGGTTTGAAAGCTGATGTTTTAAATCAAAAGGTTAATTTTTTTGTTGACTCAGATTATGATGTTAAAAAAAGGGAAAAGATTGAGGCTACTTTGTTTGAGATTTCAAAATATGGTTATTTTTATGTTGAAAGCAGTTGGTATCAAAATTTAACAGAAGGTGAAAAAGAAGAGGTAAAAGAAAATTTAAAAACCCTCTCAAAAGAATTTGACCAAAATATCTACCCTACTTTAACTTCAACTTTTGGCAAAGAGTGGTCTCCTGGGATTGATGATGATGAAAGAGTTACCATTTTATTTCATCAAATGAAAAAGGGAGTAGGGGGGTATTTTAATAATGGAAATGAATATTTAAAAATTCAAAATCCAAGATCAAATGAGAGAGAAATGGTTTATTTAAATTGCAAAGATTTAACTTCGCCACTTATAGAAAGTCATTTAGCCCATGAATTTTTGCATTTAATTACCTTCAATCAAAAAGATAGGCTGAGAGGGGTTTCTGAAGATGTTTGGCTTAATGAAGCCAGGGCAGAGTATGCTCCCACTTTGATAGGATATGACAAAGAATATAAAGAGAGTAATCTTCAACAGAGGGTAAGAAACTTTTTAGAATATCCCCATGATTCTTTGATAGAATGGAAAAATGAAAAATCAGACTATGGCGTGATAAATCTTTTTACCCAGTATTTAGTAGACCATTATGGAATAGATATTTTAGTTGATTCTCTTCATTCAAAAAAAACTGGAATTGATTCCATCAATTTTGCTTTAGAAAAAAACAATTTCAAGGAAGATTTTGGTCAAATCTTTACCAACTGGCTAATTGCTCTTTATCTTCAAGACTGCAGTTTAGGAGAAAAATTTTGCTACAAAAATGAAAATCTAAAGGACCTAAAAATTATTCCTACCCTAATTTTTTTACCCACTACTCAAAAAACAGAGCTTTCTCTTAATTACTCAATCAAAGACTGGTCGGGATATTGGTATAAGATTTTTGGTGGGGAAGGGAATTTAAGGATAATTTTTGATGGTGAGGATAAGGCTAAATTTTCTTTGGCATATGTTTTATGTAAAGAAACAAAAAAGTGTGAGGTTGAGTATTTAAATTTGGATGAAAATCAAAGAGGGGAGCTATTTTTTGAAAATTTCCCTAATAATTGGGAAAATCTTACCCTGATCATTTCCTCTCAAACTACAACCTCAAACCTTGTAGAAAAAGAGCTTTTCCATTCTTTTTCTCTTTCTGTTTCGGCACAAATTCAAAAAGCTGTTTCCAAAGAGGAGCTGATAAAAGAAATTGAGAGATTAAAGAGAGAAATTTCTGAGATAAAGAGGAAGATTGAAGAAATTTTAAATAAAAGAGCTTTTGAAATTCCAAAGGATTTTACCTTTAGAAAGAATCTTTATTATGGTATAAGAAGTAAAGATGTCATTTATCTTAAAGAGATTTTAGCCAAAGAAAATTGCATTTCAGGAATAAATTTTACTCAATGGTTTGGACCTAAGACTAAAAAAGGTGTTCAGTGTTTATGCCAGAAATACAAAAAAGAGATCTCTCAATATGCTGGCTATGAAGTGAGATGTACAGGTTTTGTAGGAAGAGGAATCAAAAAGAAGTTAAATGAATTAATCTCATCAAAATAAGAGCAGAAAGTAAAGGTTACCTTTTAAAGGAGGAGATTTGAAGGAGATAAATAAACACAAAAATGTCTAATAATATTGAAATTTTTGAAAAATATGCCAAAGAATATGATAGTTGGTATGATGAAAACAGGTTTGCCTATGAATCTGAAATTTTGGCATTTAAAAAATTTACTCCAAAAAATAAAAGAGGATTAGAAATTGGAGTGGGAACAGGAAGATTTGCTATTCCCCTAGGAATTAAACTGGGAGTGGAACCTGCTACCGCAATGGTAGAGATAGCAAGAAAGAGAGGAATAAAAGTTATAAAGGGAGTAGCTGAGAATCTTCCCTTTGAAGATTCCTCTTTTGAGTTTGTATTATTGGCTTCAACCATTTGTTTTGTGAAAGACCCCCTAACAGCTCTTTTTGAAGCAAAGAGGATTTTAAAACCTGGAGGCTCTCTAATTTTGGGGATAATTGACAAAGAAAGCTTTTTAGGAAAGCTCTATCAGTCAAAAAGAGAAAAAAGTAAATTTTTAAAATATGCCAATTTTTATTCTGTGAGAGAAATTTTGGATTTTCTTGAAAAATTAAGGTTTAGAGATATCAAAATCTGTCAGACCATTTTTAAAAATCCTCAAGAACTTACTGAGATTGAAGTCCCAAAAGAAGGTTATGGAGAAGGAGGATTTGTGGTAATTAGGGGAGTAAAATAAAAACTGAGTATCCTGCTTTATTTCAAAATAATTTCCAATTTCCTTTTTATCTCTTCAAAGCCTTCTCTTTTTAAATAAAAAATCTTTGTGTCTTTTCTTTTTTTTATTTTATCACAAAAGGGATTTCTTTTTAGCATTATTGTTCCCAAAACCTTATTTTCTGAATTTAGGGCTTTTAAAACTGCACTTTTAAATTTTTCTGAAAAAAGTTCCATTTTTCCAATTTCATCAATCAAAACAATTTTTTTCTCTTTTATTGCTCTCTTAATTGCTAAGACCCCGATTTCCTCTAAGTCTTTCAAATTCACCTTGTATTTTCCTAATTGATATCTGCTTTTAAGATTAATATGGGCTAAGATTCCTTCTTTTTTATCTAATGTTTTTATTTTAAAACCAATCCTTTCTCCCTTTTCTCTTATTTCTTCAGTATAGAAACCTGAAATTTTTGATTTCAGTTTTTTTAAGATCTCTTTTATTAAAGTCGTTTTTCCACATCCTGGCTTTCCTGTAATAAAGATATTTTTTATTTTCATTTTTAATTCCAAAACGAGCTCTTAAAAATTTTAATTCGAAAGTCAAGAAAAAGTCAAAATCATCTCTATGATTAACAAAATTTATCTTTAAAGTCTGAAATGGAGGTTTAACAAATTGTTGCGCGAAATTCTTAAGGAGAAGATAAATTGTATTTTTATAGATAAACTTTGCTAAAATTTAAAATGATATTTTAACAATCATCCGCTCAAAAAAACTAAAGTCTTAACCGGTATTTTGATTGTTGGAACTTTGAGTTGCTAAACATTGAGCAATTAGGTAAAATTTAAATAATCAAGATAGGGGGAAATTTTTTAAAAAAGTTTCCTTCTATGTAATACTTATGATAAACAAAGAAAAACTAGCAACCGTAATAAAAGATTTTCATGAAAAAAGACTTCCTTGGCTTATAGAAAGAAGCTTAAAAATACCAATAGAAATTCCAATAAAAAGGGTTATTTCAATAATTGGACCAAGGAGGGCGGGGAAAACTTATTCAATGTTTCAGTTAATAAAAAAACTTTTGGAAAAATATGAAATAT
>CAZJYT010000025.1:0-11622 GCA_964550325.1 uncultured Candidatus Saccharibacteria bacterium | reverse complement strand
TGGGGATTAAGAAAAATAGAGATTTTAAGAATTAAAAAAGAGGATATTAATAAAAAAGACAATACTATAATTATAAAGACTGCTAAAGGAGGTAGGCCTCAAATTTATACTATACCTGCTCAAATTAAAGATATTCTTTATAAATATGAATGGGAGGAAGTATCAAGAGCAGGTATATATGGAGTTTTTAATTATACTCTATATCTTTGTAAATTTAAATTAGAAAATTATATGGGTTATGGCTTTCATTCAATAAGAAGAGCCTTAATTACAGAAATGCTTAAGGCAGGAATTGACCATTATACTGTTGCTCTATGGTGTAGGTGGAGGATCCCTCAATTTGGGATGCTTCCTACTTATACTCATTTAGTTAAAGAAGACTTGGAAGAAAAAGTATATCCTAAACATCCTTTTTTGAAATTATGGTAAGTAATTATGTCTGAAGAAATTTTTGAAAATACTAAATATTCCTTAACCAGCTTTTATGGAGGAACAGAAAAGGGTAGATGTCTTCAGTTAACTATAAAAAGTGATGAATGCTATATTCAATTAACAAAAGAAGAAGTATTGGAACTTATATTTTATCTTTTTAAATGGCTTTTAAAGAAATAAGGAAATGAGGATTAAAAAATATTTACAGTTTACTGACAGGCTTATCACAGATTATCCACAGCTTATTCACAATGCCAATCCTTTAAATTTCTGGAGCTTGGGAAAAACAAACCTTTTCTTCAGAAAATTTACTACTACTACTATTTATTATCATTATATATTTTATATTTATTTATTATTATTAAGGGAGAGGTAAAAAAGCGGTGCAAAAAATTTTAAAATAGGAATGTTAAATTTTTGGGGTAGAAATGAAAGTAAAATCTCCACCAAAATATTTTTGCTGTAAACACCTTAGATTCCTTACCAATTCTGATATATGTTTAAGATGTTCTGAAAAAACCATACCGGAAGGAAAGAATTATATAAGCTGTTCGGGTATAAGATTGATAGAAAAGCCTAATGTAAATGAAACTCTTCCTTTAGGATATAAATTGCAGCCAATACCAATACCAAAAGAGCCAATAGGTGTAGTTAAAAAGAAATTTGAGCTTGGTATTGCTATAGTCTCTTTATATAATCTGGAACTTTTAAAAAAATGTATAGAAAGTATAAAGAAAAATACAAAAATTCCATACCAGATAATTGTCTGGGATAACTCTCATACTACAGACAACATAAAGTGGTTAGAAAGCCAGAATATACCCTATTGGTGGATTGGTAAAAATGTTGGTAATGCCGAACCTAATAACATACTAATTGAATATTTTTCACGCTTTAAAATAAAGTATGTTGCTTTAGTATCTCAAGACTGCCTGATATTACCAAATGCGTTGGAAATACTTATTGAGGAAGCTGAAAAAAAGGAAAATGCCGGTATAATTGGCTTTCCTCAAGCAAATTATATGGATTTACCAATTAAAGAAGATGGGAAGATTCTTGCTCTGGCAGGAGAAATATATCTTGTAAGGATTGAAGCATGGCAAGATTGCAAGATTGATAATAATTTTGTTGCTTGGGGGTGGGACCCTGAATGGTGCTTTAGAATGAATTATCAGACAAAATGGAATGTTTATTGCCTGAAAAATCCTCCTCATAAAGGATACGAACATATAGCCCACCACTCAAGAAATCTTAAAGAAATTGACTTGGATATTATAAGCAGAGTAGATTTAGAAAGATGGTATAAAATGTATGATGAAAAATATAATCCTAAGAAGGCTAATCTTCCTGACTGGAGGAATAAGATTAATAGAGTTACTATAAAAGACAAAAAGGAAAGAAGAATAGTGGTCTTAACTCCGAAGTATAACGACTATGAAGAAGAAACAAAAAAATCTATAAGAAAGGCTATAAAATCTTTGAAAAATATAAAATTTACCTTTTTAAGTGTAAGGGAAGTATATATACACGCTGCAAGAAGAAAATTATTACAATACGCTTTAGAATTGCATAAAAAAGAGGTCTTTGATTACTTTTTATGGCTGGATTCCGATATAGAATTTCAGCCAGAAGATATAATAAAACTTATTAAATTTATAGAAAGCGGGAAAGGAGAAGCTGTAACAGGTTTGTATTTTTCAAGACATGAAATTAGAAATCCAATGGTATGTTATGGAAATATAATTAATGGATATAATTGGTTTATAGATTACGAGCATAATAAACATTATAAGATAGATGGCTGTGGATTTGGATTTTTTTTGAAAAGTAAAAAATTAGTAGAAGAATACACAGATTATTATCCACCTACTGAATGGTTTGATTCAAGTAAATGGTATCCAGAAATTGTAAAACCGTATGATAGAATATATGTTGTTGGAGAAGATTTGGATTTTTGTAATAAAGCTAAAAAAATAGGATATGATATTTGGCTTAATACAGAAGTAATTTTATCTCATAAAGGGATAGGGGAAAAAGACTGGATAGAGGCAAAAAATAATAAGTTTTCCTTAACTCATTGTCCAGTAAAGATAGAAAGGTTTTAGTATGATATGTAAGCATAACTGGATAAAGTTTGAGGAGCCTATAAAAGATGATGAATTTGTCCAATGCACAAGGTGTGGTGTTATAAAGACAGTAAAAAAGCATTGGATAAATATATGCAAAAGTTGGACATATGGTAGAAATTATTATGAAAAAGAGGAGTTATGGACTATTATAAATGGTATTCCTATGAATATGCATTATATAGAAATTCATCTGCCATACTTTGAGAAATTTGGTCTTGCTGGTATCCATCCTAGTAAAAATTTATGTTATGTAGGATGTGGTATTGGTCAATTTATATCATACTTTTTAAAAAATCAATGGAGTATAGATTGTATAGAAATATCACATTGGGCTGCCAGATATTTAAAAAGTGCCTATTATGGTATAAATGTTTTATTTGGAGATTTTGAGACAATGGATATTAATAATAAGTATGATGCTGTAATATGTTGCCACACTTTAGAACACTTTAGAAATGCAGATTTAGCACTTGAAAAAATGATAAATATTTTAAAACCCAGTGGAATACTTTATGTAGAGATACCAAATGGTGTAAGAGATATATATGTCCACGATCATTTCTGGCATTTCAGTCCGGAAAGCATTAAATATTGGTTTGAACACAGTGGTTTAAAAGATATCCAGATAGAATATTCTTATAGCAAAGATGAAAGGGCAATAGAATGCATTCATTGCAAAGGTGTAAAATAACAGATAGGGCAGTATTATATCCTCAGTGTAAATGCAATGTAAAGTGTATATTTTGTTATTTTGCCTATTATCCTATTAATAAATTTCCTGATATAGAAAAACTTAAACATCAAGCCTTCTTAGCAAAGAATAAATATAAATGTAATAAGATAGAATACTGCTCTACCGGAGAAATGTCTATATATCCAGATTTGTATAAATTGAATGAATATTGCAGAAGTATAGGCCTCCTCCCCTCTCTAATTACTAATGGCTTAATATACGCAAATGAAAATAGAGTTAAAGAGGTTATTAACTCAGGACTTGAACATTTTTTAGTGAGTGTTCATGGTATAGATAACCTAAGCTTTATAATGGGAACTCCTGCGATTGACTATTTTAAGTTTTTAGATAAGGCAATTGATAATATGCAAAAACACACTCAGTTTTACAATAGAAGTAATACAGTTTTAATAAAATACAATTATAAACAACTTCCCAAATTGGCCAAATATTTTATTAAGAAAAAGATAAAGATTAATAATTTTATATCATTTAATCCTTTTTATGAGTGGGTTAATATGCAGTATATAGATTGCCAAGAAAGACACTCTATAATAGCACCCTATTTGAAAGAGGCAATAGACATACTTGAAGAGGCAGGACACGAAGTAAATGTAAGATATTTCCCATTTTGTATGCTAAAAGGATATGAGAAAAATCAATACAATTTCCAGCAGTTGCCTTATGATCCTGGAGAGTGGTTTCCTCCACAGTGGCACTCTGTAGATACTGATATTTCATCTCAAAAGTTAAATGTTGATATGAGCAAAGATGTAGAAAGTTTGTCAAATAGAATTATGAGAAATATAGCAAATAATATATATGTCAAAACTAATAAGTGTAAAGTATGCTCTTTAAATAATATATGCGATGGCCTTACTAAACAATATTTCTCCAGATTTGGAGATGATGAGTTAGAACCTTATGAAGGAGAGATAGTTAATGAGCCTACGCATTTTATAAAAAACAGGTATAAATATTTATGGGAGGTAAATTATGCTACCCAAAATACGCTGTAGAGATTGTGGTTATAGACTTGATGATAGTAATTATTGTTTAAAAAGGCTTCATGTTATATCTGTGGATAGACCTAAAAGATGTAAGGATTTTATACCAAAAACTAAATTTAAGTTTAGTATAGAGGTTAAGGAAGAGGAGAAAAAAGTAGTTGCTACTCCTCAAAGGATTAAAGAGCCAGAAAAGCCATCATCTTTACTTAAAGAAGTAGTAATACCTGCCGAAACAAGAACTATTGGCAATTTAGAGGTTAAATTTGAACAGAAAGATGAAATTTTAGATAGAGTAACAAAAATATCTTGGTGGAGGAAATTAATAAGATGGATAAAGAGAGATTGATTAAAGAGATAGAAAGATTATATAAAGTAGAAGAAGATTACTATTCTCTCTTACAAGATTTAGGCAAGATAAGAACAGATAAGAAAGAAAAGTAGAAGCCTTTTTCTGAAATTTATGATAAAATTGTAACTGGATATATTATAAAAATAGCAAAAGAATGATTGTTCAATATGAACCGATAAAGGACCCTAATTGTCCCTTATGCCGATTAGTTTTTGATAATGAGGTTAAGACAAAAATTATCTATAAAGATATGATAATGACCATTACTTACTGTGAAACTCACCGTGATCAACCTCTGGTAGTGTTAAATGACCACAGAGAAACCCCCAATCCTATTGAAATGGCTCAGATAAAATATGTATGTGAAAGGTTATTTCCTGGTAAAAAATTCAGAGGGTATATGCAGTCAATCCCCAATCATTGGCATGACCATCTTTTATAAGGCGGGAAATGGGTTTATCTGGTAAAGATGAAAAAGAAATAATTAGAAGAATAGCTTATCGGATATATCAAGAAAGAATGCGTTTAAAACTTTCCGGAGATGCTTTATCAGATTGGGTGAAAGCAGAAAAAGAATGGAAAGAATGGAAAAAGAAATGGTTAGAAAATAGATTATGAACGAAATCATCTACAACCAAAACGGCATAACTCTATGGTGGGGCAATACTTTAGATGTATTGAGAAAGCTCTCTTCTGAAAGCGTAAATTGCATTATAACCTCTCCTCCCTACTGGTGTTATGCTGAGGGGCATGAAATATTAACAAAAGATGGTTGGAAAAATATAAAAGATATAAAAGTCGGTGACTATGTTTTGTCAGTAAAACCTCATAATTTAGAATTAGAGTGGGTAAAAGTAACAAATGTAGAAAAATGGTTTTATAAAGGTAAAATGATACATTTTTTAAATACCCATATTGATTTATTAGTAACTCCTAACCATCGTATGTTTGTATATTTTCAAAAATTTTTTAAAAAAGTAAGACCAAGAGAAATTTTTAAAAGTAAGAGAAGAAAAGAGGGAGAAGGATTTTATTTTATAATGGCTAAAGATATCAAATCAAATTATATTACTCCAAAAACAGGATTTAAATGGAAAGGGGGAGAACCAACTTATTTTACTTTGCCCGAACTAAAAACTATATATAACAGACAAGAAAAATATTATCCTCCGAAATTAATTAAAATGAAAGATTGGCTAAAATTTTTTGGATTATGGTTAGCTGAGGGGAGTGTAAGAGGCAGTAAAGGAGGTAAAAAAATTAGTTATAGTATTTCTATTAAACAGAAGAAACCGAAAGATAAGATTATTAGAAAACTTCTTAAAAAAATTACCTTTTAATTTTTCTGAAACTAAAGATAGAGATACGATAAGATTTGAAATATCAGATAAGCAATTATGGTTTTATCTAAAACAATTTGGAAATTCTTATACAAAATATATTCCTAAAGAAATTAAAGAACTTTCTCCTAAATTATTAAAAATTTTCTTAAAATGGTATTTATTTGGTGATGGGACAATAAAGCGAAAAGGAACTTCTCATGAAGCAATATCTTGTTATACTGTTTCTAAAAAATTAAGAGATGATTTGGCTGAAATAGCTTTAAAAATAGGTAAAAATGTATCAATTAGAGAAAAAAACCGAGTTATTTTTTTAAGAAGAAAAAGTGTTAAACTTTATTATACTAAGAAAATAGTAAATTATAGTGGTTACATTTATGGTATAGAGGTAGAGAAAAATCATACTCTTTGTGTTAGAAGAAATAATAAAATAATTTTTTCTGGCAATTCACTTCGTATATACAAAACAGAACCTCAAATCTGGGGAGGAAGAAAAAATTGTAAACACGAATGGATGAATGAAAATACAAAGCAAGATAATTTAAGATATAGAAAAGGCAAATCTACAGTAGTAGGTAATTACAAAAATCCAAATATTTATACAAATCCACATCTTACTTATTATATCTGCTCTAAATGTGACGCCTATAAAGGACATCTTGGTTTAGAGCCTGATTTTAACCTATACATAAAACATCTTCTGATGATAACTGCTGAACTTAAAAGAGTTTTAAAAAAGACAGGCTCTTTCTGGCTCAACTTGGGAGATGCTTATGCCTCTTCTGGAACATTAGAATCAAGATTTTATCGTGGTAATAATCCGGAGAAGCATAAAATATCAAATGATACTTACTCAGGAAGAGCAAGAGTAAAAAATTATCCTCAAAAATGTATGCTTATGCTTCCTGAAAGAATAGCTATTGCTATGATAGAACAAGGCTGGATATTGAGAGAAAAAATAATCTGGGCAAAGCAAATTTTAATACAAAAAGAAAGAAGAACGATGGGTTCATCTCTACCTACAAGTTGCAAGGATAGATTTAATATGACTTGGGAATATCTTTATCATTTTACAAAAAAAAGCAAGAAATATTATTCTGATTTAGATAGTGTAAGAATTCCAATCCAAACTTTTGAAAACAGACCCGATGGTTTTACAAGATGCAGAGAATATGGTTATAACAGTAAATATTTACAGGAATATAGCCCTCAACCCAAGCAATCTGGACATAGAAAAACAAGATTTGATTATCCCCCCTTTTATGGATCTAACAAATTTAATTACAGAGTGCGAGACGCAAAAAAGAAATCTGAACAATGTCCTCAATTTAGAGCAAGTGAAGAAGAGATTAGAAGGTATAAAGGTAAATTTAGCAATCTATCTCCAGAAGAGGCTGAGATGTTTAATTCACCAAGAGCAAGAAATCTAAGACCTAATAAAGTTTTAGACCCACGAGAAAATCATAATGGAGGACCCGGTAGCTGGAGAGATTTTAAAGATGAGCACCCCTCTTTTACTCATCCACTTGGCAAAAATCTCCCTACTGTATGGTTAATAAATCCTGAACCTCATAACTTCAGTAAAGAATTTGGTGCAAATTGCGACCATTTTGCAGTATTTTCAGAGGCTTTGCTTATTATTCCAATCAAATTTTCTACTCCAGAAGAAGGAATTGTCTTAGATCCTTTTTGTGGAAGTGGCACAACAGGAGTAGTAGCTCAAAAATTAGGAAGAAAGTTTATTGGAATAGACCTCAACAAAGACTACTTAACCCAAATAGCTATCCCCCGGATAGAAAAAGAACGCACTTTATTCCCAATTTTATAATTTTCCTTGACAAATTCTTTTTCTGAGGTTATAATATGTTCGTTAACGCTTGTTAACAGATAAGAAAATTAAGAAGTAATCTTATTATATGGAAAAATGTCTTTATTGTGGGAAGGAAATAAAGAAAAAAGTTTACTGGCAGAAATTTTGCTCTTCAAGATGTAGATTATATTACTATGTTTTAAGAAATAATATAAAAAAAATAGAAGAGGCTATTGAAAAATATGTAAAAAACAAAAATGTAGTAGAAAAAATTATTCAAGAAATATGGAAGAAAAGATAACTTTAACTGAAAGAGAAAAAATCTGTTCTAATTGTGGAGGAATCTTAGAAGTAGTGGAAACCTCCCAGGAAACCTGGGTATTAGAAGGAAAAGAATACCGAATAAAAAACTTTTTCCTTCAGTGTCTGCAATGTAGAAAAAAATACCTTCTAAGAAAATCTCAAGATGAGACAATTTCTATAACTAAAAGTGATAGATGGGAGGTATAGGAGATTTTCTTTTTTTCATCTTAGCTGTAAAATATAACAAAGTATTTGATTTTAGAATTGCAGAAGAGGAAATAGGAGCTAAACTTGAGAAAAAACTTTTAGAGAAAAGATATCCTAAATATACAATAAAAATAATAAAATTGAAAAAATACAAAATATGAGAAGAAAGAAAAAAAGGCCATTCCGGATAAGCCTTACCAAGACTAAAGATGGCATGAGGATAGACTTTGAAGGAGAGGATCCTATTACTACCGCGCTTCTTGGCAATGCTTTCCAGATAATCAGAGAAGGCGCCAAAAGACTGATTAAAAAACTGGAAGAAATCTCTAAAGAACTACCTAAAAGATGAAAATATTAATAGCTTGCGAATTCAGTGGAATATTAAGAGAGAGCTTCAGGAAAAAAGGATATAATGCTTTTTCCTGTGATTTATTGCCTTCAGAAATACCCAGTCCCTATCATATTCAAGATAATGTTTTAAATATTTTGAATGAAGGATGGATGATGATGATTGCATTTCCTCCCTGCACCTATCTGTGTAATTCAGGAGTTAGGTGGTTATATGAAAGACCTGAAAGATGGAAAAAGATGGAAGAGGCAGTAGATTTTTTCTTGAAACTTTTAAATGCACCTATTTACCATATATGTATTGAAAATCCTATTCCTCATAAATTTGCTATGCAAAAAATTGGTAAATATACCCAGATTATACAGCCCTATCAATTTGGAGAACCTTACTCTAAGGCAACCTGTCTGTGGTTAAAAAACTTACCTCTTCTTTCACCAACACAGCTATTACCAAAATCAATGGTGATACAGAAGGTGCATAGAGAACCTCCAAGTGCTGATAGATGGAAAAACAGAAGCAGAACATATAAAAAAATAGCAGAAGCAATGGTTGAACAGTGGGGAGCTTATATAAAATTAGAGAAGTTTTCTAAAGAGTTACCTAAGAAGAGATGACAGAAATAATAAAAAAAGCCAGAGAAAAAAGTAATTTATTAAAGGAAAAAATTTTTGCAAGAAATAATTATCAATGTGCTATTTGCAAGAATACTAAAAGTTTACAATTAGCACATATACGACCTTTAAGACTTTTAAAGAAGAAACCAGAGTTGTTTGATGAATTAACCAATGAGAAGAATTTAATAACATTATGTAAAAATTGCCATAGAATTTTTGATAAAACTTTCCAGGGTAATTTTACTCATCTGATAAAAATTTTTCAAAACCTTTATAGATTTGAAAAAACAAAGAAATATCTAAATGAAGAAGAATTAGCTAAAAAAATAGAAAAAATAGGAAATATCTATGAAGAATTTAGTGAGATAGTTAAAGATATGATCTATGAGTATATTTCTTTATATGAACCTCTCTATATTAAAGTTAAATATGGAGAAGAGGATAATGATATAAAGTGGTTAGATACTGATAGAATGACTCGTGAACATATGGAAAGAATAAGAGAGATGTGTGTTCAAATAGAACCAAATTTTTATATAATGAAAGATTTGCTTGAACAAAAAGAAGATAACAATGGGTAAACGAATAATGGCAATTTGTCCCCTTTGTGGAACTGCTCACGGAATAATTTATGGTAAGAGAAAGTTAAAAGAAAAGCCTTATTATAGAGTAGGTGAACCTATTTTAAAATCTGATTATTTTGCTGATTTACTTTCAAAATATGATGAAAATAAACCTTTTGGAGTTGAAGTAGAAGCCGGTGGAAGAAACTCTTTTAAAAACTGGAGATATATTTCTCCTCAAGAAGCTCCTTCTCTTTTTCATTCTCTACAGAAAATATTTTATAAAGCTATTAAATCTTGGCTTAAGAAAGGCTGGCTTAGTAAAAAAGAACTTCAGAAAATTCTTAAAGAAATAAAATAATTAAAAGAAAAAAATTTAATTAAAAAATTATATATCTCTCGGAATTCTGAAAAATTAAATTACAATTTAGTCTTGACAAGTTTTATAATTTATGATATATATCATTTAGAATATAAAAATAATATGTATATTTATAAAAAGGAGGTGAAGATATGTTAACAACGGATACCAGAAAAGCTACAAAAAAGAGTATTTAGTTAAAAAAAGGGGGGTGGAAGATGAAAGAAAAGGGAGAAATCAAAAGAATAGAAAAGCTGGTAGAAGAAGTAGAAAAATACGAAAGAGCTACAGAAACACTGGTGGAGAAAATGGAAGAAATAGAATGCCTTCTGTATAAGACAATCAAGAACTTTTCCAAGGAAGAAATACGAAAGCTTGATTACAATTATATCGGCTTCCGGTATCAAGGCTCAAATCTGGGAAAATCGCTTCACCTTGTTCTGCTGAGGGAAATAGGACGTAAAAAAGTGATAGGGAGAAGCGGGAAAGAGTTCTATTGGCATGGGCAGTTTGGGTATATAGGGCAGTATATGAACGCCAGAGAACTGCTTTGGGTAGCACACCGGATAGGAGAATGGATAGAAAATGCCACAAAAGTAATACAAGCGATGAGAGAAGAAACTGAGGAAGCTGTGCAAAGTGTAGAAAAGGAAATAGAAAAGATACAAAAAGAGGAAAAATAAATATAACTGAGGTATATACTGAGAGGAGGTAAGGAGGTGAAAGGTGAAAATAGAACGCTTTGAAGATCTTTGGAATAAGAAACAAAAGAAAGAGAAAAAACGCTATGAATATCGCTGTTTCTGGTGTGGTTTTATTAATATCCGCTATGAACCAACAGCAAGAATTGTATGTGATAGATGTCATAAAACATTTTACGGATAAAAAAAGATTTGCATAACCGGGCAAGATTGGAGAGGTAAGGATATATCCTTTGAAGAGGAAAAGGCAGAAAAGTTAGGAATATAAGTATAGGGGTAAAGATGGAGAAGGAATTGATAAATCTTTTAAAAGAGATAAGAAGGCACTTGATAGGTATTACTAAAGCTATTGAGAAGTTAATAACAAGTTTAGAAAGGGAGGAAGATAAAAAGGCAAACTGATTTGATAAAGTGGTAATTTAGGATACCCTTTTAAGGCTATCCTGAAATAACCTGTTTACCCTCTCCGGCTCAACAGGGCTGGAGAGGGTTTTTTATTTTGGAGGTATAAAGTGAAGTGTAGATTTTGTGGAAAACATATACCAATATCACTTCCTTCCTATATGAGAGCTTATTTAAATAAAAAAAGGTGCATCAAAAATATAATACAAAAAGGAGATAAAATTGTCAAGGAAAAAAGGGAGGAGGTGAAAGATGAAGATTGAGGAAGAAATTAGGTGGGTGTTGGAGAATTATAGTGAGCCTATAGCAACACGAACAG
>CAZJYT010000024.1:0-12902 GCA_964550325.1 uncultured Candidatus Saccharibacteria bacterium | reverse complement strand
AGAAAAATGAAAAAGAAAAAGGACCTGTATTAATTGGGATTGAATTGCAAAAAAGGGAGGATTTAATTCCCTTAATGAAAAGAATGAAAAAATTTGGTTTTAATTTTCGAAAACTTAAAGAAGATGAGTTATTGTATCAATATCTAATATGAAAAAAGCACTTCACTCACATTTAAGGTTAATTCAAGAAAAAGGAAGTAAACTTATTACTGAAAAGGAAGATTTTTTACCTGCCATTTCTTTAATAAAGGCAGCTGGAGTAATAAAGAGGGTAAAAGATAAAAGAAAGCCCTTCATTACCGTAATCAATTCATACACCAATCATATTCCAGGTCATTGCCATTTAGATGTTCTGGGAAGAAAATTGGTAGAGAGGTTAAAGAAAAAGGGATTTAATGTTTGGTATTGTAATATTGGTTCTGCCATTTGTGATGGCATTGCCATGGGTCATTTTGGAATGAGATATTCTTTGCCCTCAAGGGAATTGATTGCAGATCAGATAGAAAGTATCATTTGTGCTCATCCTCCCGATGGTTGGATTGGGATTGGAAATTGTGACAAAATTGTTCCCGCAATGCTTAATGCTATGGTCCGGCTTAATATTCCCGCTCTTTACATTTCTGGAGGTCCGATGTTGGCAGGAAAAGGAAATACGGATCTGATTTCTGTATTTGAGGGATTAGGGAAATATAAAGCAGGAAGGATTTCCAAAAAAGAAATTATAAAATTGGCAGAAACTTCTTGTCCGGGGGCAGGAAGCTGTTCGGGAATGTTTACTGCCAATACGATGAATTGTTTGGCTGAGGTTTTGGGACTTTCCCTTCCTGGAAACGGTACCATTTTGGCAGAAAAATGGGTTGACAAAGAGAAAGGAATTACCACTTTAAATCCAGAAAGGATAAGATTAGTAGAAAAAGCAGGAGATGTAATTGAGTACTTAGTAAAAAATAAAATTAGACCCTTAAATATTTTGACCAGAGAATCAATTGATAATGCCTTTTTAGTAGATTTGGCAATGGGAGGTTCTACCAATACCTGTTTGCACCTTTTGGCTTTGGCTTTTGAGGCAAAGATAAAATACTCTTTAAAAAGAATAGATTCCCTTTCTAAAAAAACACCTACAATTTGCAAACTCTCACCTTCAAGAAAAGAGGTTCATATTGAGGATTTACACAGGGTGGGAGGGGTGTCTGCAATTCTAAAAGCCCTCTCCAAATATACAAGAGCTCCCCTTTCTTTAGAAACCAAAAATGTTTTGGGTCAAAGATTGAAAGAGTGGATTGAAAGGGCTCCTGATCCTGATGGAAATATAATTAGAGTAAGAGAAGATGTCTTTTATCCCACGGGTGGAATAGCTATTCTTTATGGAAATTTAGCTCCCCAGGGAGCGGTGGTAAAAACAGCAGGAGTGGAAAGAGAGATGCTTCATTTTAAAGGAAGGGCGGTTTGCTTTAATGAAGAAAAAGAAGCCACCAGAGCAATTTGGGGAGGGAAAATCAAGGCAGGCGAGGTAGTGGTGATAAGATATGAAGGTCCTAAAGGGGGTCCGGGAATGCCAGAGATGCTATCTCCTACTTCAGCTATTTCGGGAACAAAAATTAAAGCAGCTCTCATTACTGATGGAAGATTTTCCGGAGGGACAAGGGGATTAGCTATTGGACATATTTCCCCTGAAGCTGCTGAAGGGGGACCTTTAGCTGTTGTGAAAAACGGGGATTTAATAAGAATTGATGTCAGAAAGAGAAAAATTGAGCTTTTAATTTCTCAAGCAGAATTCAAAAAAAGATTTAAAAATTTAAAACCCTTCAAACCCAAGATAAAAAGAGGTTGGTTGAGAAGATATAGCGAGAATGTGTTAAGTGCCAATTTCGGCGCAGTAATGAGAGATGTTATTTCTAGTCCCTAACTACTTAGTAACGAATTTATACTGAGACAAGATGCCTTACCAAAAAAATTATCAGGAATCGTTACTGAAGTGGTAAAGATAGTACAATAATTATTTATTTATGCTCTATTTAGGTGCTGACCATAGAGGATTTAAAAAGAAAGAAGAATTAAAAAAATATTTGAGAGAGATGGGGGTGAAATTTTTGGATTTGGGAAATACTATTTTTGATCCCAATGATGATTATCCTGATTTTGCTAAAAGGGTGGCAGAAAAAGTGAGTAAAGATCCAAAGAGTAAGGGAATTTTAATTTGTGGTTCTGGAATAGGAATGTCAATTTCTGCAAACAAATTTAAAAGAGTAAGAGCAGGTTTATGCCTAAATGAGAAAATGGCAAGACTTTCTAAGGAAGATACAAATTGCAACATTTTATGTCTCTCAGCTGATTTTTTATCTCTTGACAAAATGAAAAAAATTGTTAAAGTTTGGCTTAGAGCTAAATTTAGCCAGAGAAGAAGACAAAAGAGGAGAATTAAAAAAATCTCACTTTATGAAAATGAAAACATTAAGATTTAAGATTTGTCTCTTTAGGGTTTCCCCCCTTTCTTTATTTCCCCCTAAAAAAGGGGGTTTTTTATTATGAATGGATACCTAATATTAGAAGATGGAGAAATTGTAGAAGGAAAAGGTTTTGGGAAGGAAAAGAAGGTATTTGGGGAGGTAGTTTTTAATACCTCAATGACAGGTTACACTGAAGCAATTACAGACCCCTCTTATAAGGGACAGATTTTAATGTTTACCTATCCTTTAATTGGAAATTATGGAGTGAGAAAAGAAGATTTTCAATCAAAGTTCCCTCAGGCAGAGGGAGTTTTAGTTAGGGAAATTTGTGAGAGACCAAGGAATTATAAAAAGATAAAGACCCTTAAAGATTTCTTGGAAGAATTTGAGATTCCGACTCTTTCTGAGATAGATACCAGGGCTTTGACAAGAAAGATCAGAAACTTTGGAACAATGAAAGCTATCTTGATAGTTTCAAAAAAGAAACTTACCTCTTTTGAAAGATTCAAAGAAAAATTAAGAAAGCTACCATCCATTTCTGAAATAAATTTAGTAGAAAAAGTAAGCATAAAAAAGATAAAAGAAATTAAAGTCAAAGGAGGAAGGCATAAAATGGTAGTTATTGATTGTGGGGCAAAAAAAGCAATTTTGCAAAATCTTCTTAAAAGAAAGATAAATCCAATCCTGGTTCCTTATAATACAAAAGCTGAAAAAATCTTAAGTCTTAAGCCAGAAGGAGTTTTAATTTCTAATGGACCAGGAGATCCCAAGATGGTAAAAGAAACAATTGAGGAGGTAAAAAAATTAATCGGGAAAGTAAAACTCTTTGGAATTTGTCTGGGTCATCAAATTCTTGCTTTGGCTTTAGGAGCTAAAACCTTTAAATTGAAATTTGGACATAGAGGAAGCAATCAGCCGGTAAAGGATCTAAAAACAAAAAGAATAATAATTACCAGCCAAAATCATGGGTTTGCGGTGTCTAAAGAGAATTTAAAAGAGATAGGATTTGAAATCACAAAAATTAATTTAAATGACAATACCATTGAGGGGCTAGAACATAAAAAATTTAAGATTAAAACATTACAATATCATCCAGAAGCTAATCCTGGTCCCCATGATGGGGAGATTTTTTTTGATGAAATCTTGACAGAATTGAATAATGCCAAAAAGAACTGATATCAAAAAAATAATGATTATTGGCTCGGGACCCATTACTATTGGGCAAGCCTGCGAATTTGATTATTCAGGCTCCCAGGCCTGTAAAGCCCTAAAAGAAGAAGGGTATAAGACAGTTTTAGTAAATTCCAATCCAGCCACCATCCAAACTGATCCTGAAATGGCAGATAGGGTGTATATTGAGCCCCTCATTCCGGAAATTATTGAAAAAATTATCCAAAGAGAAAGACCTCAGGCTCTTTTGAGTACCATGGGTGGACAGACTGCTTTAAATATCTCTACAGAGTTAGCAGAGAAAGGAATATTGGAAAAGTATAAAGTTGAATTAATTGGAGCTAATCTTTCTGCCATTAAAAAGGCAGAAGATAGAACCCTTTTTAAAAAAACAATGGAAGAGATTGGATTAGAGGTGCCAGAGAGCAAAGGAGTTTCCTCTCTTAAAGAGGCAAAGAAAGTGGCAGAGAAATTGGGATATCCGGTAGTTTTGCGTCCTGCCTTTACCTTAGGAGGAACGGGTGGAGGAATAGCAACTAATGAAAAACAATTAGAGGAAATAGTAGAAAGAGGACTTAAGGCAAGTAGGATTTCTCAGGTTTTGATTGAGAAATCGGTTATTGGTTGGAAAGAGTATGAATTGGAGGTAATGAGAGATTTAAAGGATAATGTGGTAATTATCTGTTCCATTGAGAATTTTGATCCCATGGGTATTCATACCGGAGACAGTATTACCGTTGCTCCCGCTCAAACCTTAACCGATAAGGAATACCAAAGAATGCGGGACTGGGCAATAAAGATTATTAGAAAAATAGGAGTGGATGCTGGGGGGATGAATATTCAATTTGCCCTAAATCCTAAAGATGGAAAAATGTTGGTAATTGAGATTAATCCGAGGGTAAGTAGGAGTTCTGCCTTGGCTTCAAAAGCAACTGGATTTCCAATTGCCAAAATTGCTGCCAAATTAGCAGTAGGATTAACCTTGGATGAAATCCCGAACGACATTACCAAAAAGACACTCTCTGCCTTTGAACCTACCTTAGATTATGTAGTGGTAAAGATTCCCAGATGGGCTTTTGAAAAATTTCCAAGAGCAGAAAGATTATTGACTACTCAAATGAAATCAGTAGGGGAGGTAATGGCAATTGGAAGAACTTTTGAGGAAGCACTCCAAAAGGCAGTTAGAGGATTGGATATTGGAAAATTTGGCTTAGAAGAAGGAGAAGAAGAAAAAAATTTTCGCTTAAAAGAGATTAAAAAATTTCTCTCCAGACCACATTTTAAGAGAATTTTCTTTATCAAGTCTGCTCTCAAAAAGGGAATGGAGATAAAAGAAATAGCGAGATTGACCAAAATTGATAGCTGGTTTTTGGAAAAAATTAAAAATATTGTAGAAATGGAAGAAAAAATTAAAAAATATAACATAAAAAATATTCCAAAGGAGGTTCTCCTTTTGGCAAAAAGAATGGGATTTTCCGACCTTCAATTGGCGAAATTATTAAAAATAAAAAAAGAGCATATCATCAGAGAAAAGAGAAAATCTTTTAGACTAAGCCCCGTTTATAAAGTGGTAGACACTTGCGGCGGAGAATTTGCTGCCGAAACACCCTATTTTTATTCCACTTATGAGAAGGAAAACGAGGTTGGAGTGAGAAAAAAGAAGAAGGTGATAATCTTAGGGTCTGGTCCTAATAGAATTGGTCAAGGAATTGAATTTGATTATTGCTGTGTTCAGGCAATTCTTGCCGCCAAAGAAGAAGGTTATGAAGCCATTATTATAAATTGTAATCCAGAGACAGTCTCTACTGATTATGAGATAGCAGATAAGCTCTATTTTGAACCATTGACCTTGGAGGATGTATTGAATGTAGTAGAGAAGGAAAAGCCAGAGGGAATAATTTTACAATTAGGAGGGCAAACCCCAATTAACATCTGCTTTGAATTAGAAAAGGCAGGAGGAAAGATTTTAGGCACCTCTACCTCTGCTATTGATATTGGAGAAGATAGAGAAAAATTTTATCAGTTTGCTAAAGAATTAAGAATTTTGGTTCCGGAACACAAAATAGTGAGAGATCTAAAAGAGGGGATGAAAATAGCAAAAAAAATCAATTACCCGGTGATTGTTAGACCAAGCTATGTTTTAGGTGGAGGAAAAATGGAGATAGTTTATCAAGAGAAGGAGCTAAAAGAAAAATTCCAAAGAGCCTTTTCAATTTGGAAAAGAGAAAAACCTGTCTTAATTGATAAATTTTTGGAAAATGCTAAGGAGACAGAAATTGATGCTATTTTTGACGGGAAAGACCTTTTAATTTGTGGAATTATGGAGCATATTGAAGAAGCAGGAGTTCATTCGGGAGATGCCTGTTGCGTTACTCCTCCTTTTTCTTTAACAAAAAAAGAAGTTGAAAAGATGGTAGAATATACAAAAAAAATCGCCACTTCTTTAAAAATTAGAGGGGTTTTCAATATTCAATTTGCCATTCAAAGAGGAAGGAGTTTTGTTTTAGAGATTAATCCACGGGCTTCTCGCACCCTTCCCTATCTTAGTAAGGCTACTGGTTTTCCATTAGCGAAGATCGCTACCAAGGTAATTTTAGGAAAAAAATTAAAAGAGTTAAAGCTGAAATCTCAGATTCTCAAACCAAAGAAAATAGCCATCAAGGCAGTGGTTGTGCCATTTGACAAATTAGAAGCAGAGATAATCTTAGGGCCTGAGATGAAATCTACGGGAGAGGTAATGGGAACTGGGAGAAGCTTTGAAGAAGCCTTCTTAAAATCTCAATTGGCAGTTGGTAATTCGCTTCCCTTAAAAGGGAATGTTTTGCTTTCAATGAGAAGAGAGATTGATCCTTCAGCAATTGCCAAAAGGTTCCATTCTTTAGGATTTAAAATCTTTGCCACCGAAGGAACAGCTAAAAGAATAAAAGACAAAGAAATACCTGTTACCTTGGTTTATAAACTTTCTCAGAAGAAGAAACCCAATGTTTTAGACTACATTAAAAACAAGAAATTTGATTTAGTCATTCTTATTCCCTCTCCAGAAGATTTTAAAAAGAAAGAAGAGTATTTCTTGCAAAGAGCTTTAATTTTAAACAAAATTTCTTATTTTACTACCCTTCCTACGACTTTAGCTGCCCTAAGAGCCATTTCTTGGCGGAAAAGAGGGAATAAAATACATATTTCTCCTTTAAGAAAAAATTATTAGATTAATCTCCTAAGGTATTCTTTTAGTTCCTTTTTAAATTCCTTAGAGGAAAGAGCAAACTCAATCACCGTTTTTAAATACTCCAGTTTGTTTCCAGTGTCATAATATCTCCCATTCTCAATTTCACAGGCATACACCGGGAAGTCTTCTTTCAATAAGATATTAATAGCATCAGTAAGCCAAAATTCATTTTGTCTTGTTGGTTTTAAATGAGAAATTATCTCAAAGATCTCTGGAGGTAAAATATAAGCACCGTGAGTAGCCAAATTGGAGGGAGCTTCTTCTGGAGAAGGTTTTTCAATAATCTTTTTTATCCTATAGACATTCTTTTCCATTCTTTTTATTTCAGCAATTCCATATCTTGAAAGAAGTCTTTTCTTTTTGATCCTCACAGCTGAGATTATTACTCCCTTGTATTTTTCAAAAACATCAAACATTTGTTTTAATCTTGGGGGTTTAGCTAAAATGAACTCATCTCCCCATAAGACCGCAAACCATTCTTTTCCAATTACCGGTTGAGCCATTAAGACAGGGATGGCATTTCCATACTTTTCAGTTTTTTGTCTAAGATAGATAAAATTAGCCAAATTAGCAATTCTTTTAATTTCCTCTAATTCTTCCTCTTTTTTATTCTCTTTCAAAAACCCTTCTAGCTCTAGACTTCTATCAAAGTAATCTTCAATTGCCTTCTTTTTTGTTCCGGTAACAATAATAATATCACTTATACCAGAATTTACTGCCTCCTCTACTACATATTGAATTATTGGTTTGTCTAAAATTGGAAGCATTTCCTTTGGTATGCTTTTTGTAATGGGTAAAAACCTCGTTCCCCAACCAGCTGCTGGAATGACTGCTTTTTTTATTTCCATACTCTTTTTGTTTCAATATACCATTTTTCAATTTGAGAAAACCTTTTTGAAGGGTCAACAATTATTGAATTTTCTATTCCCTTAATCTCTTTAGAGACAAAATATCTTTCAGGAAAATTATATAAAAAGATAGCAGGAATATCTTTAAGTATTTCCTCTTGAATTTCTTCATAACACTCTTTCCTCTTTTTTTCATCAAATTCTTCTCTCGCCTTTTCTAATAACTCATCTACTTTTTCATTTTCATATTCGGCAATATTCAAGCCAAATCTTCTCTGGGAGGAGTGCCAAAAGCCAAAGGGATCTGGAATTTTTCCCAAGATTTGTCCAAATAAAAGCAATTCATAATCCCGATTTTTAATTATCTCTCTTTCCAATTGATTAGAAGAAACCAAGATTACTTCTGTCTGAGCTCCTATTTTCTCCCATTGCTTTTTTAAGATAAAGGCGGTTTCTTTTAAAATGGGATGGTCAAGAGTTACCAATTTCAATTTAAAAGGAATTTCTTCTATTTGCGGGGGAAAGCAAATTTTATTTAGCTCTTTTCTGGTAGCTTTTCCGACATAACCCGTACATTTAATCTCATACCCAGCAATTTCAGAGATTTCTTTTCTGTATTTTTTCTTAAATCTAATTACTGCATTTTTGGTAATGATGTCAAATTCTCCATCTATCTTTTTAAGGGGATAAATTTCTTCGTCTTTAGCTAAGCATTTTTGAAGTTCCTCTACATCTTTTCCCTTATCCCCCAATTTTAAATCCTTGGTGAATGAAAAAGAAGGCTCTTTTTTTATGATTTTCACCAATTTTCCATCTTTTTCTTCAAAATTAGCTTTTTTCAAAATCTCTTTTGCTTTCTCTAAGTCAAATTCAAAAGTGGTGGATGGAGGAGAAAGATTATAAAGAGAAGACAAAATGGGAGAGTTGACAATTTCTCCATTTCCGTGTAACACTCTTTCTAAAATTTCTTTTTTGTCTGTGGCATAACTCAAGGCTATCCTTGTTTCTTTTTGAGAGATGATTTTATTCTCTTTATTTCCTAAATTAAAAAATACTGCAAAATATCTTGGTAATGTAAAGAGATATTCTTTAAAATCAGGATTTTTTATTTCCTTTGTTTCTAAAAGAGCGGAATTAATTTCTCCCAAATTAAGAGCTTCTATTAAGTCCTTTTCCGAGTTAAAAAATTTAAAGGTAATTTTTTCTATATAGGGAAGATTTCCAAAATATTCTTTGTTTAGATTTAGCCCCAAAGACAAAATTTTTCCATTATCATCTGTTGCTATATTTTCTAACTTATAAGGTCCGCAACCCACGGGTTCTAAATTAAATTTAACTAAAGGGAAATTCTCTGGTGAGACCTTTTCCCAAATATGCTTTGGAATGATTTTTACAGTTGCTCTTTCTAAAAATCGAACATACGGACTTTCCAGTTCAAACCTTACTTTTTTTTGGCTTATCTTTTTTACTTTTACCCCTAACCAATTAGAAAAGAGGGGGCTTTTAATCTTTGGATTTTGAATTGTCTCTATAGTAAAGACTACATCATCTGCAGTAATTTCTTTCCCATCCTCCCAAAAGATATCCGGTTTTAATTCAAATTCATACATTTTTCCTTCTTCAAGAATTTTATATTCTTTAGCTAAATCTGGAACTATTTCTCCCTCAGAGTTGTATTTCATCAAGCCACAAAAAATTAATTCCACTAGATCTCTATCGACATCATTGGCTTCTGCATAGATAGGGTTTATAAAATGAGGGTATCCAACTACACCCTCTATTAGCTCTCCCCCAATGGCGGGAGCTAATTTTGTATGCTCGAGATAAAAATTAAATAAAAGAAAACCAGTAGATAATAAAAAGGAGATAAAGAAAACAAAAAAAAGAGTTATTTCTAATTTATTTAAAAAGTGATGGGGGGCTTTCAAAAATTTCCACCATTGGGTTTTTGATGGAATTTTTCTCATTGTGAGATAAAAAGGTTTAGAATACCAAAGAGAATAAATAAAAATCCTAATATACAGGTTATCCAAAAAACTTTTTTTTGAATTCCCTTTAGGGTACTATAAAATCCCCCTTCACCCCCAAAGGCTGAACCCAAGGCTGTACCTCTTTGTTGCAAAAGAATAAAGATTATTAATAAGATGGCAATAATACTCTGAACGAAGGGAAAAATTTGTTTGATTTGGCCTAAATCCATTTTGTTAAAATAAAATTTAAAATTTCAAAGGTTAGTGCTATTAAAAACATTGTTTTTATTTTAGAAAATAAATCTCCAGGAAAAATTAGTTGAGGGAAGATTGTTTCTACTATCCAAAGCAAAAGCATATTAATTATAATCGTAAAAAGGCCAAAAGTCACTACTCGTAGGGGCCAGCTGATAAATTTTAAAATTGGCTTTAAAAAAAAGTTCAGAATTCCCCATATTCCCCCTATTAACAATAAGTTTTTCCATCCCTGAATAATTATTTCACCCTTTAAGATATATCTTATCCCGATTAGTAAACTTATAATGGCAATTATTATTTGAAGAATCAACCCTCTCATCTAATATCCCAATTTTATCAGGATTTAGAGAAAAGGTCAATCAGAGAAATTACATTACCCAATATTTTTTCTTTGCCATTTCATCCCGTTTTGTTTCTATTTTTTCCTTTTCCTCTTTTGCCTTCTGAGCTAAAGAAGAGATTTCTTCAAGAGAGAGTTTTCCCAGTTCTTTAATTCTCTCTTCTAAATATTCTTTTTTATTCTTCTTTGGCTCTTCCAAAACTTCTTGGAGAAGAATTTCTAAAATTTTACCTACCAAAGGACCAGAAGGAAGCCTTAGGATTCGCATTACATCATAACCTGTAACCTTTAACATCTTCACAGAAATAGGGTCTTGAGACACCTTCTCAATTACATATCTTAGGTGTCTTAATTTATAGGGTTCAGCCTTCTTGCAACCAGAACCCACCCTATCTGCCATTCTTAATTTAATGAGGTCATCAATATTCTCAAGTCCTACCTTTCTAATTAGTCTTCTTACTGCAGATTCTGTTACCTCCCCCACATTATAATAGAAAAGGTGGTATCTCACTAATTTTACAATCTTTTCAATTTGTTTTTTAGGAAACCTCAGTCTTTCTAAAATTTCTTTTGTCATTTTTGCTCCTACAACTTCGTGGCCATAAAATGTAGCGTTGGGTCCTTCTCCTCTTTTAGTTCTTGGCTTTCCAATATCATGAAACAAAGCCGAAAGCCTCACTTCTAACGAAAAATTCCTTTTGACAGCAAAATCCAAAGATCTTAGGGCGTGTTCATAACAATCATAAATATGATGCTTATTTTGGGTAACCTTATATCCTTCTTCCAATTCTGGCAAAAAATGTTTTAATAACCTTAGTTTCCTTAAAAGCTCTACTCCCTCAACCGCTCTTTCTGAGATTATGATTTTTATAAACTCATCCCTAATCCTTTCCTTTGAGATCTCCTTAATTAAGAAGGCATTTTCTTTAATAGCTTTTTCGGTTTCCTTTTCAATTTTCCATCCTTTTCCTAAAGAAACTGCCAATCTCACAGCCCTCATCATCCTTAGGGCATCTTCTGAGAATCTTTTTTCAGGTTTTCCTACAGCCCGAATAATTTTCCTCTCCAAATCTTTTTTTCCGGAAAAGGGGTCAATTAAAAAAAGCTCTTCTTTTACCCTCATTGCCATAGCATTAATAGTGAAATCCCTTCTTTTCAGGTCTTCTTCTAAAGATTTAGCAAAAGAAATCTTCGAGGGGTGCCTTTTATCATAATATTTTCCTTCCTTTCTAAAAGTAGTAACTTCAATTTCTTTTAATTTAGGGTTTTGGCTCTTGGTTAAAACTGTGACGGTAAAAAATTTATTATTATAGAAGCTTCTTGGGAAAATCCTCTGAATTTCAGAGGGAGTGGCATTGGTAGTAATATCCCAGTCTTCTGGCTCCTTGTTTCTTAAAAAATCTCTTACACACCCTCCTACGATATAGGCTTCAAATCCTTCTCTTTCCAATTTATTAATAATTTCTTTTACCTCTTTTGGAATGTCCATGTTTCTCAGTTTTATTTTATCTCTACTACCTAACCAATTCAGTAACAACTTCCAGTAATTTCTTTACCGAGGCATCTTGTCTCGGGGAGCACGGAGTCGCCTTAAGTGCTGAAAAAGGAAGTTTATTCACAGGAAGCTATTATACCTCGCCGAGCCTTACAAAGTCCCTTCTGAAATACAATCTTTTTCTCGGGCTCGGCTGTGGTATGCTCCCCGAGACAAGATGCCTCTACTAATTCGTTACCAAATTGGCTAGCAAATATATTTTATCAAAAATATTGTCTCTTCTAAATAGAGGATAGACGTGTTACCATTATGATGCAGATTTTTGCAAAAATAGGATTAGTTTGATATAATATTTTTCTATGAAACAATGTGCAATATGTGGAAAAAAGAGCAAAATAGTCTGGCGGAGGGTTCAGTTAAGAGCTACTAAATTTAATCCTACCTCTAAAAGAAGACAATATCCCAATCTTCAATGGGTTTTGGTTCCTCCTGATATTAAAAAGAGAAAATATCGTAAATTTGCTGGAAAAAGAATCTTAGCCTGCACAAAATGTATTAAAGCAATGGGGAAAATGGACTAAGATCTTTTCTTCACTCGGGCCATGGGGTAGTGGTAGCCCGAGTCCTTGGGGTGGATTTAGCGGCGGTTCGATTCCGCCTGGCCCGACCAGATTGTCACAAACTTATAAGAAGTTGTTATAGAGACAATTTCCGAAGTTTTAGAACACAGAAGAAGGGAAAGGAGTAAAGGTAGAAGGTTTTGGCCAAAAGAGATTTTGGTAGCGTTTAATAATGCGACAAAAAATAAAAGCCCTGTTAATTTCTAAACCTTTAATTTCAACAGGGCTTTTTATTTATTCAAACCCATAAATGACCCTTTGAGGCTTGAATTGAAAGAAGAATAATTGGATTGAGTTTTGAGATATCTCGTCGACCAATTGATTTTGATAATTGAATGGTCCACGGCCAGGTTCCCCTAGCCGTACCTTGTTACGACTTCGTCCCTCTCACTGAGCCTGGCTTAGACCCACTTTAAGGTGGGGCTTCGGCCATTCTCAGCTCGCTTGACGTGACGGGCGGTGAGTACAGGGCCCAGGAACATATTCACCGTGGCGTGGCTGATCCACGGTTACTAGCGATTCCGGCTT
>CAZJYT010000023.1:0-13174 GCA_964550325.1 uncultured Candidatus Saccharibacteria bacterium | reverse complement strand
AAAATTCAAAGCTAAACCAAATCAAAAATCAAAATGCAAAATGCAAAATGAAAAAGAAAAATTCAAAGAGGATTTCATTAGAAGATTAATCAGGTTTTCAATAAGGATTCTGAAATTTTGTGAGAAAATGAAAGTTAAAAGAATACTTTGGTCAATAATCGATCAGTTAATTCGCTCAGCTACTTCAATTGGAGCTAATGTGGTTGAGGCTAAGTCATCCAGTTCAAGAAAGGATTACCTTCGTTTCTTTGAGATTGCCTTAAAATCAGCCAATGAAACAAAATACTGGTTAATCCTAATAAGAGAAAGCATGCCCGAGTTCAAAGCAGAGACAAAGCAGCTTTTAAAAGAAGCAGATGAAATATCCAAAGTAATTGGAGCAAGTGTATTAACCCTTAAAGGAAAGAAATGATTCTTTTTACATTTTAATCTTTCATTTTGATTTTTGAGATTTGCATTTTGCATTAAATTTTGAACATTTGAATTTTGAAATTGTTTAGGATTTAGAAATTAGGATTTGGAATTTTTCCTTCAGAGAAATGAAGGACACAAAGGTCGAATTAAAACAAATAACAATAGTTCTTTGAAAAGGTATTAGTAAGGAGGAGTAAAAAGGAATTGTTAATATTCCAGTTTGATTCCCAGTTTGTCAGCGATTTGGCGAATCCATTTCTCGTGACGATCGACTTTGTGAGCTAACATTATCATTTCTTGGGCATAAGTGTCTACCTTTTTAGCATAGGTATCAATAGCTGTGTGTAAGTCAGAGAAACTCTTTCTAACTTCTTCTTTGAAAGCTTCTAATTCTTCCCGGTTGGCAAAAATTTCTTTTAAGAGAGTAGTTGTTTTCTGGTCTAATTCTTCTTTAGTGGCAAATCTCTCCAGGTCTTCCTTGGTGGCAAACTTTTCCAAGTCTTGCTTGGTGGCTAAAGTTTCCTTTAATTTTTGAATATCTTTTTCGTCAAGCATCAATTCTATTTTAATATTTAGCAAACCAATATGTCAATATCAGGATTATTCAAAATTTTCTATTATATTTTTCTAACCTTTCTTGGAATAATTGCTGTTTTGCTGATTTTTTCTACTTTTAAAATTCCTGGGAATTTTAAAGTAATGACAGTTCTTTCTGGTTCAATGGAGCCAGCAATTAAGATGGGCTCCGTTGTGATAATTAAGCCTGCTGATAATTACAAAATTGGAGATATTATCACTTTTGGACCATACAGTAAGAAAAAGCCACCAACAACGCACCGGATTTATGATATTGAAGTTGTTGAAGGAAAACCGTTCTATATCACCAAGGGAGACGCCAATAATGCCCCGGATGAGAGAAGGGTTTCCAAAAAAGATGTTATAGGAAAGGTTTTATTTTCTGTGCCCTATTTAGGATATGCGGTAGAAACAGCAAGAAAGCCAATTGGATTTGTTCTTTTAATTGTTGTCCCGGCGGTGATTATTGTGTATGATGAGATTAGGAAGATTGTAGAAGAAGTGAAAAAGAGAAAAGTTATGAATCAGGGAGCAGGAAGCAAGAATCTTGAATCATGAATTTAGGAATCAGGAGTCAAGAAAAATTCGAAATCCGAAATTCGAAATCCGAAACAATGTTCAAAATTCAAATGTTCGAATGACCAAAACAAATAAAAACAAACAATATGATTTAGAAGATAGAACTTATGAGTTTGCAAAGAGGTGTCGAGATTATGTCAAGAAACTTCCAAGAACAATTTCAAATATTGAATATGGAAAGCAATTAATTAGGGCATCTGGTTCAGTTGCATCAAATTATATTGAAGCAAATGAAGCTTTAAGTAAAAAAGATTTTAAAATGCGAATAAAAATCTGCAGAAAAGAAGCTAAAGAAAGTCGTCTTTGGTTGAGGTTGTCAGAACCAAAAACAGAAAACCAACCAGAGAAAGAAGAGCTTATTAAAGAATCTATGGAATTAATGAATATTTTTGGTTCAATCGTAAGGAAAAAATAGTTTTGAACATTTGGTCATTTGAAAATTCGAATTTGTTTCGGATTTCGATATTCGAATTTCGAATTTAGGATTTATAATTTCAATTTCGAACATATCTATGAATTCCAACAAATTTCAACAAATTTCCATTAATTTCTATGAGTTTCAATGAATTTCAACAAATTTCTATAAGTTTCAATAAATATCAAAAATTGAATATGAATATTGACAAAGTTTTTGGTTTTGCTAAACTATTAGTAGTTAACCCCCCCTGCGACACCTTCGGGTCTCGCAGGGTTGTTTTTTATGAAAGAGAGAGTTTTTATAATAATTGATGGGAGTAATTTTTATCATAGGTTAAAAGAATTAGGATTAAAAAATTTATTGAATTTTGACTATGAAAAATTTAGTAAGTTTTTAGCGAGAGAAAGAGAGGTTGTAATGAAAAAATATTATATTGGGGCAATAAGAGCTCAAAGAGAAAATCCGAAAAGTTTTGAATTATGGAGAAATCAACGAGTTCTTTTGAACCGAATCAAAAAATCAGGTTTTAAAATTGGTTTTGGGCATATGCTAAAAACTGACAGATATCATGAGAAGGGAGTTGATGTTTTAATGGCAGTAGATTTGTTAATTGGAGCCTATGAGGATTTATTTGATACCGCAATTTTAGTTACTTCTGATACTGATTTAATTCCAGCCATTGAGAAAGTTAGAGAAAGAGGGAAGAAAATTGAATATGTAGGTTTTAGCCATAAACCATCTTATGCCTTGATTGCCCATTCTGATATTAGAAGGTTGCTTCTTAAAGAGGATTTGATTAGATATTTCAATAAATTTCAATAAGATTCAACAAATTTCTATAAATTTCTATGAGTTTCTATAAATATCAAAAAACAATGAAACAATCTTTAATAAAAATCATTAGTTTGTTATTAATTATCGGTCTTAACTGGACTGGGCTTTCGGCTATTGGCAAAACTTTAGCTGGTTTTAGCGATACTGAAAATTCTACAGAAAATGTTTTAAGTGCTGGCTTTTTGGATTTTCGTCTGACAAATCAAAGCGTCGATGGATTTGTTGGAATGGAAAATGACGGAGAAGTTTTTCATACTTCTGTGGCAATTCCAGAGTTAGGTAGTATGTCAATGCAATATTTTGCATATTCTACCTCCACTTCTCAGGCGTGTTCGGAATTTAGAGTTAGAGTAAAGCAGAACGAGGAAGAGATTTTTGATGGATTTTTAACAGATTTTATTTCCACCACTACCACTAATTTTGGAACTTGGAAATTTGAATTTGATTTACCGGTTGGAGCCTCCGTTACTCATGGGGATTTATGTCAAGCAAAGGTAACATTTTCTGCTTGGAGAGAAGGGGTACAGAGGTTTGAAGAAAGCGGTTTTTCTGATATTGAGGAAATTTCTTTAAATTTGCGAGCAAAAACAATTGTTTTAAATGAAATTTTAGCAAACCCCAATCCCAATGCTCCACCTCCTGCTAACAGAGAGTTTATTGAGTTAAAAAATAACGGCAACTCTCAAATAGATGTGGCGGGCTGGAAGATCTCAGAAATGACAAGTGGAGGAGAAGAGAGGAAGTATACCATAACTACAACAGGTGGTCCTAATACAGCAGTTCCATATGGTGGTTCTACGGTAATTCCGGCTGGTGGCTGGCTTGTTTTGCTTTTAAGTAATAGCAAGGCTTTAAATAATGATGGAGATACTATTAGACTTTACGATAGCAGTGATAATAAACTCGACGAATATAGTTATAGTACTGCCAAATATGGATTGTCAGATGCGAGGTATCCTGATGGCATCGGGGCTTGGGTTGACCCAATTCCGACTCCCGGGGCGCCAAATGTTTTGGAATCCGGAGCAGAAGAACCTATTCTTGTGCCAGAAAATAGCAATCAGCCTCAGGCTGAAGCTGAAGAGCCCACAGAAGAACCAGTGTTAGAAGAACCAATCATAGAAGAATCTGGTTTTGAGGAATTAGGTCAAGAGCCACCAGCTGAAGAATCTATTTTGGAGGGAGAAGGAGAGTTAGAAACTGAAGAAGAGGATATGGTAGAAGAGGAGAATGTGAGAGATTCTGGACCAGAAGGGTTAGAAGAACAAGATGTTTTTGAGGAAGAAAAGGAAGGGAATTCTGATGAAGGCGAGGAGGTAAAAGCAGATGCCAAGGAGGATGTTGAACAGTCAGAAGAGACAACGGAAGAGAAGGTTGAGGAAGTGATTGAAGAGAATTCTACTGAAGAAAGTTGTGAGATAAATCAGGAAGACGAAGAATTGGAGAAGAGCGAGGAACTGAAGATTAACGAGGAAGATATAAATGAGGAAGGGTCAGTTGGTGATGAGAATGTTGTTGAGGAAGAAAATATTGCCGGGGATGGGGGAGAAATTGAGGAGAATGTAGAGGATGAGAATACCCCGAAGGAAATTGTTGAAAAAGATACAGAAGAAGTAGAGGCTAAGGTTGATTCAGCTTCTAAGCAGGAAGAGATAGAAAATGCCGGCGAAAATGATACTGAAAAAGATACAACTGATGATGGGGAGACCGAGGTTGCTACTAAAAAAGATAATGAAGGAACAGAAGAAGGTTTTATTTCTGACCAATCTGTTGAAGATGGATCTTTGGATAAAAATTTGACTGAGGAAACTGGGGAAACTACTGATGAAGGTTCTTCCTCTAATTCTTTGGATGCTCAGCTAATTGAAGAGGAGACAGGAAGTTTACCTAATGATGATTTTTCTATATCTGATGCCTCTGATGAGAATGATGGGGGAGATGGCAGTGATAGTGGTAACTTAGAATCTGGTGGTATAGATGGAGAAAATGAATTATGAATCAAGAATTATGAATCAGGAATTATGAATTTAGAATTTTGAATTATGAAGAAGATAAATAAAACAATTTGTTCAGTAATTTTTGGGGCAATTTTTCTTGCAGGCGGTTTGTTGTTGGCTAATCCTGTTCAGGCAGGGGAACTTTTAGAGGTTACTTTTGAAAATGAGCCTGAGCCATTGTTTCAAAAAACCAACTTTTTACCAGGAGATGAGGTAAGTGCTTGGGTAAAAGTAGAAAATATCAGTGGGGAGACTCAAAAAATAGGCGTAGAAATTATAGATAAACTTGAACCTCCCTGCCAAGAATATTGCTTATCTGATAAATTAAATTTAGTTATTACTGAGGGAGAAAATGGGACTCCTTTGGTTGATGGTTCCCTGACTACTTTTTACGAAAGTGGAGAAACTTATCTTTCTGATTTGGAAGCAGGAGAAAAGACGGTGTATTATTTTTATATTACTTTTAATCCTGAGACAAACAATAATTACCAAGGCTCAGAAGCAAAATTTGATATTAAAATAGGAGCTTTTGGGGAAGAGTCAATAAGTGGAGAAATAATACCCGGTGGAGGCAGTGGAGGCGGCGGAGTTTTTATTGCTGGTTTACAAATTTTTAGTGAATCTGCTTCTGATATTACCAACAATAGTGCAACTATTACTTGGCAAACCAATTATGAAAGCACCAGTAGAGTAATTTATTCTCCTGATGGTTTTCCCCATCTTTTAAAAGTCAATGACCCGCCAAATTATGGCTATGTTTTCTCTACTCCCGAAAATTCAAATAAAGTTACTTTTCATTCTGTAACTATTGATGGGCTTTTACCCGGGACTACTTATTATTTTCGCTGTATTTCTCACGCTTCGCCTCCTACAATAAGTAGAGAATATAGTTTTACCACTTTGGGAGTAAAGGAGGAAAAGAAAAAGGAAGGAGAAAAAGAAGAGAAGGCACCCCCTGAAGAGAAAAAGCCACCCTTTGAAGAAATACCTACTGGTGAAGAAGGGGAAGAAATTTCTTCTGGTGAAAAGGTAGCTTTAGCTCCCGAAGGAGAAAAAAAGCCAACTAAATCTGAGGAATTACCAGAGAGAATAGAAGAAAAGGAAAGAGAAAAAAGAGAGAAGGAAAAAGAAACTGAAGGTTTAAAAGAAACTGGAGCTTTAAAGGAACAAAAAAAGTGGTTAAATAAGTTGTTAGCAGGAATAGGAACAGTAATTCTTAATTTGAAATTACTCTTAGCTATTCTCTTTGTTATTTTACTGGGATTGATTATCTTGGGATTATTTAAAAAAAGAAAAAAAAGAGCAGAGGAAAGCTCTTCTAATCAATAGTTTGATTTTTTTTCTCTTGTTTTGTTAATTTCTTTTTTTTGATTTTTGTTTTAAATATACTATCTAACTACTTTGGTAACAATTAGCAGTGGGCTTAAAGTGGTTAGTGTTTAATTTGTTTTTGTTGAATAAAACTTTAAAAAATGCTAAGTAATAATATTAAGTTATGGAAAGAAAAAGTAGTTTATTAACTTTTTTATTAGTATTTTTATTGGGAGTATTAGGAGGGGTAATAATTTCAGAATATCTAATTCCCAAGATTTCTCCTTTGGTTTTTAAAAAAGAAGAGAAGGTTAGCCTTAAAAAAGAAGGAAGCTTAGAAAAAAATCAACCTAAAAAAGGCTGTCAAAAAATTAAAGTAGGGGAGGGGATTGAGGTAGATTTGAGTTATCAGAAAGTAAGATTATGTGAAGATGGGAAAGCTTTAGAAGAGTTTTTGGTTTCTACTGGGAAAAGAGAGAATCCCACGCCAGTGGGAACTTTCAGAGTAATTAAGAAGGCTCCGATGATTTATTCAAAGGTAGCAAATTGCTGGCTTCCCTTTTGGATAGGATTTTATGATGATTATGGATTTCACGAACTACCCATAACTGATAAAGGAAAAAGAATAGGAAAGGATAAGATTGGTCATCCCGCCTCTTTGGGATGTATTAGATTGAAAACCGGGGATGCTGAAAAACTGTATCATTTTGCAAAAATAGAGATGAAGGTGGTAATCTTTGGAGAAACTCCATGACATTATTTACATTTAATGTTATTAAATTACTCCTTGTAATGGCTATCACCACAACTATTTCTTTATTTTTTGCTCCATTTTTAATTAAATTCCTCTACAAAATTAAATTTTGGAAATCAAAGCCTCGTGAGAAAACAATCACTGGAGAAAAAGCAGTTGTCTTTTATTCTTTACATAAAGAGAGGGAAACAAAAATTCCCAGGGGAGGAGGAATTTTGATTTGGCTTTCTGTTATTTTGGTGATATTTCTGTTTTTTTTTATTTCTCAACTTTCATATCCTTGGTGGTTTAAAAAGTTGAATTTTTTATCCAGAGGTCAAACCTGGCTTCCTCTTTTTACTTTGATAGCAGGCTCTTTAATTGGATTAATAGACGATATTTTAGTAGTTTTTGATGAGAGAGGAAAAAAGATTTTGAAGAAGTTAAGATTAGGAGAATATGTTGGAGGGGGTCTCTCTTTTAAAGTGAGGTTGTTAATTGTGATAATTATTGGTTTGATTGGAGGATGGTGGTTTTATTTTAAACTTGGATGGGATACTATTCATATTCCCTTAATTTTTAATTTTCCAGAAGGAATAGAAATCAATTTAGGATGGGGGATTATTCTTCTTTTTGTTTTGGTAATGGTAGCCTGTTGGTCAGGAGGGGTGATTGATGGACTAGATGGTTTAGCGGGAGGGGTTTTTGCTTCTATCTTTTCTGCCTTTTCTATCATTAGTTTTGCTCAGGGGAAAATTGATTTGGCTATATTTTGCTCGGCAATCTCAGGGACCCTTTTTGCCTTTTTATGGTTTAATATTCCCCCTGCCAAATTTTATATGGGAGAGACAGGAATTTTGGGATTAACCTCTACCATGGCAGTAATAGCTTTTTTAACAGATTCTATAGCTGTCTTACCAATAATTTCTGGAGTAATGGTAATTGAGGTGGGTTCTATCATTTTGCAATTGCTTTCAAAAAAATTTCGCAAAAAGAAGATCTGGTCTTGCACTCCCATCCATCATCATTTAGAGGCGAGAAATTGGCTTCCTTATCAAATTGTAATGAGATTTTGGATTTTGAGCGTGGTTTTTGCTGTTTTGGGAACCGCCATTAGATTGATGCGTTAAAAATGGCTTTGAAATTAGAAAAACTCAGAAAAAAATACCCAAAATTTATTTATCAAGGTTATTCTTTCAAAGACTCGGGAGGAAATTTAGAAATTTTTTTTGATTTTAAAATTGAACCCAACATTTTTTTTAAACCAAAAATAGTTTTTAAAAATATTGAAAAAAAACAAATAAAAAGAGTAGGGGAGAGGTTTTTAGAAAGTTTAATATTCCATCTGGGATTGATAGAAATTCCATCTTATTGGAAAGCTACCTGTTCTCCTTTAATTGAAATTCGGGCTGGCTTTCTCAATAGGCAACAAATTGATTGGTGGAAAGAAGTAATTATTAAGGGAATGGGACAATTTTTTTATGAAAATAAAATCAATTTCTTAACCCCTAATTTTTTTGACTTTAAGGTCTCTTTTAAAAGGAGGATTTTTAAAAGAGATTTTTCTCTCAAGTTAAAAAATAGATCTTTGGTTCCCATTGGAGGTGGTAAAGATTCTATTGTTACCTTAGAAAAATTAAAAGAGAAAAAAGAAGAAATTGTTTGTTTTTTTGTTAATCCAACAAAAACAATGGAAAAGGTGGTAAGAATAGCTAAGATTAGAAATGTAGTTGAGGTAAAAAGAGAGATTCATCCTAAGCTTTTAGAGTTAAACAAAAGAGGATTTTTAAATGGCCACACTCCAATTACTGCGGTGATATCCTTTTTGAGTATCCTGGGAGCAATTTTATTTAATTGTAAAAATATTATCTTTTCTAATGAAAAGAGTGCTGATGAAGGAAATTTAAACTATTTAGGTAAAACAGTCAATCATCAGTGGTCAAAAAGTTCTGAATTTGAGAGGAAATTTCAATGGTATTGTAAAAATTATTTGGCAAGAGAAATAAATTATTTCAGCTTTTTGAGAAAATACAGTGAGTTAGAAATTGCAAAAATGTTTGTGAAATATCCCCGATATTTTTTTGCTTTTTCAGGTTGTAATGTAGTTAAGGCAAAAAGATTAAGAAAAAAGTGGTGTGGAAAATGTCCAAAATGTCTGTTTACCTTTTTAATACTCTATCCCTTTTTGGGAAAAGGAAAATTAATTAAAATTTTCAAAAAAAATCTTTTTAATGATAGAGATTTAATCCCTTTAATGAAGGCTTTAATTGATTCTAAAGAGCCAAAGCCTTTTGAGTGTGTAGGAACAAAAAAAGAAAGTTTAGAAGCCCTTAAATTGACAATCAAAAGAGCCAAAAAAGAATTCAAAAGGTTGCCAATTTTATTAAAAAATTTTCAACATTTGCTTTCAAAAAAATGATAATGAGAAATTTTAAAAACTGTATTCTATTTTTCTTAATAGTGAAAGCGCTTGTTTAAAAGAGGATAAATTAAATTTTGCCTTAGAGACTCCAAAACCTATTTTTATTGAGAAGGCAAAAACTGGAAGAATTTCAAAGATTTCTTCATTTGCTTTTCCCTCTCCAATACTTAAAATGAAATTCCAATTTTCTTTTCCTAGCCATCTCAAGACAGCTTCTTTTTTGCTTATTTTTTTATCCCTAATTTCTATCACATAGCCTTCCTCAAAAACCTCTAAATTTAATTTTCTCACTAACGGGGAGAGCTCTTCTTCTAATTGCTTTTTTCTGAAAAACCTCAGTTCTGGAAGAACTTTTTGGCAATTCCATAAAAGAGAAAAATCTTTTTCTTCTATGAAAGAACCTGGGGTAATATCTACATATCTTTGGATAATTGGGTGAATTTTATCTTTCCAATTAGTATTTAAATGTTGACTGATTTTCCAGTGAGAATTCTTTTCCTTTATCCACAAACCATTCTCGGCAACTAAAGATACCTCCAATTTCCCAAAAATTCTTTCCAAAAATTTCTTATCCCTCTCACTTAAAATTACCACCTCATTTTGAGGTTCTTGACTCAGGTCTTCCATTAATTTCAAAAATTCTTTGTTTCTTTCAATCTCCTCAGGTTTATTGAAGAGACTTTTACCAAAATCTAACAAAAATAAATGTTTCTTTGTATTTCTATATTCTCTAATTATCTCTTTTTCTATTTGAGGAGTGAGAAGTTTTATTTCTAACTCTTTCTGGAGGGCTTTTATTTCCTCTAAGTTTTTCATAAAATCTTCTTGCCATCTATAAATATCATATCTTTTAATTCTGGCTTGCATCCTTATATTTCTTATTTTTTGCTCTTCTTCTGGCATAGTTAGAGCTTCTTTAATAGCTAAGGCTATTTCTTTTACGTTGTTAGGATTAACAATTATAGCTTCTACCAATTCCTCAGCAACTCCTGCTGTTTCGCTTAGAATTAATGCACCTTTTCCTTCAGTGCTTGAAATTAAAAACTCTTTGGCAATTAAGTTCATTCCATCACGAAGGGGAGTTAAAAGGGCAACCTCAGCTACCAGATAAAGAGCATATAGAAGTTCAAAGGAAAGGGGGCGATAAAAATAATGAACTGGAATCCAATTTAAAGTACCATATCTCCCATTAATTTCTGAAACCAATTGCTCAATTTCCTTTTTTAATGCTTGGTATTCTTTTACTTTTTGATTGCCAGAAGGCACAACCACCAAAAAAAGGGTTACATTTTTCCTTAATTGGGGAAATTGACTTAAAAATAAATTAAAAGCCTTCAATCTCTGGCAAATGCCCTTGGTGTAGTCCAGTCTGTCAACTGATAAAATAAGAGTTCTTTCTCCGATCTCTTTTTTTATCTTAGAAATATTCTTTTTAACTTTTTCATTTTTAAGAGCCTGAGTAAATCTTTGGCAATCAATTCCCATTGGAAAATAATTCACTCTACAAATTCTATTTTCTGTCTTGATATTATTAAAAGAACATTCGTATCCTAAAAGATGGTGCACTGATTCTAAAAAGTGTTTGGCATAAGAATAAGTATGAAAACCAATAAGATCAGCTTTAGTAAGAGCTTTTAATATTTCTTTTCTCTGAGGAAGTAAACGAAAAATTTCAAAATTGGGGAATGGAATGTGTAAGAAAAAACCAATGTTAGCTGTGGGATATTTTTCTCTTATTAATTCAGGTAAGAGCATTAGATGGAAATTATGAATCCAGACGATATCCTCTGGTTTTGCCAAGCTCAATACAGTCTCGCAAAATAATTCATTAACTTTTTTATAAGCTGACCAAAATTCTTCATTGAAAAAAGCATATTCTGGAAAATAGTGAAAAAGAGGCCAGATGGTTTTATTTGAGAAGCCAAAAAAATAACTCTCAAAATCTTTTTGAGGAATAAATACAGGATAACAATTCTCTTTCCTCAATTTTGATTTAATTTCTCCCTCTAATCCTTTTGTCTCTTCTTTTGTTACTCCAGGGCTACCAATCCAAAGGATATTTTTTGATTTGTAAATTTTACTGAAAGCGGCAATAAAGCCACCTTTCCTTCCTTTAGTAGAAAAAAGATTAATATCTTTTTCTTTCAGTTTTACTAAAAATGGTAACCAATTTGAAACAACTATTATCCTCTTCATATAAATTTAAATTCTTTAACAATTTTTAAAAAAAGAGCATTTGTCCAACCAAAACCACTCTCGGTAGGGTATCTTCCTTCTTTTCCCACATCACATTTTACTACATCATATTTTTCCCAAAACCTTCCTGTTTTTAAAAATACCTTCTTTACCATATCTAACCATTTCTTTGCTATCCTCTCAGCATCCTTCTCAAATTTATAATTTAACAACCCTTTAATCACAATCCATTGTAAATTAGGCCATCCATTAGGATAATCCCATTGTCTAAATTCTTTAAAGAGATTGTGTTTTTGGGTGTTTGCTAATCCTCCTTTTTGTTCAAATTTTTTCAGGTTTTTTCTTATTTTCTCTGCCTGTGAAGGAGTTACTATTTTTACCCATAAAGGAAAAAAGCCAGCTAAAGAATAAAAGTTACTTTGACGTTTTTGCTTCCAATTATAATCAAAGAAAAATCCATTTTTCTCATTCCACATCAATTCCATTATTGTTTTTTTTCTTTTTTCACTTGCTTTTAGATAATAATTTCTCTTTTTTCTATTATTTAATATCTTATAAATTTCAGAAAGATCTTTTTCATATTTGTATAAACAGCAATTTAAATCCACCGGTAGATAATCTAAACATCTTCCAGAAAAACGAGAGGTGCAATCCCAACCAGATTCGTGTTCGCTAACTTCATGGGTCCAAAACTTATCACAGTATCTTGATAAATTTTTATATGCCAAGTGTTCTTTATTCATCCAATAATTTTTTAGTTCACTTTCTGCAACGATAGAAGTTTCTCTAAGCCATTTTTTATTTTTGGTAATATGAAAAATTTCTAAAATCTTTGATGTTAAAAAGGGAATCTGAGATATTGCCAAGAAGGGAAAATTACTACCTGAGGGAATTTTTCCAAACCTCTTAAAAAGATAAATTAAATTGTCTACCATTCCTTTTGCTAAAGAGATTTTTTGGGCTTCTATTAATCCCAAAATGATAAAATAACTGTCCCAATAGAATTGGATTTTTTTAAACATCTCTGCATTTGGAGCAACAAAAGGATGAGGAAGCCCAATAGAAAGCCTTTCATCTTTCGGATGGTAAAAGGTGATTTTCTTCCAATAATTATTTATGTATTTTAGACATTCTGAATATTTTTTCATAAATTTATTTAATGTACAAAAAATTTTTTTAGAAATCAACTGGCTTTTAACTTAATGTTAAATAAGATGTTTAGAATTGCTTAGCTAAGCTAAGCAACAATGTCCAATTTCTTTTTAAGTAGGACTACTTGGCAATGTGTTTAACTTACGATGTTAAACAAAGAATTTCTTAAATATTTTGGTGAGGTTTTTTGACACATGGAGAGAATTTTGATAATAAAAAATAAATGAAAATTTCTCAATTGAAAGATAAAGAGATTTTGATTTTGGGTTTGGGGAAAGAAGGGTTTTCTACTTTAAGGTTTTTAAAAAGGATTTTTCCCAAAAAAAATTTAGCAATAGCAGACGAAAAAAAAGAAATTTCTGAAAAGTTAAAAGATTATAAAAAAATTAAACTCTATCTTGGAAAAGACTATTTGAAAGCAATTAAAAATTATGAGGTAATAATTAAGTCTCCTGGAATTTCACCCAAAATTATAAAGCCCTATTTGAAAAAAAACCAAATATTGACATCAGCAACACAAATTTTCTTTGAAAACTGCTCAG
>CAZJYT010000022.1:0-14643 GCA_964550325.1 uncultured Candidatus Saccharibacteria bacterium | reverse complement strand
AAAAAGCCATCTCCACATCCCAAGTCCAAAACTGGACCTTTGTTTATTAATTTCAAAGAAGCTTTGTGGCGAAAGGCTAACTCTTGATCTTTCTTCAACCATTTTTGATTTTCAAAATCTCTTAATTTCATATGAGGTTTTTTAAAAAATAGAAAATTTCTACCGATTTTTGTAATTTTCCTTTAAATTCTGACATCTCTACCGTAGAATCAATTGAATTTCTTTTTAGTAAAAAGAGGTTGTCCCCTATTTTTACCAAACCTGGTTTGATTGTGACAACAGCCTGAAAATTATTTTCTTTGAGAATTTTAATAATTTCTTGATTATAATCTCCATAAGGATAACAAAAAAATCTGCAGCTCTTTTTTAATTTCCTTTCAATTATTTCTTTTGATTCTAAAATTTCTCTCTTTGCTTCTTCAATTGGAATTTTAGTTAATTTCAAATGGGTTAAGGTATGGGGTTCAAAATCAATTAAGCCTGAATAATACATCTCTCTTATCTCTTTCCAATTCAACATTTTCATAAAATTGTTTTGTTTTTTAACGGTTTTACCAATTAGAGAGGTGGTAAGGAATAGGGTGGCTTTGAAATTGTATTTTTTTAAAATTGGAAAGGCATTTAAGAAAAAATCTTCATAACCATCATCAAAAGTCAAAGTAACTGTCTTTTGTGGAGTTTTCTTTTTATTTTTTAAAACTGAAATTAAATCAGCCAAAAAAATAACCTTATATTTTCTCTTTTTGAGATAATCCATCTGCTTTTTAAAGCTTTCAGGTTTTACGGTTGAAAAAATATTATTCTCCCCTATCGAATGATACATTAAAATACTGGCTCCCGAATTTGGAAAAAACAAAGAAATTAAATTTAAAATCGAATAGCAAAATCCTTTAATTTTCTTTTTTAAAATTCTCATTTTTTGAAAGAATCGGCTATCTTTTTTAGCCAATCATAGGCTCCTAAAAGCCAAGCCAAAGTCAAAAAATTACTCCAAGAAACATTTAAGCCATCGCGATGTAAAAGAAATGGAGTAGTATTTTCTGTGTTAAATCCTGGCAGAATGGTAAAAGCATATTTGTAACCTGCCTCTTTTGTTGCCCTTATAACCTCTTTATTAAAACTTTTAATGTCGCCAAAAGGATAGGCGAAAAATATTATTTTTTTGCCAGTTTTTTGTTCTAAAATTTTTTTACTTTCCTTTAACTCTTTATTTATATCATCTAAAGGAAGTTCTGGCAATCTTGGATGACTTAATGTGTGAGAGCCTATCTCAAATCCAATCTTAGCCAATTTTGGGGCTAAATTGATTCTTCTTTTGTCTAAAAAGAAAATAGCTGATATCTTTTCTTTTTTTAAAAAAGGAATAACATTTTCTAACCAACTTTCAAATCCGTCATCAAATGTCAAAAGGATATTTATCCTTTTTTTAGAGAAATTTTTATTTAGAAAATCTTGAGGAGAAATTAAATTAAATTTATTTTTAAGCCAAACTATTTTCTTTTGAAAACTTTTCACATGTTCCGATTTTATCTCATGGAAAACAATTACCCTCAACAAGCTCTTGAACTTTTTTTTAAGAAAAAAATATCGTAAAAAGGGAATGCCAGTAAAAAAGAAAATCATTATTAAAATATTGCGGATTTTTTCTTTCATAAATATCTTTTGTAATTAAACCAAATTTCAGAGAGATCACGATTTAAAAATTTGGAAAGTTCAGCTACATCTTTGGCAAAAATTTTTTCTAAAGCCGAACGAGTACTTTCTTTTAACTCCGGTGTCTTCTTTTTTTGAGTATTCAATTCTCTAATGAATTCTGGAATTCCAGTTTTTTTACCCAGCCACACAAGTTTATGAAATCCCCTAATCCGTAAAAAGGAGGCAACTCGATAAATAAACTCATCTATAAAAACAAATTGGGGAGTTCTGCCTTTGTTTATTACTTTATTCAACATTGAGGGCAAAAATGAATCGTCAACTCCTAAGAACCTGTAAATTTTCTTTATATATTCTTTTGGATCCTTTTTTGAGTCCTCATAAATTAAAATTAAAATTTGCTCTCTGGAGAACAAAGAAAGATAATTTTTTAATTGGTGAAAATAAAAACCCCTAATTATGTAATCTTTGTCTTCAGAAAGGGCTTTCTCAAAAGATTTGTTTTTTGGCAAAACCCCTCCCATAATATCATTTTTAAAAGCAGAAAATGCCCTCTGGACTGGATTTCTTAAACAGGTAATAAGTTTTGTTTTTGGATAGTACTGATAAATACGCTCAGCCGCAATTCTGCTTGGCAAATAAGAGGTGGAAAATTCACCTCGTAATTTTCCTTTTGGGCAATTTTTAAATATATTTTCATACCAGCCAATTCCTTTTTGCCAATTCTCATCTTTGCTGAAAAAATGGATTTCTTTCCTAGGCATACAAATCTGAGGGTGCTCATACAATTGAGCATAAATCCAAGAGGTACCGCATCTTTGAGCCCCTAGACCAATAAAATCAATTAGGTTTTTTGGCTCCATTTTTTTATAACCTGATTAAAAACGACTAATAAATTTTCGACTAATCCATTTAAGCTATGATTTTTAATCACAATTTCTCTTAATTTTTTGCCAATTCTTTCTCTTTCCACTTCCGGCAGATTAGCTAATTTTTCTATCTTTTCAGCCAAAATTTCTGGTTCCGGTTTTTCAATTAATAATAGATCTTTAAAATCAGAAAACAAAGAAAAAAATGCTTTATTACTTGTGATAACTGGTTTCTCCATTGCCATTGCCTCAAGAACTACTTTCTCTAAACTTGGAGGGTCAGTCAAGTTAACCAAAATTTGACAATTTTGATACGCTTTTTTAATTTCTTTAAAAGGTAGCCCCTTTTTTAAAGTAAAAAATTCATCCAAATTATAATCTCTTATTTTTCTTTTTAATTCCTCTCGGCAAATTTTCTCCCTTGGAGAGATGCTATCTCCTATAATTTTAAAAGAATAACCTTCTTTATCTTTTTTTCTAACTATAATATTTGCTACCTCAACTAAAATGTCGTAATGTTTTACCGGTGAAGTTCTGCCTACAGCCAAAACAGAAAAAGGAATATATTTCCCTCTCTCAAACAAATTTTCATGATTTTCAGGAGAAAAATAATCAACATCTATTCCCTGACCAACAATCACTTTCTTGGGGGTCTCATAAGCCAAGCTTTCTTTAGCGGAAGTTATAACTCTATCGACCAAAAAAATAGCTTTTCTGAAATGAGGTAATTTACCCCCATGGGCTTTCCATAAAATAATCGGTAGATTAAAGATCTTAGCTAGGGGCCAAAGTAAAAATACATAAATGGTATTCATATGAACAAAAATAAGGTCAATTTCCTTTCTTAGAGACCAAAAATATTTATATAGATTAAGAACATATTTTAATCGCGATCTTCCCTTCTCTTTACCCAAAGAAAAAACTTTAACATTGGGAGGAAGTTTAAATTCACCTTTTTCTAAGCAAATTACATAAAGTTTTTCAACTTTCTTAGCTAATTTTTCTAACCAACAATGAAAAAAACCAAGGACTGAATCCTCAATATCTACTTTTTGAGTTATTACTAAGAGTCTCATAATAATTTAGGTATTAATCATTGAAATGTAATTCTCAATATATTTTTTGTTTGAAAAATTATCTTGGATGAATTTTTTTCCTTTTTTGCCCATTTCCATGGCTAAATTTTTATTACTCAACAAAATTCTTAATTTCTCTGCTAATTTATTTGAATTACCAGCTTCAAACAAAAAACCATTGTGACCATCTTTTATTAAATCTAAAATTCCTCCCACTCTGCTTCCGAGCACCGGTTTAGAAAGAGCCATTGCTTCTATTAAAACTCTTCCCAATCCCTCAGATCGAGAAGGCAAAACTAGGCAATAGCAGTTTTTCATTACATTTTTGGTATCTTTTAAAGATAATTTTCCTTTAAATTCCACCTTATCTTCAATTCCAAGATGTAAGATTTGAGATCTGAGATTCTCTCTTTCTGGCCCCTCTCCCACCAATACCAGCTTAAATTCTGGAAATTCTTTTGAGATCTCTGAAAAAGCATAAATCAAAATGTCAACTCCTTTAATCCTTTGCAAATTTCCCACAAATAGGATAAAGTTTTCAAATTTAATCTCTGTTTCATTTAAAAAAGAATCTATATCGGTGAAGGTGGGAAAGAAAAAATAAGGTTTGTGAGGACAAATAGCTTTGGCTTTCTTTGCGGTAAAGTTAGAAATGGCTCTAATTTTATCTGCATTGGTTAAACTAAACTTAGCCAGACAATTTAAAAATTTTCTTATTTTAGGAAAACCTGCCTCCCAATCGCCATGAATCTCAACTATTAATTCTTTTTTGAAAATTTTTTTTAAAATTGAGCCTACCAAACCCTCCATCAAAGGAGATTGAGCAATAATAACATCAATTTTTTTTACTAAGCAAAGCCAAAAAGCTAAAAAGGGAGCCAAAAGCCAAAAAAAAATATTTTTTGGCAGAAGGTAAAATTCAGCTCCCCAGATTTTCTTGTGAAAAGGCCGGCCTTTAGCTAAAACGTAGGCTTTCATTCCCTGACTTAAACCTTCAAACTTTTTTCTTAAATGGATATCTTTTTCTAAATTATATTTAGTTACTCCAATAAATAAAACTTTCTTTTTCATGATTTTAAAACTTTTAGGGTTTTTCCAATTAAATTTTCCCAAGTAAATTCTTTTAATTTTTGAAAGGAACTTTGAATAAATTTTTCTTGGAGATTTTTGTCTTCCCAAAGCATTAGAATAGCTCTCTTGAATTGCTCCTTTTGATTATATCCTACCAAAATACCATTTTTTCCATTCTCAATTAACTCTGGATTTCCTCCCACTTGGGTAGTAACAACAGGAACACCTGCTGCCATTGCCTCCAAAATAATATGAGAAAGTCCTTCATATTCTGTATTTAAAACAAACAAATCAGCTGACTTAAGATATAAGGGTATTTCATTGTGAAGAATTCTTCCTAATAATTTTACCTGGTTTTCAATCTTGAGATTTGAGATTTGAGATTTGAGATTTTTTTCTTCCGGTCCTTCGCCAATAATTACCAATTTAAAATTGGGATTTTCAGCCAATAAATCTGGCATTATTTCAATTAAAGCACTAAATCCTTTCCAGGGCACTAATCGACCTATTGATAAAATAATATCACCTTCTATTTTAATTTTTTGCTTCGCTTCTTTCTTAGTGATATCTAATTGGAAATGGATTTCTGAGGCATTATAAATTACCTCAATTTTTTCTTGAGGCACTCCCCAACCCATTACAATTTTTTTAAGATATTGGCTAGGAGTAATTATTTTATCAGCTCTTTTGGCAACATACTTTTGGATTTTTCTTAAAAGTTCTATCTGCCAAGAATATCGTTTTTTTTGAAAATCTTCTATAGAATCTTGAATTCTCATTCTTGTCTTTCCTTGTTCCCAAGCATAATCTCCAACAATTTTTAAAACCATTTTAGGATGATGATTAAATATAAAACTTAAAATTCTATTAGCTAAAAAAGCTGGCAAACCAGCACTCACTGGATTTTGGATATAGATTGCTTCTACGTTCCGTGCCAGTTTTAATAGCTTTAAAAAATATAAAAAATGTCTTATTATTTTGGGATATTTGCGAGATACTCTAATCACTGGAAATTTATAGTTTCCATATTTTTTTACATCAGAGTAACAAATAACTCTGGTGTCAATTCCTCTCATCCAAAACTCTTTTGCCAATTTTTCAGAGAAAGTTGCCGGTCCTCCAATATCTGGAGGAAATATTCCTGTAGAAATTAAAATTCTCATTGCCAATCTTTCTTATTTTTATGATCGTGAGGGTGAAGTAAAATTTCAGAATTGATTAATTCTCTCATAAAGTTCTTTTATGCTAATAAATTGGAAATTTAAAATAGAAAAAATGAGGATTAGAAATAATATAATAAAATAATTTAAAAAATTTTCTAAATCATAATCATGAAAATGAACTGTACAAAAAGTTAGGAGGGATTTGCCCACAAATCTTCTTTTGACTCTCAAAGAAATAAAATCTAAAAATAAACGCTTTATAGTGCAAGTAGCTGGAATTTCTAAGATCCCCTTAACTTTTTTGATTGTCAGATCCTTACTTAAATTAAAATTATTAATACTCAAATCGTATTGATACCCTTCTTTATCTAAAATTTTTAAAATCTCATTATTGATTTTCCAGGCTCCACTTAAAAATCCCTTTGGCACCACCCCTTGCTTTTTAAGCCATTCTTTGTCTTCTCTTAATCTCTTTTTAACATTCTCAGCACCTAAATCATAACCTATTCCCTTAGGAATACCTTTTTTGCCTTTATAAAAATGGGTGTGTTGCTCTATAGATTGATTGCTCTCAATTAAGATTTTCAATCTTTCTCTCCATTTCTTCTCGTCAAAACCCATCGCTTGATAGCCAACAAAGGTGGGATTTATTGAAAACCAACTTCCTCTAATATCAAATTTTCTAAAAAACCCTAAGAGTTTTTGAATTCTTTTCCAAATTTTTTCATTGTGAAGACGCTCAGTATGAATTACAAGACAGATATATCTCATTCTCATTTTGACAATTTTTGATAAATTAAGTAAACCTTCTGGGCAATTTTGTCCCAGTGGTAGTTTTCTAAATTAGCTTTGGCGTTTTGAACCAATTTTTGGGCAAGATCGGGCTGAGAATAAATTTTGAAAATCGCTTTAGCTATTGCTTCTGGATTTCTTGCCGGTACTAAAATTCCAGTCTTACCATCTTTTATTATATCAGGAATACCTCCAACATTGGTGGCTATTACTGGAAGACCAACTGCCTGGGCTTCTAAAATGGCAATTCCAAATCCCTCTTTTAAAGAGGGCAAAACAAAACAATCAGCTATAGCTAAATATTGGGGAACTTTTTCATTTTCAATTTGACCCAAAAATTTTACTTTACTTTCTAAATCCATTTCTCTCACCAAGTTTTCTAAATTTTTTCTTTCTGAGCCCTCACCAATGATAAGAAGTCTTGAGTCTTTGATCTTTAATCCCTTCATTGCTTTTATTAAATATTCTATTCCCTTAACCTTCTCTAACCTGGCTACAGTGATTATTAAAAATTCATTCTTTATTCCTAACTTTTCTTTGATTTCTGGGTTTGAATCAAAAATCCGAAACCTACCAAAATCAACACCATTAGGAATAACTTCAATATTTTTACACCCTATCTCCTTAAAGTATTTTTTAATTGCCAGGCTTGCACCAATACAGCAACTGGCGTTCTTGTAAACCATCTTCTTGATAAAATTACTCTTTTCTTCTATTCTCTGGACTGTTATAATGTAAGGTATTTTGGTTAACTTTGAGAGTAAAAATCCCAAAAAGCCACTCAAAAATCCTTGACAATGTAAAATATTTATTTTTTCTTTGCGGATAATATTTAATGATTTAAAGAATATAAAAGGTAAAAGATGTAAACTATAAAGCAAGGGAGATTTAGATAAATTGGTTAAAGAAAATAGAGAGGTCCTCCAAATTTTAACTCCATTGAAAATCTCTTTGCTTGGCAAGCCTTTCACCTTTCCGGTAACAACAAAAACCTCAATTTTTTGAGAGAGTCTTTCTGCAATATTTTGAGTCCAAGTCTCAATTCCTCCTATCACCGGATAATAATGAAGCGCTGGTATTAAAATCTTCATACTTTCTAAATTTTATACGTAATATTAATGTCTTACAAATTGCTATAACTCTCATACTTGAGACTATAGTATTTTAATTGCCTTCTGGAGTAAGAGAATCATATTTTGAATATCTCCTTGAGTGTAATAATTTTGTAAAGGAAAATTAATAATCCTCTTTGCAGAGTCAATCGTGTTTGGAAAACAAGAAATGTCAATTTTGTATTCTTTCTGGGCTTCCTTGTTTAAAACAATGGGGGTGTGCCAAATACGACTACAAAAAACCTTATATTTTCTCAGATTTCTCACAATTTCATCTCTTTTCTCACTTAAAGATTTTGGTACCAAGGCTGAAAGATAGCAAAAAACATTATTTTCAGAACTCTGAACCTCAAAACCCAATTTCCTCAACTCTTCTTGAAAGAAAAGAGCAACTTCTTTTCTTTTCTCTAAAGATTGTTCAAAGTCTTTCAAAAAATTAAAGAAAAAATTTAATGAAATTCGATTGATTTTTCCTAATCCATTATTGAATAATTTTTCTTTTCTTAAAATTTTAGGAGCGATATTCTGACCAAATTTTTTAAAAATAAAGGCAAAGAGAGAAAAACAATTTAAAAAAGAAATAAAATCTCTGAAATTAAAAGATGTTTTTAAAAGTTGAACCCTCCAATCCTTCGGACATACCACCATCCCCCCTCTGAAGCTTGGAAATTGTTTATAAAGACTGAAAAATGCAACATCTCCTGAATTCCCTGTATTGGCTCCAAAAGAATGGGCGCAATCTTCAATAATGTATATAGGATGACCAAATTCCAGACCTTTAACCTTGATGATTTCTTTAATTCTTTCAACATTTAGAGGAAGACCATAAGTATGACACACAAGGATTGATTTGGTTTGGGGAGTAATTTTCTGGATAATTTCTGATTCTTTAATATGAAAGGTGTGAAGATCAATGTCTAGAAAAATTGGCTGAAGATTATACTGTTTTAAAACTGGATAGAATATATCACAAATGTAGGCCGGCATAAGAATTTGAGAGTTCTGAAGATTTAACTGTTCTACAATCAATTTAAAAGCAGTTCTCCCCATATCTGTGAAAATAATCTGTTTTTGGGGAAAGTAAAGAGATAACCTTTTTTCTATCTCTTTTAATTTGGGAGAAGTCAGAAAGTTAGAAAGAATAAGTTTGAAGTTTTTTATATTTAATTGGATCTGAGGATGAACAAAATACATAAATTAAAGTTTATATTTAAGAAAATAAGGAGAAAAAATTTTAATTAAATGAGTTGGTAAACAGCCCCAAATTTTTCTTAAAAAGCTATCTTTCAATTTAATCTCTTCTGAATAATTTTTTAACTCAAAAATAGGAAAAACTTTTGCTCCCCATCTTTGCTTGAACTCTCTAATAGAGGAGTCTTTTCTTGTTCCTCCAAAATCAAATATAGAACAACCCTCACTATGGGCTTTTTCAATCATCTTCCAGAGTAAGAAAGAATGAATTCCCCATTTTTTGTATTTCTCATTAAATCCACACAAAAATGAATGGCAGATATTTTGATAAAAAAGAAAAATATTACCTCCGAAATTATGGCTATTTTTCTTCACTAAAAGAATTTTTGAATTTTTATTTTGAAAAAAGAACTTAAAAAATGAAAAAGGATAAACGAGAGCTCGGTGCTTCTTTAAATTTTCAACATAAAATTTATATACTTTTCTTAGTTCTTTTTCGCTCTGGCATTCTTCAATTTGAAAATTATATCCTTTGGCTTTTTTAATAGCCCGGTGACGATTTCTATCCAACAATCTCCAAATCTCCTCTACTCTTCTTTTATCTAAATCTTCAAAAAAGAAGGTTTCCCTTCTCCCACCAAGCTCACTATAAATATTAATAAAGAAAGGAAGAAGTTTTGGGTGAAAACTAATTTTCAAAGGAACTCTAAATTCTCTGAGTAAATCTTTTTTAAACTCTAAAAAGTCAATCTTTTCTTTCAAGGGTAAGGGTCCTCCATATTCACAAAAAGGATGAGAAACTATGTGTTCAGAACCAAAGATTCTATATCGAGCAAAGCTTAAAAGAAGATCTCTTTTGTAAAGATATCTTTCAAATTTTAGCCATTTAAAATTTTTTTCTAAAAATTCCTCCCATTCTAAATTATGAAAAAAAGTCCTAAAGAGGGTTTTGTTTAAAAGTTCCTGCCATTCTTTTTTATCTTCAATCTTTTGAAAATTTCTCATAAATCTGAATCCCTTTTAAGAATTGATAATTTTTCTTTTTTAAGAGCTTTAAGAGTTTTTTTAATTTCTTTAGGAATCCTTGATTTGGGACATCAAAAGAGTGGAGAAGTAAAGTTAAAAAAGATGGAGAATGCAATAAAAACAGAAGTTCATAAACAAAAAGTGGAAGTTTCCGTATCCAAATTCCAGTCAAAGGAATACCAAAAATCTGACCAGTTGTTGGAATCTCAAGTATTCTCATTTCTCCGCTCTTGCGGCAATTTTCAAACGAAGGGAAATAAGGCAAGAGCGGAGCTTTTCCTTTAAACCCACGATATCTTTTGAAGAAAGGATAGTGGGGTAAAATGCTGGAATCATATAAAAATTCAAACTTTTCCAAAAGCTTCATTCCTTTTTCATCAATAAGGTGAGAAGGGGCTCTAAAACCAAAAGGGGTTTTATTAAAAATTTTTTTGTAAAGATTGACAAATCTATCTAACTCTTTTTTTCTCTCTATCTCTGAAAGTTCTGGCCAGAAACGATGAGAGAAAGAATGGGAAGCAATTTCAAAATCTCTCTGCCACTTTTTGAATCTCTCAGGATATCTCTCTAAAATTTCTCCGCTAACAAACAATGTAGCCTCAATACCAAGTTCTTTAAATAGTTCTAAAACCTCTTCTAAGGCAGTGGGGTTAGTCTCAACATCAATAGAAGTAAAACAAATCCTCATGATTTAAAAGAGCTAATAATTTTTTTAATGCTTTCTTCTAAGGTTATTTTTGGTTTAAAATCTATCAGCTTTTTCACCTTTGTCAGATCAGGCATTCGATGTCGCATATCTTCATACCCTTCTGGATATGCCTTTTCATAAGGAATATGAACTATCTCTGAAGGACTAGAGGTTAATTTCTTCACTTTTTCCGCTAATTCATTAATAGTAATCTCCTGATCAGAACCCAAATTCACCACCTTACCCTGTGCTTTTTCTGTCTTCATTAATTTAATTAAAGCAGGAACTATATCTGCTACATCAGCGAAACAACGAGTCTGTTTTCCATCACCAAAAACAGTGATTGGTTCTCCATTTAAAGCCTGCCTGATAAAGGTTGGAACAACCATTCCATATCTTCCCGTTTGTCGAGGCCCAATAACATTAAAAAGCCGGACAATCACTACTGGTAATTTCTTCTCTCTAAAATAAGCCAAGGCTAAAAATTCATCAATTGCTTTACTGAAAGCATAAACCCAACGATCATTATAAACTGAACCGTAGGTTCTATCATCTTCTTCTTTGAAAGGAAGTTTGCCATCTTTACCATAAACCTCTGAGGTTGAAGTAATTAAAACTTTAATTTTCCTTTTTGCTGCTTCTCTTAAGACATTTTCTGTGCCTTTGATATTTGTCAAAAGCGAATTCAAGGGCTTCCCTAAAATAGTTCTCACTCCAACTGCTGCTGCCAAATGATAAACCTCCTCCACTTCAGAAATCATCTTTGCCATCAAATTCTTATCTAAAACAGAGCCTTTGACAAAGTGAAATTTTTGATTGTCAAAAAGATGCCCTATATTTCTCAAACTCCCGGTCGAGAGATCATCAATGGTAAAGACCTCATTTCCTTCAGCTAAAAGTTTTTCTGTCAAATGACTACCTATAAACCCTGCTCCTCCTGTAACAAGTATTTTATTCATAAAATATCTTGATTAGATAAAATCATTTTCTTTTAAATAACTGATTACCTTTTGGACACACTCTTCAATTGTCTCATTATCTGTTTTTAACTCAATCTCTGGATTCTCTGGTGGCTCGTAGGGATCAGAAACTCCAGTAAAATTTTGAATCTCTCCTCTTCTTGCCTTTTGGTAAAGACCTTTATCATCTCGCTTCTCACAAACCTCTAAAGGACAATTACAAAACACCTCTATAAAGTTTTCAACCTTCTTTCTTACTTCTTCTCGTGATTTTTTATAAGGAGAAATAAAAGATGCAATCACTCCAAAACCGTTTTTACTTAAAAGCTTACATATCACTCCAACCCTTCTAATATTCTCCTCCCTATCTTCTTTTGAAAAACCAAGGTCAAAACTTAAGTACTGACGAAACACATCTCCATCCAATCTTTCTATTTTCAAGCCTTTTTCTTTTAAAATTTTAGATACTCTATCTGCAATAGTTGTCTTCCCAGCCTGACTGAGTCCTGTAAACCACAAAACAAATCCTTTCTTGTTTTTCTTCTTCGTTTTATACATTTCATCCACTAAAGAATTATAGCTATGGGTTAGAAAGTAATACACCTCTGGTCGAATCAAATAAGAGGGTGGTTGAACCTTGTTTTTAATAAAATTTCTGAGTTTTGTACCGCTAAAAAATATCTTTTCTTGGTGAGGGCAGTCATTTAAAAATACATGCTTTTTACAAGAAGGGCAATAAACTACCTCAGGATATTTTAAAACCTCAATTCCGATTTCTTCTTTTTTGAAATTATTAAAAATTTCTTGAGCGGCAAAAGGTGGATAATAATTTCCTACACCAGCATGATCTCTACCAACAATAAAATGAGTACAGCCAAAATTTTTTCTAACTAATCCGTGAAAAACAGCCTCTCTCGGACCTGCGTATCTCATTTTTAAAGGCAAAATACCAAAAACCACTTTATCTTTCGGATAATACCTTTCAATCAAAACATCATAAGAGACTATAATATACTCATCTTTGAAATCGTTTAATTTCTTTTCTCCGATAACTGGTTGAATAAAAAGTCCATCTACTACTTTTAAGGTCTCTTTTTGTAAAAACTCATGACCCCGATGAGGAACATTTCTTGTTTGGAAAGCGGCAACCTTATGCCAGCCCTTTTTCTGAAAAATTTCTCTAGTTTCGGTTGGAGTAAGGTAATGCTCTGGATAATAATCTTTTTCTTCATCCAGTAATTCTATTTCTCCTCCAATTAAGAATTCTTTTTGCTCGTAGACATCATTCACCCCAGGATGATTCCTGTCTTTAGTCCCAAAAACACTCTCAACAAAAAAGTCTTTTTTATTGGAATAAATTTGAAAATCCTTCAAAATGGCGATAGGCTTTCCCTCTTTGCTTACTAAAAGAACTTTTTCCTTTTTTTCTATCCTCTTTATATCTTCTTTTGAAATATCTAATACAATCGGAATTGGCCAGACCGTCCCATCTTTCAACCGCATTCTCTCGCAAACACTCAAAAAATCTTCTTCTTTCAAAAAACCTTCTAAAGGAGAATAAACACCCTCAGCAATATTTTTCACATCCTTCACCTGTTCTGAATCTAAAAAAATCTTAGGATAATTTTCTTGATTTTTCAAAATTTCCTCCTTTTCAGAAAAAGGAACAATTTTTTTGACTAATTTTTCTCCATGAGGCGGGATCATATTTTTTTCTCTCCATTATTCCCTTTTTGAGAGTTTCTCAGGATCTTTAATTCCTTGGGCTTTCATTAATTGATTGTTAATCTTCTCAACTGTTTTGTGAAGCTTTAAATCAACTCCAATCGAATCCGCAAATTGAATAAGAGCACGAATATCTTTAGGGAGGCATTTTCCGCCATAACCCCTATAACCTTTATGCCAAATATTCAGGTGATCTTTGGTTTTAATAAATTTACTTTTTGCGGCAGCCTCCATAACATTATCATAATTTACATTCAAGGCCTGACATAAATCATACATCTGATTGGCAAAAATTACTTTAATTGCATTAAAGGTATTATTAAAATATTTTACCATCTCAGCCTCTGTTGTTGGAATAACGCTCTCAAAAGAAGCTCTGGGAAGTAGTTTCAAAATATCCTCAGCTATATCTTTGCTTTCCTTGGTATAACCGATAATCTGCCTATCAGGGTATTGAAAGTCATAATCTGCTGTTGCCTCGCTAAGAAATTCTGGATTAAATAAAAATTTATGTTGGGGAAACCTCTTCTGAAATATCTCGGTTGTTCCAGGCAAAACCGTTGATTTTATAACCACTATCTTTTTGCCTCTTATATTAGAAACAGCTTCTTCAACATAAGCTAAATCAAATCCTTTCTTCTTAGTAAAGGGTGTGGGGACACAAATAAATATAATATCTGCCTTGTTAACCTCCTCAATAGAACCTAATTTCTTCCCTTTATCATATAAAAAAGTTTTTATTTTCTTTTTCTTAAAATAGCGAAATACAGCTCCTCCAACCATCCCCACTCCAATTATTCCTATCTTAGGTTTTTTAGGAAATGCCTTCTTCTGCATTTATTAATTAAAATAACATTTATTAAAATAAATAGATTTATTATTCTTTATACACCAGAAAATAGATTAAGTAAAGAGAAAGAGTTAAATTGAATCACTTAGCTGAGGAGTTGTCTTTGATCTTAAATCTTTTAAATCTGTCTCTAAAAATCACTCCTAATCCCAATATAATAATCCCAGCAATTATCAAACTAACATTTAAAATATTAATTTTTACTCCCATTAGATTTAGATAAAAAACCAATAAAGGAACCACCGCAATAGATAGAGCAAAAGATAGAGCAATCCTTTCAATAATATCTATTTCATCTTTCTTGAAAAAAACAAATGTCAAAACCAAACCTGGCAAAAACAAAACATAAACTGAACCAAAAACAATCCTAAAAGATTGTCCAATCCCTAACCAAATAGAAAAACCGAGAGCTACTCCAACCAGTCCCAAAATTACTCCCACAACTTTATAAATAACCATTCGCATATT
>CAZJYT010000021.1:7781-14676 GCA_964550325.1 uncultured Candidatus Saccharibacteria bacterium | reverse complement strand
GAACAAAAATTCGTTTGTCTTTGGGGTTCCAACACCGTTCTTTGATTCTTTTCCAGGTCGGTCGGCGGAAGTCGTAAGGGATTTTTAAAAATTTCCCTGTTTTTCTCATATTTTTTATTTTAAACTTTAACTAATTAAAATAGAAAAAAATTGCAACCCAGCTTGCGATTTCTAAAAAAGATTGGTTTAAAGCTCTAAATTTTAGTATGGAAAATTTTTTTGATTTCAAAAATTCAGAAATTGAATATTAGCGGTGGGAGGAGGATTTGAACCCCCGATGCCCTAAAAAGGCATACCTGCTTTCGAGGCAGGCCCATTCAACCACTCTGGCATCCCACCTTTTTCAAAATTGCTTTTGCTCTCTTTAAAATTTTTTCATTAACGGGAGCAGAGATTTTGCATTCCCTTGCTAATTTTACCACTTCTCCATTATAATAATCAATTTCATCCAAATTTCCTTTTTCTTTTTTACTTCTTCCCTTTTCTATTATTTTTAAAATGCTCTTTCTCAAGGGAAATAAGAGCGAAAACGGCAATTTTTCAATTAAGAAGGCAAAGATTTTGATAGGGTAAAATAGATTCAAGAAATTTCCCTTTTTTGCTCTTACCACTTTAATGTATTCTTTTAAAGCAGAGATCTCTTCTTTAAATACCTCTTTTTGAAGAAAGCCTTCTCTTAATGAGATATTTCTACTGGCACAGCTCATACCAATTAAATTTAAGAATAATTTTGAGTATTCCATATTTCTGATTTCCTCTGGAGGAATTTTTTTCACTCTCATTCCCGCTCTTTTAAAAATTAAAGAAAGCCTTTCCCCTTGTCTCTCTTTTTCTAAACTCCCCATAGAAATACGAATAGGAAGATTATAACTAATAATGATTTTATTTTCTTTTTCTTTTCTTTCTATGGCATTAAACAGATTTACCCTTATTATCTCTACCTCTTTTTCTCTTTTTCCTAAAACCCTTTCCAAGGCCTTCCTTGCTTCTTCTATTGCTCTTTTTCCATTTTGCGACAAAACCAAGGCAGGTAATCTTTCTTCACTTTTGATCTTTTGATAATAATATTCAACTATTTCCTCTACCGGGTTTTTGGTAGTCAAAAGAATAAATTCTGGTAAATAAAAAGAGGAGAAGTCACTTTCTTTTATAATTTCTACATTTAAGGGTACTAAAGACTGATGGTTTCTTTCAATAAATATTTTTTTTTGATTGACTAATTCTTTCTCTTTGTTTTTTGCAATTCCTAAAATCTTTGCCTTATCTTTTAGCTCAAAACCAAACATTGAGCCTGTTCTTCCTCCGATTCCCACAATTGCAATATGATAAGGAGAAGAGGCCATTCTAAAAAAAAATTTTAAAATGAGAAATTTCTTAAAGACAAATTTATTGGTGGACCGTGTGGGATTTGAACCCACGACCTCCTCGATGCCATCGAGGTGCTCTCCCAATTGAGCTAACGGCCCGACTGATGTCCCTGAGAGGAATCGAACCTCTATCCCATCCTTAGGAGGGATGTGCTCTTTCCCTTTGAGCTACAGGGACAAAAGAGCTTTTAAATTATATCACTCTTTCTTATTATTGACAATAGAGATTTTAATGTTACAATGATAAAGCGATAAAACAAATGGCAAAGTCACCAATAGTTGAGATAGCAAAGAAGGTTTGTCCGGCAGTAATAACTATTGTAATTACCAAAGATCTACCCCAGGTAGAAGGATTTTATTTTTTTCCTTTGGGTGGAGAAGAATTTATTTATCCCAAAGTAAAAGGGAAAAGACAAAAGACAAAAATTGGAGGAGGCTCAGGGTTTATTGTTTCTTCTGATGGATATGTTTTGACCTGCAATCATGTAGTTTCTGATCCCAATGCAGATTATACAGTTATTGTAGATCCGGAGCATAAATACCCAGCCAAGGTGCTAGCAAGAGATGCTTTAATTGATGTTGCTATTCTTAAGATTGAGGGAGAAAATTTTCCTTATTTAGAAATAGGAGATTCTGACAAAATTGAATTAGGAGAAACAGTAGTTGCCATTGGAAATTCTTTGGGAGAGTTTGAGGATACCATTTCTTCAGGTATTATTTCTGGGCTAAGTAGAAGGATTACCGCTTATAGTAATTTTTTTCAAAAAGCCACTAGTTTGAGGGGGTTAATTCAGACAGATGCTGCTATCAATCCTGGAAATTCAGGTGGACCTTTAGTAAATATGGAAGCTAAAGCTATTGGAATTAATACCGCTATGGTAATGGGAGCAGAGAATATTGGTTTTGCTATTCCGATTAACTATGCAAAGAAAGATCTGGAAGAGGTGAAAAGATGTGGGAAGATAAGAAAACCCTTTTTGGGAATAAGATATATAGTCTTAAATGATACCATTGCCAAAATTCATAAGTTACCAGTAAATTATGGTGCCTTAATTATTAGGCAAACCTTAGGGGAGGAACCAGTGGTAAAAAATTCTTCAGCAGAGAAAGCAGGGTTAAAAGAGTATGATATTATTTTAGAAATTAATGGAGAAAAAATAACTGAAGATAATCCCTTAATAGAGATTCTTAACAAACACCAAATAGGAGAGGAAATTACAATGAAGGTATTAAGAGAAGGAAAGGAAGTTATTTTAAAGACTATTTTAGAAGAAAAAAAATAAATATGGATTTAAAAAACCTAAATTTACTTCTTTCTCAATTAGCAGAAGAAAAAAAAATTTCGAAAGAGAAGGTTTTGGAATCAGTAGAAGCAGCTATTGCCTCTGCCTATAAGAAAGAATATGGAAGAAAGAGTCAAATTATTAAGGCAAAACTTGACTTTAAAACTGGAGAGATGAGGTTTTGGCAAGTGAAAATAGTAGTAAATAAAGAAATGATTTATTCAGAAGAAGAATTGGAGAAGCTAAAGTCTTTGTCTTCTAAAGAGAAAGATTCGATAGAGAAGAAAATAAAATTTAATCCGGATCGCCATATTTTATTAGAAGAAGCAGAGAGAATTAAACCAGGGATAAAGGTTAATGAGGAATTAAAAATTCCTTTAAAACCAGCCAAAGACTTTGGCCGGATTGCTAGTCAGACCGCAAAGCAGGTGATTATTCAAAAGATTAGAGAGGCTGAGAAAGAAGCTATTTATGAAGAGTTCAAGGCTAAAGAAGGAGAGGTGGTCTCTGGGATTATTCAAAGGATCGAAGGTAAAAATATTTATTTTAATCTTGGAAGGACCTTAGGTATCTTACCAAGAGAAGAACAAATACCAGGAGAGTTTTATCGTGTTGGCCAAAGGTTGAAGACATATGTTTTGAGGGTAGAACAAACAACCAAGGGTCCTAAGATAATTTTATCAAGAAAATATCCAAAATTAGTGTCAAAACTTTTTGAATTGGAAGTGCTTGAGATTGCAAGTGGTCAAGTAGTGATAAAGTCTATTGCTCGAGAAGCAGGTTCTCGGACCAAGATTGCGGTGACTTCACTGGAGAAGGGGGTGGATCCTATTGGAGCTATGGTAGGACAAAGGGGGGTTAGGGTTCAGACAGTGATAAATGAATTAGGAGGAGAAAAAATAGATATTATTCAATATTCTGATGAGCCAAAAGAATATATTGCTAATGCTCTTTCTCCTGCTAAAGTCTTAGAAGTAAGAATTTTGCCAAAAAACAAGGCGGTAGCAATTGTGCCGAAAGAACAGCTATCTTTGGCAATAAGTAAAGATGGACAGAATGTGAGATTAGCTTCTCAATTGACAGGCTGGAAAATAGATGTAAAATCAATGGAAGAGATTAAAGAGACAGAAAAAAATAAATTATAAATGCTCACCCAAGACCAGAAAAATCAAATTATTAAAAAATACAGACTTCACGACAAAGATACTGGTTCCTGTGAGGTTCAAATTGCTCTAATTTCTGAGAGAATTAGGTCATTAGTTCTTCATCTTAAAAGTTATCCTAAGGATCTTCACTCAAAGAGAGGATTACTCAAAATGATTGGGAAAAGGAGAGCTCTTCTTAACTATCTTAAAAGAGAAGACCCTGAAAGATATTATAATCTGATAAAAAAATTAGGATTGAAGAAGTAATTTTTTATGGTTTTTAAACATTCTGGGCAGAGAGTAGGGGTGCTCATTGATGTCCAAAATTTATATCATTCAGCAAGACATCTATATCAGGCAAGAGTAAATTTCAAAGAAATTCTCAAGACTGCTATTGGAGGAAGGAATCTCATTAGAGCCTTTGCTTATGTAGTGAGAACTAAGACCGGTGAGGAAAAACCTTTTTTTTCTGCCTTACAGAAAATAGGAATTGAGACCAGGGTAAAGGATTTACAGGAATTTTTTGGTGGATTAAAAAAGGCTGATTGGGATGTAGGAATTACAGTAGATGCTATTAGAATTAGCCAAAGCGTTGATGTAATTGTTTTAGCTTCAGGTGATGGAGATTTTTTACAGTTAGTAGAGTATTTAAAAAATCAAGGAAAAAGAGTTGAAGTGATTGCGTTTGGAAGATCTACTTCCTCCAAATTAAAAGAAATAGCAGATGAGTTCATTGATTTAGAAGATAATCCTAAGAAATATTTATTAAAGTTAAAAAAATAAGGCGAAAAATGATAGAGGAAAAGGAATATAAAAAGAAAATAGGAAATAAAGAGTTAATTGTCAAGATTAATAACTTAACTGAACAGGCAAACGGTGCCTGTTTTGTCCAATATGGAGAGACAACAGTTCTTTCTACTGCGGTAATGTCAAAGTATGAGAAAAGAGAAATTGGTTTTTTCCCTCTTACTTTAGAATATGAAGAAAGATACTATGCAGCCGGAAAGATTAAGGGACCCAGATATGTTAAAAGAGAGAGCCGTCCTTCTGATGAAGCAATCTGTAATGCAAGACTGATTGATAGAGCGGTGCGCCCTCTTTTTCCTAAAGATTTTAATCGAGAGGTAGAGATTATTAATACTGTTTTATCTTGGGATAGTAAAAATGACCCAGATATTTTAGGCCTAATAGGAAGTTCTATTGCTTTATTGGTTTCGGACATTCCCTGGAGGGGACCTATTGGGGCAGTAAGGGTAGGAAAAATAGGAGATAATTTTGTCTTAAATCCGACTTATGAAGAAAGAGAAGAAAGTAAAATAGATGTGGTCTTCTCAGTGGTAGAATTTCCGGCGGTTCCTGAGGGAGTATTGGTGAATATGATAGAGGGAAGTTTTAATGAAGCCAGGGAAAAAGAAATTTTGGAAGCTTTTGAATTCGCAGTTCCCTATTTAAAGAAAATTATTTCTTTTCAAAAAGAAATAAAAGAGAAAGAGGGAAAGGAGAAAATAAGAGTTGAAAAAGATTCTAAAGAAGAAATTGAGGAGGAGGCAAGAAAGATATTAAACAGTGAGTTAGAAGGGGCTCTTTTTGAGGTAGATAAGGAAAAAAGAGAGAAAAGAATAGAAAATTTGAGAGAAGAGGTTTGCAAGAGAATTGAAGAGAAATATCCAGAGGAGGTGGATTATGTGAAAATTTTTTTTGAGAGAGAAATTGATAGAATTGTCCATAAAAATATTTTAGAAAAAGAAAGAAGGCCAGATGGTAGAAAATTAGATGAAATTAGAAAAGTAGAATGCAGGGTAAATGTAATTCCGAGAACTCATGGTTCTGCTCTTTTTTGCCGAGGAAGGACAAAATCTCTTTCTATTCTTACTTTGGGGGGTCCTAATGATATGCAACTATTAGAAGGAATGGAAATTAGTGGGAAAAAGAGATTTATGCATCATTACAATTTCCCACCTTATTGTGCGGGAGAAATAAAACCCCTTAAGGGACCCGGGAGAAGAGAAATAGGTCATGGAATGTTAGTTGAAAGATCCCTTTTACCTCTGCTTCCTCCTTTTGAGAAGTTTCCTTATGCGGTGAGGATAGTTTCTGAAATTTTGTCTTCGAATGGCTCTACCTCAATGGCAGCAGTTTCTTCTTCTTCTTTAGCATTGATGGATGCAGGTGTTCCAATAAAAAAACCAGCTACTGGAATTGCAATTGGGTTAATTTTAGCTGATTATAAAAGATATAAACTTTTAACAGATATTCAGGGACCAGAGGATCATCATGGAGATATGGACTTTAAAATTGCTGGCACTGAAGATGGAATAACCGGTATTCAAATGGATGTGAAAATCTTGGGAATTACTAAAGAAATTTTTAAGAAGGCCTTAGAAAGAGGGAAAAAAGCAAGGTTGGAGATTTTAAAAGAGATGAGAAAAGCTATAAGCAAACCAAGAGAGAAACTTTCCCCTTTTGCTCCTAAAATTTTAGGTATTAAAATTAATCCTAAGAAAATCAGAGATGTAATTGGTCCTGGTGGGAAAATGATTAATGAAATTATTGAACAATGTGAGGTTTCAGTTGATATTGAAGAAGATGGAAAAATTTATGTGATTGGAGAGAGTAGGAATGCGGTTGAGAAAGCAATTACCTGGATTAAAAATATCACTAAGGAAATAAAAATAGGAGAGACCTTTCAAGGAAGAGTGACTAGAATTCTACATTTCGGAGCTTTAGTAGAAATTCTACCAGGAAAAGAAGGGCTCCTGCATGTCTCTCAGTTTTCAGGTAGGTGTTCCCTTCGCCCTGGGAAAATTGTTGTAGTAAGGGTAATTTCTATAGATGAGTTGGGAAGAGTCAATCTCTCTTTAGTAAATCCTAAATTTAGACCTGAATCTTTAAATAGGTTAAAGCGATAAGACGGGAAAGTTCGTATTGAAATTTTTTTAAAAGATATGATAAAATAATTATATGAAAACACCTTTAGATGATAATCTTTCTGAGGAATCGTTTGAGGATTTGGATATTCGGACAATGAAAGAAGATATAGAGAAGAAAAAGGAAAAGAGGTTAGAAAAAGAAAAACTAGAGGGAGAAGAGGAAGAAGTAA
>CAZJYT010000021.1:0-7681 GCA_964550325.1 uncultured Candidatus Saccharibacteria bacterium | reverse complement strand
AAAAAGGAAAAGAGGTTAGAAAAAGAAAAACTAGAGGGAGAAGAGGAAGAAGTAAAAAAAGGAGAAGTAAAAAAAGAAAAAGAAAAGAAGCAGCCAGAGAAAGAAAAAGAGATAAAGTCAGAGGAGAAAACCAAGTTAAAAGAAGAAAAATCAAAACCAAAGGAAGAAGTAAAAGAAGAGGAAGTAAAAGAAGAAGCATTCCCAATTAAGGGGCCAAAAAAGAAAAAAACATTGGAGGAATTAGAAAAGGAAATAGAATATCTTCAGGGAGAGATTAGAAAAATTTCTCTTCAAAAGAAGGAATTAGAAGAAAAAAAAGGAGAGATTCTAAAGGAAATAGATAAATTTAAAGAGAAAATAATAGATATTTCCAAACAAGAAAAAGAGATTGAAAAAGAAAAAGAGGGAGTTGAAAAAAAAGAAAAGGAGGCTTCTCTTCCTGAAGAAATTCAAAAGTGGGAGTTAAAACGGAGAGAGATTGAAGATAGGATTAGAAAGATTGAAGAAACTAAGTGGAGCTGGAAAGATGATATTAGAAATTATCAAGAGAAACTCACTCAGGTTACTCTTGAGGAAGAAAGATTGTTTTTAAGAGAAGAAAGATATAAAAAACAACTTCAGGAAGTTTTATTAGAGAGTGAAAGAATAAAACTTAAGAGAGAGTTAGAAGAAATTAATAAAAAACTCTCTTTAGCAGAAGAGAAAGGAAAAGAGATCCTTCAGGAAAAGGATAGACTTCAGAGGAGGTTTGAAGAGATAGTAGAGAGAGAAAAAGCGGTTGAGGCAGAGGTAGCAGAAATTGAAAATCAAAAAAAAGAGATCCGCAAAGGAATTATTAGTCCCACTAAAGAGAGAGAATTAGAAGAATTGTGGTGGGAAAAGACCCAGCAAAGGAGACAGATTGAAGAAATGAGATGGAGAGCGGCAAAAGAGTTGAAGGAAGTAAAAAAGAAGACAGAGAAGGTTGAGAAAGAAATTCAGGAGATAATAAGACAAGGAGAAGATATAAGAAAAAGAATCGATGAGATAGAGGAAAAGCTTGGAAGGAAAGAAAAGGTCCCTTCGAAAGCTGAGGCGGAGGAGATGAGATTGAGAGAAGAGAAAAAAATGAAGTTGAAAGAGGAAATGGCAAAAGAGGAGAAAGAAGAGAAGATTGAGGAACAAAAAGAAGAGGTCAAAGAAGAAGAAGAAAAAATCAAAGAAGAGGGGAAAGAATTAGCAAAAGAAGAAATTCCAGCGGTATCTAAAGAAGAAAAGGTCTTAGAAGAGAAGGAAGGAATAGAAGAAAAGAGAGAGAAAGTAAAAAAAATAGAAGAAAGAGAGGAAAAGGAAGAAAAGAAAGAAAAGGGAGGGGAGGCAGAAAAAGAGGTAGCTGAAGAGTTAAATTTTGAGGAGTTAGCAAAAAAATTTGAAAAAGAAGAAACTGTTTTTCAACCTCCTCAGATTTCTGAGAGAGAAGATTTAGAGAAGAAGAAGGAAGAAGAGGAGGCTAGGGTGGAAAACTTAGAGGAGGAAGAAGAGGAAAAGAAAAAAAGACCTTCTTTTTTTCAGAAGATAAAGACTTTAATAATTAGAAGAAAGAAACCCTAATGGAAAAAAATTCTCAAGAAAAAATAAAAGAATTAGAGAAGAAAAGGAAAGCCTTAGAAGCAGAGCTTTCTCCTTTGTTATTAAAGAAAAAAGAGTTAGAGGCAAGAAAAGAACATTTTCCAATAGAACAACAATTGGCAAAATTAAGAGAACAATTAAGATTGGTACTGAGAGAGGAAGAAAAAATAGAAGAGCAAAAGAGAGAAATTGAAAATAAAGAAAGAGCAGCCTCTTCTCTAGAAGAAAGAGAGAAATGGGAGAAAGAGAGACAGAAAATAGCTGAGACTCTCCATATTACTGAAATGGATAAATGGAGGATTCAGGATGAAATTAAAGCTGTAGAGAGAAAGTATGGGGAAGTCCAGGCTGAATATAACAGGGTATCAGAAAGAGAAAGAGAAATAAAAGAAGAATTAAGAAAGATTTCTAATGAATTAGAAGTATTGGTGATTAAAAAAGAGATAGAAAAAATAGAAGAAGAACTTTTGCCTTTAGGAGATTTAATTGAAAAATTCTCTCATCAGAAAAAGGAAATTGAAAGAGATTTTCAACAAATAATTTCTCAAGAGGAAAATTTAGAAAAAGAGCTTGAAAAGATTGTGAAGGAAGAGCAAAGGATAGAGGTGGAAAGAAGAGAGAAAGAAAAAGAAAGAACGAAAATTGAGAAGAGAAGATGGGAATTTGATAAAAGGCTAAAAGAGCTTGATGAGAAGTTAAAGAAAAAAAGAAAGAGATACCAAGATTTATTAGAAAAGGAAGAGGAATTAGAGGAAAAACTTAGGAAATTAAAAAAAGAAGAAGAAAAAAAACCTCCTCCTTCTTTTAAGAAAGAAGAAGTGACAGAGAAGACGGAAAAACCTTCTCAAGCTGTAACAAAAGAAAAAAAGCCAGAGGTTGAGGAGAAAGAAGTTAAAGAGAAATTAGAAAAGACTGAAAAAGAAGAAAGACCAAAAGAAGTTGGTGTAGAAGAAGCTGGCGTAGAAAAAGAGAAATCCAAGATTTTAGAAAAAGAGTCTACTCCTCCCAAAGAAGAAATAACTAAAGGAGAAAAAGAAAAACTTCCTTACTTTTTAGAAAATATTCCCAAAGAAATTTATCAGGCCCCTTCTCCGTCAACTAAAGAGGAGCAAAAGGAAGAACCGAAAGAAAAGGAAAAGATACCAGAGAAGGAAATAGAGAGAAAAAAGAGGATATTTGAAATGATTAGTAAGAAGATTAAATCTCTTAAGAAAAGAAAAGAAGAGGAAAAGAATGAAGGGGATGTTTGAGGTATGCTCTCTAAGATTTTTTCAGCTGCTCTTTTGGGTTTGGAAACTCAAATTATTGAAATTGAAACAGAAACTAATTTTGGTCTACGCTCTTTCAATATTGTAGGTTTACCTGATAAAGCTGTCCAGGAGTCAAAAGAAAGGGTGGCTTCAGCCCTAGAAAACTCTGGATTCTCTTCTCCCCTTTCTCAGCCAATTAAGGTTTTGGTTTCTTTAGCTCCTGCTGATTTAAAAAAAGAAGGAGCCATTTATGATTTACCTATTGCTTTAGGTTTTTTATTGGCTGAGAAAAAAATAAGATTTAATCCTAAAAATAAAATTTTTTTAGGAGAACTAGGTTTAGATGGAAAAGTAAGACCTATAAAAGGAGCTCTGTGTTTTACTTTAACTGCTAAAGAGAAAGGATTTGAAGAAATAATTTTACCAAAAGATAATTTATCAGAGGCAGGATTAGTGAGAGGAATAAAAATAATTGGGGTGGAAACCTTAAAAGAGACTATTGATTATTTGGAAGGAAAAAAAGAAATTTTACCTCATATTACTTCTTTTAAAAATTTTTCCTTTAGAGAAGAAAATCTAATTAGATTAAGTGATATTAAGGGACAGGAATTTGCCAAAAGAGCTCTGATAATTTCAGCAGCAGGAGGACATAATGTTTTAATGATAGGACCTGCTGGAACTGGTAAAAGTTTATTAGCAAAGTCAATTATTTCTATTTTACCTCCCCTTTCTTTTGAAGAATCGTTAGCGGTAACTAAAATCTACAGTATTGTTGGTTATTTATCTCCTCAAAAACCCTTTTTAACCCAACGGCCCTTTAGAGCGCCCCATCATACTTGTTCTGAAACCGCCTTAATTGGTGGTGGTAATCCTCCCCGCCCGGGAGAGATTACTTTAGCCCACCGCGGAGTTTTGTTTTTGGATGAGCTTCCTGAGTTTCATCGCGATGTTTTAGAAAGTTTAAGAGAGCCCTTAGAGGATGGGAAAATTACTATTTTGCGTGCAAGATATTCTCTTTCTTTTCCAGCAAAATTCACTTTAATTGCTGCTTCTAACCCTTGTCCTTGTGGTTTCTATGGTTCTCCTGATAGAGAATGTACCTGTACCAACTCTCAAATTAGAATGTATCAAAGAAAACTGTCAGGACCTCTGAGTGATAGGATTGATTTGTTTATTAATGTAAAAAAAGTGGAATTTGAGAAATTGATTTCTTTTCAGGAAGATGTTACCTCAATGATAAGAGAAAAGGTTTTGAGGGCTCAGCAGATTCAAAGAGAAAGATATAAAAAAGAAAAATTCCTTTTAAATTCAGAAATTCCAGTTTCAAAAATTGAGAGGTATTGTCAGATAGATGATAAATCTAAATCTCTTTTGAAATCTTTTGTGGATTCTGGAAGACTTTCAGCAAGGGGCTACCACCGCGTATTAAAGGTAGCCCGAACCATTGCTGATTTAGAAAGTTCAGAGAAGATATTGTTTGACCATGTAAGCGAGGCTTTATCCTTTAGGTTTAATCTTGATAATTTTCAGTAAATATAACCTCTAATTCTCTTATCTCCTATTTTTAACCTCCGATAGTTTACTTTCCCAAAGCCATAGTAATTCATTTCAGAGAATACCACATAATTTGGAGTTACCTCCTCTACATAAGCAACATGACCCAATGGATGAGAAGTTTTTAAAGAAATTATTGCTCCTTTTTTTGGAGGACAGCTTGCTCCCTCACACACCTTATATCCACTAGCTTTAGCTCTTTTTAGCCAATTCTTTGCATTACCAAAAAAGGAGGGTACTTTTCTTTTTTGTTCTGTCTGCCATTTATATTCCGCCCAAAAGGTACAATAACCCCAAGGATAATAGTAATTTCCCTTTTTTCTAATTTTTGGTTTTGAGGAGGTTTTTGAAAAAGAATCATTTGGTTTTTCCCCACCAGGAATAATTAATACCTCGTTTTCAAATAACTTCCCGTCCTCAGAAAGTCCGTTAAAGTTAATGATATCTTCTTTTGCCACCTTATATTTTTTTGCTAATTTTGTTACCGTATCTCCTTTTTTTACCACATGTAAGACTCCATCTACCGGTAAGATAATTAACTCCTGTCCAGGCTTTATCAATGAATTTTTTAGATCATTTGCCCATTTTATTGTCTGAGGAGTAATTTTAAATTTTTCAGCAATTAAGCAGAGAGTATCTCCCTTTTTAACAACATATTTTTTAATTTCTTTTTTGTAAGAAGACATCGTGGAAAGAGAGGTTGTTCTTTCTTTCTCAGTTTTTACTGCTAATACCTGGGGTTTGAAGAGATAGGGAGGAGAGATTTCTCTGAAGGCAGTATTCTTGATTAAAGAGAAATTAAAATATTTTAAAGGAGAATTAAAAGAAGAAGTGAGAGCTAATTTTTTTTTAGAGACAAAGAAATAAGAGTCTTCTTTCTCTTTTGAATTATTTGGGAAAAAAGAAAATAAAGATAAGATCAAAAAGATAAAGAGAAAAAGAGGAAAAAACTCAGAGAATTGTTTCCAAGACTTTTTCATAACTTTTTTTATTGTAAGATTTCGACAATAATTGTCAAGGTATTTTTATCACCTGAGGATGTAGGTTTAAATTGAGAATATTAAAAATTTGCAAAATTTTAAGGTAAAAAGTAAAATGAAAAAAGAAAATCTTTTAATAAAGAAGACAAAAAATTAATCATATGACGAAAATGAAAGATTTCCTTCTTAGGAAGGTAGAAAAAGTAGAAGAAGAAGTGAAAGAGAAAGAGAAGAAAGAAAAGATTTTAAATTTCATAGAGAACAATTCCTCAAAAATTGATTTTATTCATTATCTATTGAACAATACCAAAGGCTCTCCTTTTAATGAGGAAGATAGCTGGAAAGAGATAAAAGAAAAAATTATTCAGACTTCCTCTATTTCTTATGGTTTGTTGAGAAATTATGCCATTAACTTGAAAGGAGAAAAGATTCTTACAGAGACAATAGAGAAATTGATAAAAGAGAGAGAAGAGACTCAAGAGATTGCCAAGAGAATCCAACTTTTAGGTAATTTTAAAAAATTTTCTATTTTAATTGGAGGAAGTCTCATATTTTTAGGAATTATTGAGATTTTAGCTGGTATTATTCTTGTTATAGAACCCCTAAATTTAGAGATTTTTCTTTTTAATCCCACTTTTAGGTTGGGCTTTATTTCTTTATTACTAACAGCAGGAATTTTTGACCTATTAGGGGGTGTTCTTCTTTCAGTAATGTAAACTGAGAAAATACAAGATTGAGAAAATAGAAAGAGTTAAAACCAAGAATAATATTATTCCTAAGAAGACCAAAATTCCTCTCTCTTTGGTAAGATACCTGAAGAAATAAACGAAGGTGCCTATTAAAGAAAAGATTATGGTTAGGATCCAGGCCTTAATTCCACTAAACAATAAAAAGATTAAGCTAAAAAAAATCAAGAGGTAAGGGATTAAAGGAAAGGGTTTTACTAAATAAGGTCGAGGAAGATAAGGCCTAGTTTTTCTTAATTTAATAAGGGAGAGAGAGACAACAATGTACTGCATAAAAAAACCGATATTAGTTAACCTAGCACAAAGTTCAGGGTTTTGAAAGAGACAAAGGATAATCACTAAAATTCCACTGATGGTGGTACTTAAAACGGGAGATTTTTTTGCGTTAAGTTTAGAAAATATTTGAGGAAACTCTCCCATTTTTCCTAAGGCATAGGCGGAATGAGAGGCGGTAATGATACAAAAAAAGAGACTACTTATACAGGCGAGAATGGCAGAAATTAAAGCTAAAAGCCCTATTTTAGAACCAAGATATTTTTTAAATAAAAAAAATGGCTCAAGAGTATTAAATAGCTCTTTTGAAGGAAAAGAATTAATCATTAAAAAGGAAAAAAGAATAGTGAAGGCAGTTAAAATTAATACATTTAAACTTAAAACAAGAGGAAGATTTTTAGAAGGATTCTTTACATAGGGAGAAAAGGTAGTAATGTTTTCATTACCAATAAAGATAATAAAGGTTAAAGGTAATACCCACAACAATCCCAAGAGGTTCTTGAAAGAGAGATAATTTTCTGGTGCTTCAATCTTGAAGGAGAAGGTTTTGAATAGGCTTTCGCAAAGAATTAAAAGAGAAATTAAAACAATTATTCCAATGATAATTTGTAATTTTTGCATCTTTTTTGTTCCTAAAAAACTAATTATCAAAAAAATTAAAATTATTGTCAGGGCAATTAAGAGTGGAGGAAAAGGGAAAATTAAAGAGAGATAAATTCCTGCTCCCAGAGCATTTAAACTGCTATATCCCAACTGAGCCAACCATAAAATCCAATAAACCAAAAATAAAAAATAATTAGAACCAAAGGCATTTTTGATATAAGTGAAGCTTCCTCCAGTAGTAGGAATGGAAGAGGAAAGCTCGGCATATATTCTACTAATTAAAAAGGCAATTATTCCTGAGATCAAAAATGAAAAAGGGAGAAAATATCCAGCCAATTTACCTGCTTTTCCAATCAAAACAAAAATACCTCCTCCTAAAGTTCCTGAGAGAGCAAAAAGTAAAAGAGATAGAGGAGAGAGAGTGGGTTTAAAAACTGATTTTTCTCCGGGGATAAACATTTTTAATGAGATTAGTTTAAGTATAGATTAAATTTCTTAAAATTAAAAGTTAGCTTTTTTTATCTCCAGATTCTGTAGCCCGAAATGTGTTAAGCATTTAAGTTAGGTAACCGAAGTCATTTTATTTTGCCACCAAAGGAGGTGTTAATCTGACAGGGGTCTGACCCCTACCGATTTTTAAAAAAATCCTAAATCCAAAATCCTAAAC
>CAZJYT010000020.1:8767-14732 GCA_964550325.1 uncultured Candidatus Saccharibacteria bacterium | reverse complement strand
TCTAACTTAAAATTTTTAAATAAACCCCAGAGGGAATTTTCACCTTTCCTCTTTCTTTTAACTTCTTTTTTCCCCTCTTTTGCTTTTCTAAAAGCTTCTTTTTTCTGGTATAATCTCCTCCATAAAGAGGTGCTAAAACATCTTTTCTCAGAGCTTTTATCGTCTCTCTGGCAATCACTTTTTTATCAATCTTGGCTTGAAGGATTACTGGGAACTGTTGAGGAGGTAAGATCTTTTTTAGCTTTTTTAAAAATTCTTTTGATTCTTTAAAAGCCTTCTCTTCTGGGAGAATCTTAGAAAAAGCCTCTTCTTTTTCCCCTGCTATCCAAAATTCTACTTTTTTCAAATTAGATTTCTTATAACCTAAAATCTCATAACTCATTGAGGAAAATCCTTGGGTTTGAGCCATTAATTTATCATAAAATCCTACCAAAATCTCTCTCAATGGCAATTCAAAATTCAAAACTATCCTTTCTGAGGTCAGGTATTCGGTATTTAAATATTTGCTTTGGGGCAAAATCTCAAATACCTTGCTTATATATTTTGATAGGGTGATTATTTCTAATTTCACATAAGGTTCTTTTGTTTCTTCAATTTCAGAAGAAGGGGGCCAATCTCTTGGAGAATAAATTAAAGCTTCTTTCCCCTTTTTGTCTATAATTTTATAAACCACCGAAGGAAAAGAAACAACTAATTCTAATCCGAATTCTCTTTTTAATCTCTCTATCACAATTTCTAAATGTAAGCTACCCAAAAAACCACAGCGAAACCCTTGGCCTAAAATCTCTTTGTGTTCTGGCTCAAAATAAAGAGCAGGATCATTTAATTTTAGTTTTGATAAAGCATTCTTTAGGATCTCAAATTCTTTATTGTCTTTAGGATATAAAGAAGCGAAAACCACTGGCTTTGGCTCCTGATAGCCAGGTAAGGGGGAGATATCTTTTTCTTTAACATCTTTCAATTTCATAATGGTATCTCCAATCCTTACCTTCTCTGGTTCTTTGATACCAGTAGCAATATATCCTATCTCTCCGGATCTAAGTTTTTTTTGAGGAAAAAATTCTGGTTTAAAAAAGCCCAATTCTTTTATCTTTCCAGGGGTTTTACTCCAGGCTAAAAAAATTTCTTCTTCCCTTTCAACCTCTCCTTCCATTATTCTCACAAAGGCTATTACTCCTTTAAAGGGATCGTATTGGGAATCAAAAATTAAAGCTCTAAAGGGCTTATTTAAATCTATTTTTGGAGGAGGAATCTTTTCTAAAATTTTCTTTAAAACTTCTTCTACATTTTCCCCTTTTTTTGCTGAAATCTTGATAATTTCTTTCTTGGATAAATTCAAAATTTTCTCTATTTCTTCTTCTGTTTTCTCAATTTGAGCCTGTGGTAAATCAATCTTATTTATCACCGGAATTATCTCTAAATTGTGCCTTTTAGCTAATTCTAAGTTGGCTAAGGTTTGAGCCTGAATTCCCTTGGTAGCATCCACCAAAAGAATTGCTCCTTCTACCGCATTCAGAGAGCGAGATACCTCATAAGAGAAATCAACATGACCCGGAGTGTCTATTAAATTTAAAACATATTTTATATTATTTTTCTCAAATTCCATTCTTACTGGCTGGAGTTTAATAGTGATTCCTCTTTCTCTTTCCAATTCCATCATATCCAAAAATTGCTCTCTCATTTTTTGGGAGGGAACTGTCTTTGTTAGTTCTAAAAATCTATCAGCTAAGGTTGACTTTCCGTGGTCAATGTGGGCAATGATGACAAAATTTCTGATTTCTTGAGTCATAAAATTTGACATCAGGTTTTGAGAAAATATTAGAGTTTTTCAAATGTTGGCCCGTGGCCAGGATAAATTTTCATTTTATGATGAATAATCTTTTTCAATTTCTTAAGAGAATTTTCTAAATCATTTTGAGAACCCCCTGGCAAATCTGTCCTTCCCACTCCATCAACAAATAGAGTATCGCCGGTAAAAATGAAATTCTTTCCCACTATACAGATGCTTCCTTTGGTATGACCGGGAGTAGAAATTATCTCTAAGGTTTCATTTTCTATTTTAATTTTTCTTCCTTCCTCCAGGTATTCATCTGGTTCAAAATTAATAAATTCCTTCTCCCCTTTCCCAATTAGAATTTTTCCTCCTTTTTCTTTTTTCAACTCTAAGGCGCAAAGGGTATGATCCCTATGATAGTGGGTTAAAATGATAAAGGTTAATTTTTTATTTTCTATCCTCTTTAAAATTTCTGACAAGCCCCCTCCGGGATCAATAACAATAGCTTCTTTCTTTCCAAGTAAAAGGTAGCAATTGGTCAACAAAGGACCTACAATTAATTTGATAATTTCCATAAGCTGTATTTACTAACCACCTTGCTAACGAATCACCTGAGTCATCTTGTCTCGGGGAGCATACCGATAATTTGACTTTTTTTATTTGTTGATTATTTTAACATATAAGCTTAAAAAAATAAAAATGAAAGATAGTCTAACGAAAAAGATAAAATTTGATTCATTCAATCAATACCAAAAGCATTTTTTGGCTCTCTTAGATTTGGAAAAAAGAGAAGAAATTGAGCTTTTTAAAAGGGAGGTTAGAGAATTAAGTGGTAAAGAAAGAGAAAAAAGGGGAAGGGCGCTTTTAAAAATGAAGACAAAAGAGAAAAAGAGTGGATTGGGAGGAAGATATATCATTAAACTCGGGAAATCAGATAATCAGATTTTACCAGAAAATGAGATTTCGGTAGGGGAAGTGGTAGTTTTAAGTCTTAAAAATCCTCTTTTTCCACCACATATTAAAGGAGTAGTAACAGAAAAAACAAAATTTTCAATTTCTATTGCCCTTGAAAAAGAGCCTCCTTCTTTTTTGTTAAAGAAGAAGGTAAGAATTGATTTATTTTTTAATAACATTACCTTCCAAAGGATGATTTCAGCTATTAAAAATTTCAAAAAAGTGAAAACTCAGAAACAGAAAGAATTAAAAAGAATTATTTTGGGAGAAGGAAAACCAAAATTTAAAAAAATGGAAAATATAGAATTTGAGAACAAAAACCTTAATCCAAATCAAAAAGAAGCAGTAAAAAGAGCCTTATCTGCTGAAAACGTTTTTTTAATTCATGGACCTCCTGGAACAGGAAAAACTACTACTTTAGTGGAAATAATAGAACAGTTGATAAAGGAAAAAAAGAGGGTTTTGGTTACTGCGGAATCAAATGTGGCGGTAGATAATATTTTGGAAAACCTAACCAAAAGAGGAAAAAAGACTGTAAGGATAGGGCACCCAGCAAGGGTAATTGAAACCTTAAGAAAATATTCTTTAGATTATCTTTTGCAAGATACAAAAGAATATCAGCAGATTCAAGAAATAAGAAAAAAGATTGATAAAACGAGGGAAAAACAAAAGACTTTAATATTCCCTTCTCAAAGGAATAAAAGAGGCTTAAGTGATCAAAAAATCAAGAGATTGGCAAAGAAAGGAAAAACAAAAAGAGGAATCCTTAAAGAAAAAATTAAAAGTATGGCAGAATGGTTAGAATTAGAAGAGGAAATTAATTATTTAATTAAAAGAATGAAAATTTTAGAAAGAAATGCAATTAGAAAAATTTTAGAAAAAAATCAAATAATTTGCGCTACCAATTCCACTGCCGGGAGTGAAATTTTAGAAAATCAAAGCTTTGATGTTACTGTTATTGATGAGGCTACCCAAACATTAGAGCCTTGTTGTCTCATTCCAATTTTGAAGGCTAAAAAGGTAATAATGGCTGGAGACCACCGACAACTCCCTCCTACTATTTTAAATCAAAAAGCAAAAGAGAACGGGCTTGAAATAACTTTATTTGAAAGACTAATCAATTTATATGGGGAAAAAATAAAAGAGATGTTAGAAATCCAGTATCGAATGGCAACAGAAATTATGAAATTCCCCGCCGAGAAATTTTATCATGGAAAATTAAAAGCTGAAAGGTCAGTAGGTAAACAACAGATTGAAAAGATTAATGGAGGAGATATCTTAATGAATAAGATCTGTGAACCCCAAAAACATATTGTTTTTGTGGATACAAATAAAAAATTTTTTGAGAAGGAAGACCTTAAAACTAAGTCTAAAGAAAATAAGGGAGAAGGAGAAATTGTAAAAAAAATTGTAGAATATCTTCTTCAGAAAATAGCTCCTCAAAAAATAGGAATCATTTCTCCCTACGTTGCCCAAATAAATTTATTAAAAAAAATGATTAACATTGAGGCTTTAGAGATAAAAACTGTGGATGGATTTCAAGGAAGGGAAAAAGATGTAATTTTGGTAAGTTTAGTAAGAGCAAACGAAAAAAAAGAGATTGGCTTTTTAAAAGACCTAAGGAGATTGAATGTTTCTATTACCCGGAGCAGAAAAAAACTTATCTTAATAGGAGATAAAGAGACTCTTTCTCAGAACTCTTTCTATAGAGAGCTTATAGATTATATAAAAGAGCAAAAAGGATATATTATTTATACTATCTAACCAATTCAGTAATAGCTCCTAATAATTTCTTTACCAAGGCATCTTGCCTCGGGGAGCACGGAGTCGCCGTAAGTACTGAAATAGAAAGTTTGTTACCGGGCGCTCCTATACCTCGCCGAGCCGTACAGAGTTTCTTCTGAAATACCATCTTTTTCTGGGGCTTAGCTCTCGGTATGCTCCCCTCGACAAGATGCCTCTACTAATTTGTTACCAAATTGGTTAGCAATACATAATTATTCTTTAATCTCTAAAAGAGCCTTTTCTTGAATTAACACTCCCAAGGCTAAAGCCTTTTCTAAAAGTTCTAAATGGCTTTTTTCATCAAATCTGTAACCTCTCTTAAAATGGAAATATACCTCTTCATAAATCCTATAACTATTCAATGCCAACCAGGTAACCAAATAATCTATCCTCCAGTTAATAGCAGGAGTAATTTGCCAATCTTCTTTTTCTAAAGAAGAAATTTTAACGGAAGAATTACTCCATTCTCTAAATAACCTTTTTGCCTTCTCTTCTATTTCAGAATTAAATAAATACCTTTCTACTTTCACTTCTCTCTCGTATTGTTGGTGCCAATTTCCCACATATCCTGCTGAGTGGTGAGGAATAGTTACATCTTCAAGAGCATGCATTACCGGAGCCAAAGCCAACCAGTCTTTTGAACTCAGAAATTCCTCATACCAAAAGCGAGCCAAATTATCTATTGGTAGAAAAATGCTTACTGGAAAGCCCTTTTCTGGAAATCTTTCTTTTAGTTCCTCTTCAGGAGTAGCATATCCTTTTTCTTGGTAAAAAGAGTATCTATATAAAGAAGGGGAACAATTTTTATACCATTTTCCAAAAGCGTGAATATATTCATTACTAAACCAAAGCATCACCGCCTTATCTATTGCTAAGCCAAATCTCTTTTCATATTGGTCTTTACTGGCAGAGCCAAGGTAATAGCTATAACCATCAAAATCATCAAACCTTCCCTTTCCCTTCTTAATATCAATAAAATGGTTGAAACAAGTAAGATTGTATCTTGGCTCTGAATGGGAAAAAGTAGAAATGAAAGAGCCAATATCTACACTATTGAAAGCTTTATCATCAATCAGGCCAAAAATCCCGGCTAATAAAGGGTAATCTTTTTTGTGAGGATTATCCTTTTCAATTCCTCTTACACTTACAAACTCTATATCTCTGAAAAAATCAACCGTTATAGTCTGAAGAGCAAAAATATCTCTCCCTTTGAATCTATTCTCCAATTGTGAAAAATTGCTAATGGTTTGAGGATTTACCTCTCTTTTACCCTCCAGAGCAAATTTTATCTTTTCTACCGTCAAGGTATCATATTCCATCTTTCTAATCACGCTTTTTTGAGAAAAGAGGTTTCTTTCAACAAATTCCCATCCCTTCGGATTTATCTCTTTCCAAATCTTTTGACACCATAAGGTCATTAAATAGTGGTCTCTTAGGGTCATTTTATTTAAA
>CAZJYT010000020.1:0-8667 GCA_964550325.1 uncultured Candidatus Saccharibacteria bacterium | reverse complement strand
TATTTAAAGTTTAAAACTTAGCCTATGAATCCTGCAAGGACCATATTTTTTTATCATTTTAAAATGAAGCTTTGTAGGATAACCTTTGTGTTTCTGAAAATGATATTGGGGATATTTTTGATGGTATCTTTCCATCATCTTATCCCTCATTACTTTTGCCAAAATAGAAGCTATGGCACAAGATAAGACCTTTTCATCAGCTTTAATTATCAATTTATGGAGAATTCTTCTTAGTCTCTTGTTTTTTAAATATTTACCATCAATAATTAAGAAATCTGGAGAGAAACCCAATTTTTTTATTACCCTCTCCATGGCTAACTCAGCAGCATTTTTAATATTAATTTTATCAATCACCTGAGGACTAACCTTAGCTCCCCTCCAAACTATATGAGGAAAGCTCGAAATAAAAGTAAAGATTTCTCTTCTCTTTTGAGGGGAGAGTTTTTTCGAGTCTTTAACTCCTTTAGATTCTAAAATAGAATAGTTACAATTCCTCTCTATCATTACTCCCACCGCTACCACCGGTCCTGCCAAGGCTCCTCTTCCTACCTCATCTATCCCTACCACTTTTTTGTATCCTTTCTTCCATAATCTTTTTTCTTCTTTTAGGTTAGGAAATATCATAATCTTTTTAGGGGACAAATTGGAGGAAAAGATAATTTATGAAAATTTTTGTCTTTTAGCTCCAAAATTTTTTCAATTTTTTCTTCAGGAATTTCAGTATAAAAAGAAATATCTTTTTTAGAAAAACCTTGGTTTAAAAGCTTTAAAATGGTATCTATCTTTTGATAAGAAAGTCCCAATTCTTTCTCATCAGTTTGACCAGGCCATAAATTTGCTGAAGGAACAGTAGCCAAAATTTTTGAAGGCAATAGCAATCTCTTTGCCATCTCAATTACTTCTGTTTTATATAAATCTCCCAAAGGAATAATATCTACTCCGCCGTCACCATATTTGGTAAAATAACCTAATTCTAATTCTGATTTATTTGAGGTTCCCATAACCAAAAATTTGTTTAAATTGGCGAAATAATACAAAATTATCATTCTCAATCTTGCCTTTAAATTCCCGAGGGTAAGATTATTCGTAGTTTTTGGAAGACACTTTAATATTTTTTCAAAAGCTTCTTTTAATTCAATCCTCTTAATTTTAGTTTTTAATCTTTTTTTCAAGAGAGCTAAATTCTCATTTAAAGGAGATTCTTTTTCAAAAGTAATATTCAAAAAAATTGTCTTTTTACCCAAAGCCCTTTTTGCCAAAACAGCTGAAACTGCAGAATCAATTCCTCCCGAAATCCCCAAAACCACCCCTCCTTGATTACTTTCTCTTACCTTTTCTTTAATAAAACTAATTATTCTTTCTTCTGGCAAAATACTTAAAAATCTTATCCTCTCCACTCCTTTGATTTTTTTTAGATACTCAAAGATAGTTTCAGGAACAAACTCTTTCCAATCTTTATTTTGAGATATTCTCTCTCTTATTTTAGTGGCGCAAAGAACTCCTTTCTTTTCTTCCTTAAAAAATAAAGAATGAGGAAGAACTTTTACTCCAATTTTCTCAAGGCATCTTCTTGTCCATGGATTTTGAGTAAACACTATTACCTCTTCTCTTTTTAAATTTTTTGTTCTCAACAATTTCTTTGCCCAAACTAAATCATCGGCAAAATCACAAATTCCCAAAATCTCAAAATTTTTTATCCCTTCTCTCCAGAGGGTCTTTTCTATCATTTCTTTTCTCTCTTTAAATGAAAAGGGATTTCTTTGGGTAAAGGACTCTTGTAAAGAGCCAATAAAAATTAAAATTTTCTTTTGATTTTTAAGAATCTCTTTTATTGCACTTAAATGTCCTTTGTGAAAAGGCTGAAACCTGCCAATAAATATTGGTATCATAACATCACAATTTCTTTTAAAGCCTTTTCATAAATTTCCAAAATTTTCTTTGCTTCTTCCCGGCTAAGTCTAAACTCTGGCTCTCTAACAATCTGATTTCTAATCTGATGAGCTTTTTTTACTTCCTCAATATTTTCCATTGTTTCTTTCCCAATCACTTTTTCTAATGTCTCTTCTAAGCTATCTGTTCCTACTTTAAGCTTTATTAAACATCTGTGGAGTAAGCTATCTGCCTCAATCACTGCGGTCTTCCAATCTTCTTCTTTATCTGATTCCAGCTTTTTTTTAATCTCTAACCATTCCTTTGTTACCTTCTTCAATCCATAAGGACGCATAGTAAAAAATTCCTTAGCATCCCAAATAATTAACCAATTCAACCAGTCAATTCTAATAAGGATTAACCAAATAATCCACAAAAGGGCACCAAAAAAGAAAATTAAACAGAAGATTTTAAAATACAACAAAAAACCAGTAATTTCTGGATAAATTATAAATTCAGCAATTTTAACTAATATCTCTTTTCCTCCTTCCATAATTTAGCAACCTTAAAAATTTTCTCCTCTTCAAAAACATTAGCAATAATTTGTAATCCCACAGGTAATCCTTTTACCTCTCCTAAAGGAATAGAAATTGCGGGCAAACCTGCTAAATTTACAGAAACAGTAAAGATGTCAGAGAGGTACATTTTTAAAGGATCATCTATTTTCTCACCTATTTTAAAAGGGAGGGTAGGAGAAGTGGGAGTGAAGATTACATCTACTTTTTCAAAAGCCCTTTGAAAATCTTCTTTAATAAGAGTTCTTATTCTTTGAGCCTTTAAATAATAGGCTTCATAATGGCCTACCGATAAAACATAGGTACCTATCATAATTCTTCTCTTAACCTCGTTTCCAAATCCTTTTTTTCTGGTATTAAAATAAACATCCATTACATTCTCTCCATCGACACTTTCCCCATATCTTATTCCATCATATCTCGCTAAATTACTACTTGCTTCAGAACAAGCGACAATATAATAGCAAGGCAAGGCATAATGAGTATGGGGTAAACTTATCTCCTCAATTTTTGCTCCCAAATCCTCGTATTCTCTAATTGCTAAATCAATCTTTTCTTTTACTTCTCTCTCAATCCCTGTTACAAAATACTCTCTTGGAACTCCAATTTTTAGTTTTTTAATTTCTTTTGAAAATTGTGGCTCTGAATCTAAGGCTATGGTAGTAGCATCTTTTTCATCTTTCCCTTTGATTACATTAAACACAATTTCACAATCTTCTACTGTTCTTGCCAGAGGTCCAATTTGATCCAAAGAGGAAGCAAAGGCAATCAAACCATAACGTGAAACCCTTCCATAGGTGGGCTTTAAACCCACCACTCCACAAAAACTCGCTGGTTGCCTAATAGAACCTCCGGTATCAGAACCAAGAGAAAAAAGGCAAAAATTAGCAGAGACAGAAGCAGCTGACCCTCCAGAAGAGCCTCCAGGAACCCTGCTTTCGTCTCTTGGATTTTTTGTCACGAAAAAGGCAGAATTTTCAGTAGAACTTCCCATGGCAAACTCGTCTAAATTGGTCTTTCCCAAAATTACCGCCTTTTGAGCTCTTAATTTCTTAATCACGGTCGCATTGTAAGGAGCAATGTAATTTTGGAGAATTTTTGAACCGGCAGTGCATCTTATCCCCTCTACCAAGATATTGTCTTTTACAGAAAATGGTATTCCAGCTAAAACTGGTAGTTCCCTCTTTGTCAAAATCATCTCATCTACCTCTTTTGCAATAGAAAGAGCCAACTCTTCGCAAAGAGTAATAAAGGCTTTAATTTGAGAATCTTTCTCTTTTATCTTTTTAAGATAGCTTTGACAGACTTCCTCTGCCGAAAATTCTTTTTTTAATAAACCCTGATGAATTTGAGAGATGGTAAGTTGAGTCAGATCCATAAAAGGAAGATTAAGAAAAAATGGGCTTTGTTTTTAAATAACCATTTTTTACCTTTGGCATTAATCTTAATAATTTCTCTGGAGAGGAATATTCTTTCGAAGGTTTGTCTTCTCTCTTTATGCCTGAAATTTCTATTGGATAGAAGGTGGGCTTCACCTTAGAGACATCTACTTCTTTTAATTTTTCCAAATAGTCTAAAACTTGAGAAAAGTCTTTTTGAAATTTCTCTATCTCTTCCTCTTCAATTTCGAGCCTTCCTAAAGATAGGATATATTTTACTTTTTCTTTTTCAATCATAAAATTTATTTTGGGGTCTCTAACTCCTCGGTTTCAACTAAAACCTCTTTTAATTTTTCTAAGTTCTCCAATACCATTCCACTTCCCCTTACAACTGCGGTCAATGGATCTTCAATAATCTTGGTAGGGATTTTTGTTTCCTTTTCAATTAAAATATTCAATCCTCTTAAAAGAGCTCCTCCTCCTGTTAAGTAAATTCCATTTTTCATAATATCTGCTAAAAGTTCGGGAGGAGTTTCCTCAAGAGCGGTTTTTATCTCGGTAATAATATTCTTAATTGATTTTTCTAAAGCCCTTTTTATTTCCTCTTCTGAAACCAAAATCTCCTCTGGCAACCCAGTCACTAAATTTCTCCCCCTTATTGGAATTTGCCTTTTCTTTCTCTCTTTCTTTTTATTTTCCAAAAATGCAGAACCCACCGCAATTTTTATCATCTCAGCAGTTCTTTCTCCAATCAATAATTTATATTCCTCCTGGGTAAAATGGATAATATCCTGATTAAGCTTATCTCCGGCAATTTTTATTCCTTTTTCTAAAACAATTCCTCCTAAAGAAATCACCGAGATATCAGTAGTCCCTCCGCCAATATCTACAATAAAATTACCTTTGGCTTCTTGGACCGGCAAACGAGCTCCAATGGCAGCTGCCATTGGTTGTTCTATTAAGTATACCTCCCCAGCTCCTGCAGATTGGCCAGCATCAAGAAGAGCTTTTTTTTCTACCTCTGTAATTCTGCAGGGAATGCCCAAAATTAAACGAGGTCTAGGGAAAAAGAACAAAAATCTTTTTCTCACTTTTTGAATAAAATATCTCAGCATCTGTTCAGTAGCCTCAAAATCAGAAACCACTCCATATCTCAGCGGCCTAATGGCAACAATATGGCCTGGGGTTCTTCCTACCATCTTTTTCGCCTCCTCTCCAATTGCCAAAATCTGTCCCGTCTTTTTATTAATTGCAATCACTGTGGGTTCTTGGAGAACAATTCCCCTTCCCTTTACATAAACCCTGGAATTAGCAGTTCCTAAATCAATAGCAATATCTTCGGAAAAATTAGATAGAAAAAACATAATTTTTAAAAATTTTTGTTTTTTATGCCTTTAAAAAGATATCAAAAAATTTTTCTTAAATCAAATTAATGAAAAAAGGAAAGGCTTCTCAGCCTTTCCTTTTCGAAGCTCCAGCTTCTTTTCCAACTTACCTTCTAAATCTTCTCTTCCTTCTTTTTGCCCAGCAATCTCGGCAATAAACTGGTCTATCAGGAGAGGGCTCAAAGGGAAGTTCAGTAATTTCTTTTCCACAATCAGAACATTTCCAGCTTCCGTGGTAAAGTTTCCTTCCAATTCCTTTTGAATTAAATTTTTCTTCTTCCATTTACTACTTTTTTATTCTAACTAAAAAGGCGACCTTTTAAAGTCGCCTCTTTAACCTCTTCTCTAATTTCAGAGAACTGATTAAAGAGACTGACTCTCAAATTGTATAACTTTTTTCTTAACAAGTCAAATGGAAAAGTCCAACTATTCTTTTGGCTTCATTTTCATTAAATATTTTTACCGCTTCGCCCGTCTTTGCAATTTTCAACTCAATACATTTTGAAATAATCTCTTTCTTTGTCTCTTCTTTTACCTTAGCTACTCCCATCTCTCCTGTACCAATAACAATCATTTCTGGTTCTACTGAAAGTGCCCTTTTTACATCTTCCACATCAATTAAATGCCCCTCCTTTCGCCACCACTTTAAAACCTCTCCTGTCCATCTCACCTCTACATCAAAGTTATAATCTTTTCCATTTATAATAATTTCTCCAAAATGGTATTCATCAATCATTGTTATTAATATCTGAATTTTATCACCTCTTCTTTTTTTAAACGAGGAGTAGGAGAAGGGTTATCTTACTGTAAATTGCCGGCGCTGGGAGCTAACATCAGGGCAGAAATGAGCCTTTCCACATCCTCTTTTGGAATTTCTTTTTCTTTAAATTTTCTAATACTCTTTCTTTTTTTAATGATTTCTAAAATCATACCTCTTTTTCTAATTTTATCAAATACTCTTTCATTTTCCTTCCAAAAATGTAACCCCCTAAATCTCTCTTTCCCACTACTCTATGGCAGGGAATTATTAGGGGTAAGGGATTTTGAGAAAGGATTTTAGCTATTAATCTTTGAGAATTACCTAAAGAAAGATTCTCAGCAATTTCTTTGTAGGTCTTTGTTTTTCCATAGGGAATCTTTTCTACTTGCTGGTAAACTTTCCTTTGGAGTGGTGTAAACTTTGAGAATTCAAAATCAAAATTTATTTTAGGTAAAAGCTCTAAAATGGGCTTTAACCTCAAAAGGGCTTTTTTCCGATGGCCAATTTCTACTTCCTTTTTAAACCCCAATTGGGCAAAGGTCTTTTTATATTTGGGCAAATAGAACAAAACCCTAAAAGGGTAACCTTTTTGGAGTTTTCCTCTGGGTTCATTTAAAATCTTTCCCTTTATTTCTCCTTTAGCCAAAAAATAAGAAGTTTTATTTCTGTAAGGAAGAGCTAAACATAAGACAATTTTCAATTTGGCATTTCTTTTTTCAAAAGGAATTCCTTCTAACTTTTTTAGGGTAAATTTAATCAATTCTTCATCTTCTGCCTCGTAACCTGGCCATCTTTTTGATTTTATCCCCGGTTCTCCTCCTAAAATCTCAATTTCCAATCCTCCATCTTCAGAAAGAGTAGGCAATTTTGTAAGATGAGCAAAGAATTTTCCCTTTTTTATTGCAATTTCTCTAAAACTTTTTCCCTCCTCTTTTGGTTTTTTTTCGATTTTTAGCTCTTTTAAAGTTGAAATTTGAAGAGGTAAAGAGAGCTCTTTAAAAAGCAATTTATATTCTTTTATTTTTCCCAGATTGTAGGTCCCCAAAACTAACCTTCTCATATCTCCTTTGCAATTCTAATAATCTCAAGAAAGGATTCCAGATCCCAACTCTTACTTCCCACCAAAAGCCCATCAATAAAATCTTGAGACAATAGCTCTTTAGCATTTTGGGGACTACAGCTTCCTCCATATAAAACTTTTACTTTAAAGCCTCTCTTTTTAAAGGTTTCTTTAATAAAATTGTGGGATAACTTAACATCCTCTATTTTGGCAGGTCTCGGTTCCTTTCTCCTTAATTTGGCAAAACCTGAAATGGCATAGAGAGGCTCGTAAGCTATCAAAAATCTTGAGTTTTTATTCAAACTGGGTAAAATTCCCTCTTCTATCTGTCTTCTTAATACCTTCTTTGTTTCCCCTCTTTCTTTTTCCTCAATGTCTTCACCAATACAAATTAGGGGAAATAACTTTTCTTTTAGAGCAGATTTTAGCTTCAATCTTACTCTTTCCTCTGTCACCCCAAAGTATTTTCTGGTCTCAGAATGACCAATTAAGACATTTTTTATTCCCCAATTTTTGAGATCTTGGGCTGAAGGTTGAGCTCCTGTGAAAGAACCAGACTCCTCCCAGTGTAAATCTTGAGCTCCCACTTTTATTCTCTTTGTTACTTTTTTAACTTCATTTAAAACCAAAAAATGGGGAAAGATAATTACCTTTCCATTTCCAATTTTTTCTTTTTCTAATTTTTTCTCTAATTCTCTAATAAACCTTTTTGCTTTTTCTTTCTCTCGCAACTCCTTATTAAATTTCCAATTTCCTCCGATAATTTTCATTTTATTTCTAAAAATTCATCCCCACTTTTGTGCAAAAGAGGAGAAAATTTTTCTTTTCTCACCTTTTCTTTTAAAACCTTTCCAATGACTAAATAATGATCTCCAAATTTTTCCATCAATTCTCTTTCGCATTCAAAACTAATAGGACATTCTTTAATGGAAGGAGCTTCAATAAAGGTTGATTTTTCAGGAGTAATATTTACCAATTCAAATTTATCCTTTTCTTTTCCTGAATAGCTCCCACAAATTTTTGCCACCTCTAACAAGTTCTTTTCACAAATATTAAAAGTAAACTGGGGATTTTTCTTTAACAACTCAAAGGTATATCTCTTTGGAGAAAGGGAAAAGGCCAAATATTTCGGCTCAAAACTAAGAGGCATTAAAAAGGAAACAGTCATTACATTCGGCTTTTTCTCTTTTGAAATACTAACTATCAAAGCCACTACTCTTGGAAAAATTTCTTGGGAAATCCTCATATTTTTTTAATATATCAAAAATTCTTAAGAAAGAGAAGAGCCTACACTAATTCTACCCTCTGTCCCTATTTTCTTTGGGGGTAATGAGAATATTTACCTCTTTTGGATTAACCTCCAAGATTCCTCTTTCAATTTCAAAGAAGAACTCTTTTTCTCTCCTATCTCTAACTCTTATCTTCCCTTCTTTTAGGGGTACAATTAAAGGAGCATGATTTTGTAAAACAGAAATTTCGCCTGTTATTGTAGGCAAAATAATAGAAATAAATCCATTCTGATAAAGAATCCTATCTGGAGAAAAAATATTTAACCGCATACATTCAATATTATGCCTCCTCTATACTATCTGTTCACCTCAGTAACAACTCCTAATAATTTCTTTTCTGAGGCATCTTG
>CAZJYT010000019.1:0-15301 GCA_964550325.1 uncultured Candidatus Saccharibacteria bacterium | reverse complement strand
ACTGGAGAGGGTTGCATATTCGGTTGTATAAGGCGGATAAAAGGGAGATCTTTAATTTCCCCAAATTGCCTCAGACAATTTCTTTTATCCGCAGATATAGGGATTCTGGCGGACTCCATACCCTCTTAATAGCTCGCCATTGTGCAATATTTGTTTTTGGGTTATTATGATATAACTAGAGAGTTAATAATACATTTATTTATGAGGGAAAAATTTAGTTTAAGGTTCAAGAGAGAGACTTTTTCTTTAGAGAGAGAAAAAAGAGAAGAAATAGAGAAAAAGATAGATAGAATTGAAAAGGAAATAGAGATGAAAACTGGAAGGAAGGTTTCTCCAAAAAAAATTTTCTTTGAGAAAGAACCAGGAAAGAAGTCGCCACGCTCTGTATATATGGCGGAATATAAGAAAACAAGAAATGAGCAAATGGCAGAAAAGAGGACTTTAGAATATTTAAAGGAAGAAAGCGTTCTTTCAAATAAGATCTGCTCTCGTGTTGAGGGAAAAAGAGTGTATCTAAATTTGAAGGAATTAGAGAAGGTTCCTATGGAAGGATTATATTCAGTATTATATTCTATTTTTATTATCTATCCCCGGTTTGAAAAAGAGATTCTGCCTGAATTGGAAAAGAAGGCAGAAAATCTGAAAGGTTTAGGAATAGAGAAAGAAGTCCTTGAAACCTCAATTTTAGAATTGGCTTCTTTTATTTTTGCTGAAAATTTTGTAGAAAAGGAAGTGCTTAAAAAAAACCTACAGGCGAAAGTAGATGCTTTCAGAGAAAAAAAGAATTATACTTTAAGTCACAAGATTTTTAAAGGAGAGATATTTAGAAACTTTATAAAAGAGGGATTGGTAGAATTAAATTGCTGGTTAGAAGAAAGCAAGACATTAAAAGAAAAAGAATTGGAGAAAGAAATAAGAAAAGAAATCAGAAGATTGTCCTCCCGAGAAGATTTTAAGAAAGAGGCGCCTCAAATTTCTCCCGAGATCGAAAATTTAGTAGAGAATTTTGGAGAGAAATTGAGGAAAAAGTTTTTGGGAGTTGATTTAAACTATTATTTTCCTCCCGAAATTCCTCCTGAGAGATTGGCCAGGATTTTAGAGCCAAAAATTGAAGAAAGAAAAGAATTGAAGTGCCTCTTAAAAGAGGTTAAAACTTCCCCAGAGATTTATCCGGAATTGTTAGAAAAAATTAAGGCAAATTTAATTATTACTAAAGAGGATATTGAGAAATATGTTAGGGATTAAATCAAGGTTACCTTGGCCAATCCTCAATTATTAAAGCTTCCTTTTGTTTCCATGGTAATTTTTGATAGAGCTCTTCTGTGATAAATGGCATAAAAGGATGTAAGAGTTTCAAGGAGGTTAAAAAAACCTCATAAAGAACTCTTTTGGCTGTTATCCTATCTTTTAAGTTTTCACTCTCTCTCAGTCGCTTTTTTACATCTTCAATAGTCTTGTCGCAAAATTTATGCCAAAAAAATTGATAAATTTCTCTTGCTGCCAAATGAAATTGAAAGTTTTCAAGATATTTGGTTATCTTTTTTGTGGTTTTTTTGAGTTCGGAAAAAATCCATTTATCTTCCGGAGTAAATCTTAGGTTGCCTTTTTTTACCCTTAAAAAATCATCTTTTTCACTTAATCTTTGAAATGTGAATCTGGCAGCGTTCCAGATCTTAGTAGTGAAGTTACGCTGGGCAATGATTTTTTCTTCAGAAATAATAATATCTCTTCCTATCCCTGTTCCAAATATCAAAGCCATTCTTAAGGCGTCCGCTCCGTATAACTCAATTACTCCCAAGGGGTCAATAACATTCCCTTTAGATTTTGACATTTTTTGGCGATCTTTATCCCGAACCAACCCATGCAAATAAACATATTTAAAAGGAACTTTCTCGGTACAGTAAAGTCCCAACATAATCATTCTTGCCACCCAAAAAAACAAAATATCGTAACCTGTTTCCATAACCGTTGTTGGATAAAAATACTTGAAATCCCTTGTCTTTTTAGGCCAACCAAAGACAGTAAAGGGCCATTGAGCAGAAGAAAACCAGGTATCTAAGGTGTCGGGATCTTGTCTTAGTTTAGTGTTTTTACATTTAGGGCAACACCTGGGAGGTTTTATATTCACGATAATCTCTCCACACCTGCAATACCAAACAGGAATTCTATGCCCCCACCAAATTTGACGAGAAATACACCAATCCCTAATGTTTTCCAACCAGTGGTAATAGACCTTCTCATAGTGTTTAGGAATAATTTTTATTTTCTTCCCTTTTACTGCTTCAATGGCTTTTTTTGCTAATTCTTTTGTTTTTACAAACCATTGTTGAGAAACAATAGGTTCTATGGTGGTACCGCACCTCTCACAGATTCCTACTACATGTTGATAATCTTTTTCCTTAACTAAAAATCCTAATCTTTTTAATTTTTTTAAAATCTTCTCCCGACAGGAGATCACATCTAAACCCTTATATTCCTTCCCAGCCTCAGAGGTCATTTTCCCATCTTCTCCTATTACCTTAATTATTGGTAACTTGTGGTTTTTCCCAATTTCAAAGTCAATAGGGTCATGAGCAGGAGTAACTTTTACTGCTCCTGTTCCAAATTTTGGGTCAACTAAATTATCTGAAACTATGGGTATTTCTCTCTTAACCAAAGGCAAAATAACCCTTTTCCCAATAAATTTTTTGTATCTTAAATCTTTTGGATTTACCGCTACCGCAGTGTCACCTAACATCGTTTCGGGCCGAGTAGTGGCTACCTGAATTGAGATTTGGGAATCAATAATGGGATAATTAATGTAATATAATTTTGCCATTTGATTTTTATGTTTCACCTCTAAGTTAGAAAGGGCGGTTTGACAACGAGGGCACCAATTTATAATCCTTTCCCCTCGGTAAATGAGGCCATCTTGGTACATCTTTTTGAAGGTATAATAAACTGCCTCACTGATTTTTGGATCAAGGGTGAATTTCATCCGTGACCAATCACAAGAGGCTCCTAATTTTTTCAATTGGTTTTCTATTATCTTCTTTTTTTCTATGGAAAACTTATAGGTTTGGCGATAGAATTCTTCCCGACCCAAATCAAAGCGGGTCTTTCCTTGTTTAGCTAATTCTCTTTCGTAAACCACTTGAGTCATAATTCCTGCGTGGTCTACTCCGGGAAGCCAAAGAGTGGGACAACCCTTCATTCTCTGATATCTAATCAGAATATCCTGGATTGTAACAAAGACAGCATGCCCAATGTGTAAGGCTCCGGTAGTATTTGGAGGAGGCATAATAATTACAAATGGCTTCTTAGATGGATCAACAGAGGGAGCAAAATATCCCCCCTTTTCCCATAGTTTGTAAATTCTTGATTCAATCTCTTGGGGTCTAAAAATGGTCTCCATTTGTTTTTTTTGATGTTTAATTAATGAAATCTCAATTGAAAAAACTTTGGAAGTTTAGAAATTGAAGGAAATAAATTTTCTAAGATTTTTAACATTTTTTATTCTAAAATGCAATATCTTAAGCTAATGCAGATAATCGCTAACCTTCATGGGAGGGGTTGACATTTAGATTTAAGAATGATAAATTAAAGTAATTAAAGGAACTCTTCTTTTTAAAAGTCGAATTTTCTAATTTTCTATTTTTTTTCAAAAAAATTTTAAAAAACTATGTCTGATTTCAAAAATTTCTTAAAAGCAAAAATAGAGAAAATTAAAGAAAAAATAAAAAAACATCAGGTTATTGTTATTTTTGTAGCTTTTCTCTTCTTTTCTTCTCTTAGTTTTCTTATTCTTATAATGAAAGCCCAGCTTCGTTTCTCTCTACCTGTTTCTATTCCTCACTTTCCTCGGGTTTCTCTTACTATTATCTCAGAGCAAGAGATTAAAAAGTTTTCTTCAGAAGAAGAATTTAAAGATTATCTAAGAGAAGCAAGGGAAGGAGTGTATCAATATTTAGGTTATCCAGCAATGGCGCTTTCTCCTAAAAGAGCAAGGATACCATCTCCTATGGAGGCTTTACCGGAAATGGAGGTGGAAGGGATAAGACCAGAAAGGGTTTCAGAAACCACAGTTCAAGTTGTAGGGATAGATGAACCAGATATTGTAAAAACAGACGGAGAAAATATTTACCTCTCTTTAGAGAGAGTGTGGAGGAAAATTTTCTTTCCGTCATCAGAGAATTTAACTGAAACTGAAAAAAGAATTGTTCCTCCTCCTCCTTCAAGAAATTTAACTAAAATAATAAAAGCTTTCCCTCCAGAAGAAATGGGACTGAGGAGTGAGATTGAAGAGAGCGGACAATTGTTATTGGTAAAAGATAAAAATGTTTTAGTTATCTTCTCCAAAAACAAAGGGGTTAGAGGTTACGATATTTCTAATCCTAAAAATCCAAAAAAGAAATGGGAGGTGAAATTAAATGATAGAAATTATTTGGTTACTGCCCGTCTTTACAAAGACAAAGTTTATTTAGTTACCAAAGAAAGAATTAATGAGGTTCATCCTTGTCCTATTAAACCATTCACTATTGGGGGAGAGCCCCTTACTATTTCTTGTCAAGAAATCTATTATCCAATAAAACCTATTCCTGTAGATGTAGTGTTCGTAGCAATGATATTAGATCCTATTTCTGGAAAGATTGTAAAGAGGGTTTCTTTTGTGGGCTCTTCTGATAATTCTGTAGTTTATATGTCAAAGCAGGGAATTTATATTACTTACTCTTTCTATGAAGAGTTCATAAAATTTTTCACCCAATTTTTAACAAAAGAATGTCAAGATCTCTTTCCAAAGGAATTTCTTAACAAGTTAGCTAAGTTAAACGAATATGACATTAGCCAACAAGCAAAAATGGTAGAGCTACAGATAATTTTAGAAAAATATTCTGATAGCTTAGATGAAGAAGAGAGAATAAGATTGGAAAATGAGATTGAGAACAGAGGGAGGAAGTATTTTAAAAAGCATCTTAGAGAGCTCGTGAAAACAGGAATTGTAAAAATTGATGCTAATAAATTTGATATTACTGCTAAGGGAAGTGTGCCTGGTGTTCCTTTAAATCAATTCGCTTTAGATGAATATAAAAATAACCTGAGAATTGCTACTACCATAGGTGAAGGAGGGTTTTGGTCTGGTGTAGAATCAGTAAATGATGTCTATGTTTTGGATAGAAAGCTAAAAATTATTGGAGAAATTAAAAATTTAGGTCTGACAGAAAGGATTTACGCAGTAAGATTTATAGAAGATAAAGGCTATGTGGTTACTTTTAGACAAATCGATCCTTTTTATGTGATAGATTTGTCCAATCCTAAAAAACCTAAATTAGAAGGAGAATTAAAAATCCCGGGTTACTCTTCTTATCTCCATCCAATTACAAAAGATAAAATCTTAGGAATTGGAAAAGAAGGCTGGGAGGTGAAAATTTCTTTATTTGATGTCTCAGATCCTAAAAATCCTACAGAGAAAGCAAAATACATTTTAAAAGAGGGATGGTCAGATATCTTAAATACCCATCATGCATTCTTACTTGACTCAAAACATAAGATCTTTTTCTTACCCGCTGGGGGAAAGGGATACATATTTTCTTACAAAGATGATGAGTTAAAAATGGTAAAAGCAATCACTGGAATTTCAGCAAAAAGAGCTATCTATATTGATGATTATTTATACATTATTGGCGAAAGGAAGATAAGTGTCTTAAATGAAATAAACTGGGAAGAAATCAAAGAAGTTGAACTTTAAAATTATTTCTCTTTATTAAAAAAATATTAGCATCTCTAATTTTTTTTACCTAAGAGGAATTTTATAATTAGGAATTTTTTTTATTGAGAGTTTTATGGAATTAGGGTATTGGAAATTTTTTCTTAGAAATTATAAAATTAACAATGAAAGCCTTTAAGTTAAAAAAGGTCGACTAAAAATTTTATAAAATTGGATCTAAAATGGCTTGGATAGAGAAAAAAATTCAAAAATATAGAGAAGGCCAAAATCCAGGTCTTTTAGAGAAGTTTGCCTTAGAGCATGGACATCCTCTAAATTTTCTCTTACATTGTCTTGGCTTTATAAGCTATTCTTATGGAATTTATATAAAGGAATGGGTTTGGATTTTAGTAGCAGTACTGCTGATAGTAGTAGGACATTTATGGTGTAAAATGGAAAAATAGGGAGATGAGAAAAATTCTCTTTTTTCTGTTCTTAATTATATTAATAGGAGGCTTTTGGTGTTTAAAAGAAAAGAGGTATCTTAATTTTTCTCTTAAAATACCTGAAGGATTGGAAGAGGCTAAAATGGAGATAATAGAAAAAATAGAAGATAACATTTTTACTCCTCCTCTATTAGAAGTTGAGAAAGAATTTAGCTTAAAAGAGATAAATTTATCTAAAGAGAGAGTGATTAAACTCACCAAACTTCAACGACAAATTCACAACCTAACTCCATTAAAAGAAAATTCAAAACTTGATCAATCTGCCTTAATTAAGGCTGAAGATATTCTTGAGAATCAATATTTTGCTCATTCTTCTCCGAGAGGAGAGAAGGTGAGTGATTTAATGGAAAAGGTAGAGTATGACTATTTAATTTTAGGAGAAAACCTGGCAATGGGAAATTTCGAAAACGAAGAAAAATTAGTTGAGGCTTGGATGAAAAGCCCATTACATAGAGAGAATATTTTAAATCCCAAATATCAAGAAATAGGAGTTGCTATTTTAAAAGGAGAATTTGAGGGAAGAGAAACCCAAATAGCAGTCCAACATTTTGCTACTCCTGTAGATGTCTGTCCTAAGCCTTCTGAGCAAATCTTGAAAATGATTAGAGAAAACAAACAAAGACTTAGAGAACTAAAAACTGATTTAGTAAAAATCCAAACCGAAGTAAAGGAAAGTAAATTTCCTCCATTAAAAAAAATTTCTCAATATAACTCTTTAGTATCTCAATACAATCTTCTTTTAGAAAAAACCAAAGGTCTAATTAATCAATATAATTTACAGACTACTAAATTTAACCAGTGTATTGAGAAGTTTAGATAATATGTATTTGCTAACCAATTTGGTAATGAATTAGTAGAGGCATCTTGTCTCGGTGAAGAAATTATTAAGAATCATTACTGAATTGGCAAGAATAGTATAGATAATAAATTATGGAAGTTATTCAAAAAGAATTTCAAATTTCTACTCAAAAGAGGTATCAATTAATTGATATTACCTCAAAGGTAGAAAAGATAGTGAGAGAAAGTGGAGTTGAAGAGGGTTTGGTGTTGGTTTTTGTTCCTCACTCTACTGCTGGAGTTTTATTAACTGAAAATGAGAGTGGTTTAAAAGAGGATTGGTTAAAACTCTTTGAGAAAATTGTTACTGGAATTGATTTTTTACACAACAGAATTGATGATAATGCGGATTCTCATCTTCTTTCTGGCTTGATAGGGCAGGGGAGAGTTTTACCTATTCAAAATGGAAATATTCTGAGAGGTACCTGGCAGGAGATATTTTTAGCAGAGTTTGATGGTCCGAGAGGAGGGAGGGTGGTAGTGGTGAAAATTATTGGAAAAAAGCGATGAAAGAGAGAGAACTGAAAAAACATGAAATAGCTGTGAGAAAATTAGAGCTAATAAGAGATAATGTTTTTGAGTTTATTAAAAAAAATTTAGGAAAAGTTTCAGAATATGATGTTTGTCATTTTATTGAGAAAGAATTTAAAAAGGAAAATCTCATTCCAGAAAAAAAACATAGAATAATGATGATAGCCACTAAAGAAAATACCTCTCTTTTTCATTATTTTCCCAAAAAACAAAATGCAAAAATTATTACAAAGAATAGCTTGATTCTAATTGATATCTGGGCAAAATTAAATGAAAAAAGAGCTCCTTTTGCAGATTTGACCTGGATGGCATATACTGGAAAACAAATTCCTCCTAAGATAGAAAAGACTTTCAGAAGAGTAATCAAAGCCAGAGACCTTGTTTTAGATTTCATTGTAAAAAATTTAAAAAACAGAAACCTTCCCTTAACTTATGAGATTGATAAGATAGCAAGAGATTATTTTAAAAAATTTAATTTAGAAAGAAATTTTCCCCATGGCACAGGTCATAGCTTAGGTTTTGAAGCAATCCACGGAAAATATTTTCGTTTTGGAAAGAAAAGTAAGGGAAATCTAAAAATTGGAATTCCCTTTACTATTGAACCTGGTTTGTATTTTAAAAATGATTTTGGAGTGAGAACAGAAATTGATTGCTATATTACAAAAGATTGGAGGCTAAAGATTACAAGTTTTTGTCAAAAAGAAATAATTAAAATTTAAAAAAAATGGATTTAAAAAAATATTTATTCTCTTTAAAGAGATATATTGCTATCACTTGTCTCATTTTTATTATTGGATTTCTTTGGGGATATTTTTCTGCTAAGACCTCTCCTCAAGAAGCCCAAGAGGTTTTTATCCAACTTAAAAGAAGATTTTTACCCCTTTCTCAAACTTCCTCAATGAGTCAATTTCTTTTTATTTTTTTAAACAATAGCGCTATTGCTTTTGGAGAAATTATATTAGGATTGGGTTTTGGTATTTTTTCCTTAATAACTTCATTTTTAAATTCTCTATTGTTGGGTATTGTGGTTTTTGTGGCCTCAGGAAAAATAGGTTGGTTCAAGACCCTTTTTCTTTTATTGCCCCACGGAATTTTTGAGTTGCCCGCAATGATTACTTCTTATGCCATAGGATTGAGGTTAGGGAAAGTGGTTTTTGATAAACTCTTTAAGAAAAAAGGAGAGTTAAAAGAAGAAATTAAAAAAGCTCTTAATTTTTACTTTAAATTTATAATTCCTCTTTTACTGTTGGCTGCTATGATAGAGGTTATATTAGGAATTGTTGCCTTAAAATAAATTTTAAAATTTCTTATGTTTTCGCTTTTAATTATCTTTTCTTTCTTTTGGTTGATAAGTATTACCAAAAAGAATCTATTTTGGTTTTATTTCTGGCAATTAAAACAATATCGGAGTGATAGAATTTTGGAGCATTTCAAAAGGAAAAGTGGGAGAAGGCTTTTATTTAATTATCTATTTTTAAGGAGTATTTTTCTTTTTTTGTTTTTAATAGACTACCTTCTTTTAAAACTCTCTTTTTTTGTTTTTCTTTTTGGAGCTTTATTAATCTTTTATATCTTAGATTCTCTTAAATTTTTAAAATCTCTTTGGCAAAAAAAGGCAAAATTCCCCCTTTTTACAAAAAAAATTCTATTTTTATTCTCGGCAATCTCTTGTTTAGGGGCTTCTTTTCCATTTCTTATATTCTCTCTTTTTTCTCAAACTGAGCCGACCTATTTTAAATTTTTTTTCTCTTTTTTTCTTTTGATTTTTGATTTTTCTCTTCCTCTTTTCGTTACTCTTTCAATTTTTTTTTCTCAGCCTTTTGTTTTTTTGTGGAAATATTATCTTGTCCGAAAAGCTAAAAAGAAAATAAGAGAATTCAATAATTTATTAATAATTGGAATTACTGGCAGTTATGGGAAGACTTCTACTAAAGAATTTTTGGCACAAATTTTATCTAAAAAATATAAGGTATTAAAAACAAAAAGTCATCAGAATACAGAAGTACCCATTTCTTTATGTATTTTAAATGAGTTGAAAAAAGAACATCAGATTTTTATTTGTGAGATGGCAGGCTACAAAAAAGAAGATATCAAATTTTTATCTGAAATTGTAAACCCTAAGATAGGAATTATTACTGGAATAAATGAACAGCATTTGGCTCTTTTTGGTTCAATGGAGAATTTAATCTTGGCAGAGGGAGGCAAACTCTTAATTGAAAATTTACCTTCTGATGGTTTGGTGATTTTTAATGGAAATAATAAATTTTGCCAGAGTTTATTTAAAGAAACGAAAATTAAAAAGAAAATTGTCTTTAAAAAAGAAAATTTTGAAGATTATCCTAAATTTCAGCCTGATCTTTGGGCAGAAGAGATAAAAGTGGAAAGATTCTCACTTTCTTTTAAGGTTTTTTCAAAAGAAGGAGACTTTGCCCAATTTAAGATGAATCTATTGGGAAGCCAAAATATAGAGAATCTTCTTTTGGCTAGCTGTTGTGCCAAAGAATTGGGATTTACTTTAAGAGAAATTGCTAAAATCTCTGAAAAATTTAGACCCCTTCCAAACCAAATGGAGCCAAGGAAGACAAAAACTGGAATAAACCTGATAGATTCTTGTTATTCTACCAATCCCAATGCTGTCTTTTCCCATTTAGAATATTTAAAATGCTGGCCTAAAAAAAGAATCTTGATTATGCCCTGTTTAATTGAGTTAGGAGAGAAAGCAGAAATCATTCATCAAAGGATTGGAAAAAAGATTGCTGAAATTTGTGATTTGGGAATAATTGTAACTGAGGACTATTTTGAAGAAATAAAAAAAGGAGCTCAGGATGTTAATAGAAAAGAGATTTTACATTTGGAAAATCCGCAAGAGATTTATGAAAAACTTAAAAAAATTTGTCAAAAAGAAGATGTAATTTTAATAGAGGGAAGGGTTCAAAAAGAAATAATTAATTTATTAATGAAATTATGAAATTTCTATCAATCTGCCTTAATCGTGCTTTCTTTCATCCTTCAAAAACAGTTTAACGAAGTAGATTTGATATAATAAACAAAAATGTTTTACTTAAAAGAGATTAATAACAAAGATTATTGGGAAGGTTTTTTATTAAATTGCAAAGAAAAGACTTTTCTTCACTCTTGGAATTGGGGAGAGTTTCAAAAGAGATTGGGAAATAAAATTTGGAGATTTGGTTTTTTTAAAGATAGTGACTTAATCTCTTTGATTTTAGTGATAAAAATTATAGCAAAGAGAGGTACCTTTTTTCTAATTCCTCATGGGCCAGTGATAAAAGAAGAGTCCGCAACTTATGAAACAAAGATTGCTCTTTTGAAAACTATTTTAGAAAAATTAAAAGAAATTAATAAATTTGAAAAATGTATTTTTTTGAGGATAAGTCCCATTTGGGAAAGAAGCAAAGAAAACCAAGAGATATTTAAAAAATTCGGCTTTCTTGAAGCTCCTATTTTTTCACATCCAGAGATAAGTTTAGAGTTAGATATTAGCTTATCAGAGGAGGACTTATTAATGAATATGAGGAAAACCACTCGTTATTTAATAAAAAAAGCTCAAAAGATAAAAAATCTTGAGGTTGAGAAAAACGGAGATTTGAGAAAAATAGAAAAATTCTATGAAATTTATCAAAATACTGCTGAAAGACATTCTTTCTTCCCTTTTTCCCTTGAGTATTTAAAGAACGAATTTTTGGCTTTCTCTCCTGACCATCAAATTTCCATCTTTTTTACCAAGTATTCTCCTTCTCATTCTTTAGAAGAAAAAGAGATCATTTCAGGAGGAATTTTTATTTTCTGGCAAGAAAAGGGATTTTATCATCACGGTGCTTCTACCTTGAAGTATCCCAAAATTCCAGTTTCATATTTGCTTTTATGGGAAGCGATAAGAGAAGCAAAGAAAAGAGGATGTTCTTTCTTTAATTTTTGGGGAATTTCTCCCTTAGAGAAAAAATCTCATCCTTGGTACGGCTTAAGTCTGTTTAAAATGGGGTTTGGGGGAGAGATTAAGAAATATCTAAAAACAAAAGATTATCCCTTTTCTAAGAAATATTGGTTGGTTTATATATTTGAAGCCCTAAGAAGACATAAAAGAAGGGTTTAAAGATGAGAAAAAGAAAGAGAAAGAGGAGATTTCTCTTTTTAACTAAAAAAAGGAAATTAATTTTTGCTGATCCTCTTTTTTGGTTGGTGCTTTCTTTTTTGATAGTTTTTTTTGGCATTTTTTATTTAGTTTGCTTTTGTGAGGTTTTTCAAATAAAGGAAATTGAGACAGAGAACTTCTTTTTTGACAGAGAAAGGGTTTCTTCACTTGAGGTTAAAAAATTGGTAGAAAAAAGAATTCAAAGAAATATTTTCTTTTTCTCCACAAAAAGTATTTTTTTAGCTAATTTAGACCAAATAGAGAAAGAAATCTTGGAAAAATTTAAGAGGGTGAGAGAAGTAGAGATAAAAAGAAAATTTCCAGATGAAATCTCTATTCAAATTTATGAGAGAACACCCGCTGTGTTTTTTTGCCAACAAGAAAAAAAATGTGCAATCTTAGATAAAGAGGGTAAAATTATAGAATTGATTTCTCCTACTAGCTCCCTTTCATTAGTAAGAATTGAAAGAATTTTTCCTAATGAGAATAAGTTTGAAATAGGAGAGGAGATTTTAAAGAAAGAAGAATTAGAAAAAATCTTAACTATTGAGAAGGAAATAGGGAGCCTTTTTGAATTTAAAATAGAGAAATTTCAGCCTTCAAAAGAAGAATTAATAGCTTTCACTAACGAAGGCTGGAAAATTTTTTTTAATTTGAAAGAAGATATCTTGCCCCAGATTTTTAATTTGGGGGTAATAATAAATAAAAAATACCCTTCTTCAAAAGAGAGGGAGAAAATAGAATATATTGATTTAAGGTTTGGAGAGGAAATCTATCTAAAGGAGGAGAGTTTTTAAAAATTTTTGATATAATAATAAGGTATGGAGAAACAAAATGAAAAAAAGAAAGGAGAAAAAAAAGAGGAGGAAGAAAAGCTTGAGGAGAAGAACTTAGAAGAAGAAATAAAGAGGTTGAAAGAGGAGTTAGAAAAATGCAAAAAATCAAAAGAGCAGTGTATTCAATGGTGGCAAAGGGCAAGGGCGGATTTGTTAAATTACAAAAAAGAGGAAAAGGAAAGAATTAATGAGGCTATAAGATATGTGAAATTAGAATGGTTTTTAAAGCTGTTACCCATCTTGGATAACTTTGAGATTGCTGAGAAATACTTACCTCAAGAGTTATTATCAGATCAAAATGTAAAAGGATTGTTATTGATTAAAAATCAATTAAAAGACTTCCTCAAAAAAGAGAAGGTGGAAGAAATAGAAACGGTAGGGAAAAAATTTAATCCTTATTTCCACGAGGTGGTAGAAGAGGTAGAGATAAAAGAGAAAGAAAGCGGAATAATAATTGAAGAAGTTCAAAAAGGCTACAAGATGGGAGAAAGAGTACTCCGACCAGCCAAGGTGAAGGTGGTAAAGTGAAACTTATTTTTCTATCTTTTCCTCAAGAGCAAGAATTAAAGCTTGACATAAAGTGATTATGGGTGTATATTCATAAAAGGTTAAAGGTCGATGGTATCTTACTATTAATTAAGGGTTCCTAGAATAGATATTTAATCTAATTTTAGAAAAGTTATCCTATCTCTTCTAGGTTCCCAAAAAGAATTATGCCAAGAGGAGACGGAACAGGGCCTCTAGGGCTTGGACCAATGACCGGTAGAGGATTAGGGTATTGCGCTGGCTTTAATCAACCAGGTTATATGACTCCTGGATTCGGTTGGGGACGAGGCTGGGGTTGGAGATTCGGTCGAGGTTTTGGTTGGCGCCGAGGCTGGGGCCGAGGCTGGGGATACCCCGCTTGGGCTTATCCTCTCTATCCAAATCGGCCTCCTACAGTCAGCGAAGAGAAAGAATTGCTGAAAGAGGAAAAGGAAATGTTAACTGAGGAACTAAAGGCTTTAAGAGAAGAAATGAAGGCTATTGAGGAAAGACTTAAAGAATTAGAAAAGAAAGAGAAGTAAAGGTCTTAATCTTTAGAATTGAGGTTTAGAGATAGATTATCTAATAGCTTGTTTAAAAAATAAAGAAGGCAATAAAAGCCCGAAGGTCCAAAAATAATGCGCAACTTAATTGCGCATTTTATTTTCTGTGCTTGACGGCAAATAATTATAGGTGTAAGTTCATAATAAAGAGGTGTGTTTAAGTTTATTTTTTAAATTATTATTGCTATGAAAATTGCTGTTTGCTCAACAGGTCCCAACTTAGACTCCCAGATTTCACCAGTGTTTGGCCGTTGCCCCTATTTTTTGATTGTTGACTCTGAAACTATGGAATTTAAGGCTATTTTAAATCCAGCCTCGCAATCAGGCCGTGGAGCTGGAGTTGGAGCCTCTCAAATTATTGCTTCAGAGGGAGCGGGGGCAGTAATTTGCGGAAATCTTGGACCCAATGCTTTTTCGATTTTAAAAATGTCAGGGATTAAGATTTATTCTGGTATTTTCGGTTTGACCGTAAAGGAGGGTATCGACAGATATAGAAAAGGGGAGTTAAGAGAGGCAGAAGCTCCAATTCCCCCTGGTCGCTTTGGCTTTGGTTGGGGTAGAGGGTTTGGACGAGGATTTGGACCTGGTCCCAGGAGAAGGCGAAGAAGAGGGCAATAAAACAAAAAAGTGAACCAAGAAAAGGTTTCTCTTTTATCAACAATAATTAATTTTTTATTGGCAACTTCTAAGTTGGGGGTGGGTTTTTTTGTTAATAGTGTTGCCTTAATTGCTGATGGACTTCATTCGATTCTAGATATTTTTTCTTCCTTTGTTACTTTTTTGGGGATTAAAATCTCAAAAAGACCTGTTGATGAAAGGCATCCCTACGGCTTTTATCGGGTTGAGAGTTTGACCGGTCTTTTTGTTGCTTTGCTTTTATTTACCTCTGCTGTCTGGATTATTTGGGAAGGGATAAGTCGTTTTATAGAAGAAGAAGCAGTAACTTTTAGTTTTTGGGCTATAGGCTTAATAGTAGTTTCTGTTGTTTTAAATGAAATAATGGCTCGTTTGAAATTTTATTATGGTAGAAAAAATGAAAGTTTATCTCTAGTGGCTGACGCTGAGCATTCAAGAGCGGATGCTCTTTCTTCTTTAGGAGTTTTAATAGGTTTAATTTTAACAAGATATTATATTTTTGCCGATGCTGTGGTGGCTATAATGGTAGGACTTTATATCGTCTGGGAGTCATTTAAAATTGGCAGAGAAATTACTGATTCTCTTTTGGATGTTTCAAATAAAGATGTTGAAGAAAGGATTAAAAAGATTTGCCAAGCCCATAAGATAGAGATATTTGATATGAAGACCAGAAAAATCGGTGGGGCAAATTTTGCCGAACTAAAGATAAACATTGACCCAAAATTAAGGGTTAATCAGGTGAGCAAGATAACCAAGAGTTTGGAAGACAGATTGCTCCGGAATATTCCCGAACTAAAATATATCATCATTTCTATTGAACCCCATGAGATGAAAAGAGAGACCATTCTTTCTGAATTTGGTCCTAAAATTTGTACTACCCAAGGATTTGAAGAAATAGGACCCAAAAAATTAGGAAAAAGAACTATTATTCCTTTGGAAAAAGGCGAAATCTCCCAAAGTTTTGGAGCTAAAGAGTATTTGGTTTTAGATTTAGCAGAAGATGGAAAAATCTTACAAAAAGAAATTGTTAAAAA
>CAZJYT010000018.1:10978-17075 GCA_964550325.1 uncultured Candidatus Saccharibacteria bacterium | reverse complement strand
GAAGGCGCGGCAAACCTTCTCTTTCTTAAGAATTTTTGATAAAATAAGTTCGAGCAGAGTGTATAACCACACTATAAAATTTTATAAAAATTAGTTTACTCCTCTTAAGCAATTGATTCGATTAGGAAAATTAAAGCAATTAAAAGAAAATTTAGAAAAAATAAAAGTAGAAAAAAGTAAGTATAGGTATTGTTTAACTCTCTAACTCAACATTGTAATTTTTATCAAGTATACTCAATAAAACCTGCAGAATTTATTGATTAAGGTAATTATATATTTAGCAAACCAACAAATTTTAGAAATTCTATCTGAAAAGCTGAAATTTTTTCTCGTTCAGCTCGTTAACTTGATTTATGAATTAAATTTGATAATATATATAAAAATTTAAATTTTGGTCAATTTTGCCGGGGTGGTGTAGTGGTCTGCACAAATGTCTGAAAAACATTTGGTCCCGGTTCAATTCCGGGCCCCGGCATCTAGATATTTGAGCGAGAGTAGTTTAGTGGTAAAACCGTTCCTTGCCAAGGAACAGTCGGGGGTTCGATTCCCCTCTCTCGCTCAAAATTTTTTTTATTTTGTGTTAATCTTATATTTCTTATCTATGCCCGTTCCTAAAAAAAGACAGACAAAATCAAAAAGAAATAAAAGGAGAATGCATATTTTTTTAAGGTTTCCTCATTTGGTAAAATGTCAAAAATGTGGAAAACTAATCTTATCTCATTATGTTTGTCCTTATTGTGGATATTATAAAGAGCAAGAGGTAATTGATGTCTTAAAAAAAATGAGTAAAAAAGAGAAAAAGAGAAAAAAAGAAACGAAGAAATAGAAGGAAACTTTGGTAACAAGTTAAAGAACTTTGAAAAATCAATTTTATGCCAAGCCGTCACTTATCAAGAAAAATCTTACTTCAGAGTTTATATGAATGGGACTGTAGGGAAAGGAAAACAGATCTAAAGAGAATTCTAGAGAGAAATATTGAAGAATCTAAATTGGAGATGGTTGATAAAAAATTTATTTATCAATTAGCTAAGCTAGTAGTTTCTTATTTAAATAAGATTGATGAGATTATTAAAAATACTGCCTCTAAATGGCCTCTAGAGAGAATAAGCATAATTGACAGAAATGTCTTAAGAATAGGATTAGTAGAGCTTTTATACCAAAATAAAAAAGAGGTTCCCCCTAAGGTAGCTATTAATGAAGCCATAGAATTAGCTAAAAGTTTTGGAGGAGAAAACTCTGGAAAATTTGTTAATGGAGTATTAGGTAAGGTCTATCGGAATATGATAGAAAAAAATAGAAAATAAAAAAATAATTTATGAAAGATTTTGGATTGCTTGAAAAAAAGCTTAATTTAAAATTTAAAAATAAAAATTTATTAATTCAAGCCTTCACCCACCGTTCTTATCTAAATGAACATCCAGATTTTATAGTAGAGCATAACGAAAGACTGGAATTTTTGGGAGATGCGGTCTTAGAATTAGTAGTTACAGAATATCTATTTAAAAATTATCCAAAAAGAAAAGAGGGAGAACTCAGTTGGTGGCGAGCAGCTCTAGTAAATTCTGAATTTTTAGCTGAAATAGCAAGGGAACTCAATTTCAGTGATTTTTTATTACTCTCTCGAGGAGAAGCAAAAGAAACCGGAAAAGGAAAAGTATCTATTTTGGCTAACACCTTTGAAGCTTTTATAGGAGCACTTTATCTTGATCAAGGATATCAAAAAGTAAAAAGTTTTATTAAAAAGAATTTAATGGTAAAATTGCCAGAAATTATTAAAAATAATCTTTATAAAAACGCTAAATCCCAGCTTCAGGAGCTAATTCAAGAAAAAATTAATATCACTCCTATTTATAAGGTCCTAAATGAATGGGGCCCAGATCATTGTAAACATTTTACGGTAGGAGTATTTTTAGAAAATAAATTAATTGGGAAAGGGGAAGGTTCTTCAAAACAAGAAGGAGAAATAAAAGCAGCAAAAGATGCTTTAGAACGAAAAGGTTGGATCAAAAATTTTAATTAAAAAATTTATGTTAGTAATTAGATTATTAAGAATAGGAAAGAAAAATCAGCCTTCTTTTAAAATTGTAGTAACTGAAAAAAGAAGATCCTCTTCAAGTAAAATGTTTATTGAGGAAGTAGGTTTCTTAAATCCTCTCCTGAAGGAAAAAAAATTAAAAAAGGAAAGAATAAAATACTGGCTTTCGGTAGGGGCAAAGCCATCTGCTACTGTTTTTAATTTGTTAGTTTCTGAAAAAATAATTCAAGGAAAGAAAATTCCAAAACACAAAGTAAAGAAAAAAAAGGAAGAAGAAAAAGCAAAAGAAACAAAGCCTTCTTCTGACAACTCACAAGAAGCTCCTAAGAATGATTAATTAGTTTTTCTCTCTTTGAAGAAATCTTTTAAAAAAATTGTCTGGGAAGGATAGGCAAATTCAATTTTTTCTTCTTTAAATCTTTCTATCAAATTAAGATTTATTTTTTGCTGAAGGTTCATATATTGCAAGTAATTAGAAGTCAATACATAATAAGCAACCTCAAAGACTAAACTAAAATCCCCCAAACTCTTGAAATGCACCCTATCTAATCTCGCCATCTCTAAGGAGCTGAAAATTTCCCTTACTATTTGAGGGATTTTTTTTAATTTTTCAGGAGGAGTCTCATAAACTACGCCAAAGGCAAAGACAATTCTTCTTTCTTTCATTTTTTTATAATTACGAATTCTCTTTCCGGTTAATTCCTTGTTAGCCACAACTAATTCTTCTCCTGAAAGACTCTTTATTCTGGTAGACCTTATTCCAATTCTTTTGATCTCTCCCACATCATCATCAATTCTAATAAAATCTCCGATCTCAAAGGGCTTATCAAAATGAATAGAAAAGTAAGCAAAAATATCACCTAAAATATTCTGAAGGGCAATAGCAATAGCTATACCGCCTATCCCTAATCCAGCAATTAAAGCAGAGATATTTATCCCTAAATTTTCTAAGATAATCAATATGGATATTACCCACAGTATGACAGTGCTTATTTGATTTAAGAGAAGAGCTAAGGTGGCATCTATCTTTTTTTCTTCTTTAAATTTAAGGATATAAAATTCAATTATCCTTTTAATTCCTTTGGTAATATAATAAACAATTGTAACTAATAAAAGATAGAAAACTAATTTTTTAATAATTTGAGGCAAGGTTACTACTAGAAGGGATGCCCATAAGGAAAAGATAAAATAAAAAAACCACCCAATTGATTGAAAGATTTCAATTAATAAATTTCCCAATTCTATTCTTATATGATCAACCACTATTTTAATCTTTTTAGTAATTAAATATCTGGCAATCCTACAGCTCAAAAAAACAGAGATAAAAATTATTATTGCTAATAAATATTCTTTAATGAACTCAAATAAAGTATAATTCAAAAATTGGACAATTTTTGCTTCACTCATAAATTTATAATTTTCCTAATTTTTTAATTAAAATTATAAGCAAAATAACTGTCAGTATCAATGTAACAGTAAATATCTCCCAAAAAGCTAAAGGATGATTTCCTAAGGGTATTTTCACATTCATTCCAAAAAAACTAGAGACAATTTCTGGAATAGAACAGATAATAGTTAAAATGGTCAATAAGGTAATTCTTGAGTTTAAGCGATGGGTAAGGGTAGTTTCATAAGCCCCTCTAATATTTACTAAGTTTTTTAAATTGCTCTGACAGGTCTCAATTAACTGGTGATTGTTTAATAATAAATCTTCTATCAGTTCCTTATCATTTGGATATAGCTCTAAAACCTGTTTTGATAAAAGAGTATTTAAAATAGGCTTAGTAGGAGAAAGGGCATTTAAAAAATCATTTAAAACTATTTCAAATCTTACGAAGCTGGCAATATCTTTTTCTTTTATTTTTTCTATTCCAATACTATGGGCTCTCACATTTTTGTTTATTTTATTTAAAAATGTATAGTAAAGGGAGTTGATTTCGGAAAATAATTGTAAAAATAGTTTGGTTTTCTGAGTAGTATAAAAATCAATCCTTCCTTTTATAAATTTTTCTAAAAAAGGAGGGGGCTCTTTAGATACTGTCATCAAAAAATCAGGGCTAACTATAATTAAAAAAGGTAAGGTAATAACCTGATTTGGCTCCTTTTGTAAGGGAGTTCTTAAGAAGACATAAACCCTATTTGTATCTACTTCTAATCTCGGGACCTCAAAAGGATCAAGGGCATCCCTTAAGGACTTCTCCTCTACTTTAAAATCTTTCCCTAATTTCAATATTTCCTCTTCTGTGGGGTTCTCTACATAGATCCAGCTCCCAACTTTAAATTTTTCTAAAACCTCCAATCTGGGTTGTTTTATAGTTCTAAGATAATATTTAATCATAATTTTTAATCTGCCTTATTAAGCTATAACTCATTTCAAAAATATTATCAATAACTTGTATTATCTAAACAAATTCAGTAACAACTCTTAATAATTTCTTTACTGAGGCATCTTGTCTCGGGGAGCATACCGCAGCCGAGCCCCTAAAGAAAGATTGTATTTCAGAAGGGACTCTGTAAGGCTCGGCGAGGTATAGGAGCGCCCGGGAACAAACTTTCTTTTTCAGTACTTAAGGCGACTCCGTGCTCCCCGAGACAAGATGCCTCAGGAGATTTGTTACTAAATTGGTTAGCAAATACAAATAATTCAATCACAGATTTCTTTTAATATTTTATTTACAAACTCCATTGAACCATCATTTATAATAACGCAATCAAAATTCTTTTTATATTCTTTTAGGTCTCTTTTTAGTGAATCATTGAGAAAACCAATCTTAAGTAAATTCTCATAATTAAAAATTTTAGCCATCTTTATGTCTTCAATCATATCCCCTAATAATATTAGATTTCTCCTTTTTTTTATTTTTTGATAGAGTAAGGGATAGTTTTTAAGTTCTATTTCTTCTTTTTTTAAAGAGTGAAGAACAGGGGTTTTTACGCCTTTAGCTTCTCCATTCTCATTCCAAAAAAAATCATTAGAAATAATAAAAATATTCGGAAAGAGTATTTTTTCTTTTTCTAAAAATATTTTTATTGCCTCTCTCCCTAAACCAGTAGCAGAAATAATAACTAAGGGGATTTCCTTTTTATCTAAAAATGAGAAAAATTTTTTAGCCCCTCTTCTCAATTTTAATTTACTCTCTTTCACTACCCTTTTGATTGTTTCCTTTGTCAATCCAAATTTTATTAACAGTCTCATATGCTCTTTCCACCAGTTTTCCATTTCTTTTTTTCTTAATTCCATTGGAAGATAGAAATTTTTTTCAAAAGGAAAATATTTTCTAAATAGGGATTTGGCTCTTTCAGAATATTCTTTTCCTAAATATTCTGGGGAATTTCTTAAAATAGAAGTGAGAGAATAAATTTTTTCATTATTTACCAAAAATTTAGTTATAGTTCTCTCAAAATCAGAAAAGACAGAGAGTTTTCTCTCTCCTCCTCTCTTAAATCTCTTTTTAATTTCTTCAAATCTTTTAAAATTTACAATAATCACTTTTTCTGAAAAGTTCCCTTTCATAAATTTTAATAAAAAAGAAAGACTCCTTCCCTTCCTTCAGGCTCTATTTATGTAGAAGAATTATTAAAAATATTATATTTTTTACTTTTTTTGTTTCTTTGTAGAAACTAATTTCTTTTTGAGAGCATTAATTTCTTTTTTTAGACTCTCCACCTCCTTCCTTGTTGGTACCTCTAACTTTTTTAAAGTATTTTTAACTATTCTCTCAGTTTTTTTCTCCATTTCTTCCTTGGTTTTTCTTGCCTTCTCCATTAATTCTTTCACCAATTTTTCTCCTTCTTCTTTTGAAATCTCTCCCTTTCTTATCAATTCTTTTACCAAACCCTCTGCCTTCTCTCTAGTAAGAGAAACAAGACCCAAACCTGCTAAAAAGGTTTTTTTGATTAGCTCTTTCATAAAATTGGTTTTTTATTTTTTAGGGGTTTAAAAAACTCCGACCTTTGTATATTATTATTATAATGATTACAACGATTGTTTACGATTACGGTGATTATTCCCAATTATTGACGAATCTTAATCGCTGTAATCTTATCTCATCGCTGTAATCA
>CAZJYT010000018.1:0-10878 GCA_964550325.1 uncultured Candidatus Saccharibacteria bacterium | reverse complement strand
TTCCCAATTATTGACGAATCTTAATCGCTGTAATCTTATCTCATCGCTGTAATCACATTTCTATCGCTGTAATCTTGTCTCATCGCTGTAATCATTTATAGTAAGTCTTTACTTTTACAATTTTAAAAAAAAGTTAAAAAATTACAAGTTAAAGATAAAGCCTCCAACAAAAATAGAAACTGTTTCTGATTTCAAAATAGTTTCTCCCAGGTTCACTACTCTTACTTTTTCTAAGCTCCTTGCCAGTTCTACCTCCTTGGTAGTAAAATCTCCCTCAGGTCCTACAAAGACACTAATTTCACTCGCTTCTTTCAGCTCACTCAAATACTCTCTTATTTTCTTGCCAGAGAAATGAGTAAACAATATCATTCCCCTTGCTTCTTTTAAAGCCTTTTCAAATCTCATTGGCTTATTTATTAAAGGCACAAATAATCTCCCGGATTGCTCAGTGGCTTCAATCGCTATCTTTCTTAATCTTTCAAAATTTAAGGCTTTCTTTATTACCCTTTCTGTGATGATAGGAGTAAAATTTTCAATTCCAATTTCTGTTCCCTTCTCTACTACTTTTTCAAATTTGTCCTTTTTAATGAGAGCCTGGTATAAAAAAACTCTCTTCTCTGGCTTCTTACCCGTTCTTAACTTTTCTAATACCTCAAATTTTATGGAGCTTCCTTTATATTCTTTAATCTTACATATATATTCGTTGCCTGTCTTATCAAACAATTTCACTCTATTTTCTTCCTTTAGTCTCAATACTTTTTTTAGTCTCCGGATGAAAGATCTATCTTCTAAAACTAAAAATTTATGTGAGATAACATTGTCTACAAAAAATCTTCTAACTTCCATTATAAAATTAAGACAATTAGTTGAGGTAAATTAAAAAAATAAATAATATATAGGAATTGAAATACTTAATATCCCTAACATTATCCCTAAAAGAGCAGTTCCTCTTTTAGAAGAATCCATTCCTCTTATTCCTAAAATAACCACTATTAGTCCAAAGACTGGCACGAGAAAATAAAGTAAAACCTTTACCCACAAGGGGGGAGAAGACAGCCTCAGCATACAATGAAGGGTTTCTAAAATTCCAAATAATATAATTCCAAAACTAGCTGTAATTGTGCCTAATATTAAAGCAACTAAAGCAGAATTTTTTGAATTTAATTTAGTTTTTACTTTTTTTGGCTCTTCTGGCATATTTATTAATATTTATTAAAATAGTGTAACATAAATAAGAATTTTTTCAAAATTTTCCAATTTAATAGGAGTAGTATTACTTTTCTAAATTAATTTAACTAAATAATAGCTTCTTTTTCCTCTTTTGATAATAAAGTATTTTTGATATAAGGCTTCTTTTAAGCTTAAGCTTTTGTTAGGATTTAAGATTAACTCTGAATTTACAGAAATTCCTTTCTGGTTGATTAGGTTCTTAGCCTCGGTTTTAGACCTACTAACTTTTGCTATTACTAAAAGCTCTAATATAGAAATTTGATCCTTAATTTTTATTTCCACTGAGGGAACATTAAAAAAAGCCTCCTCAATTTCTTTTTCTTTTAATTCATTTACTCTATCATAAAATAGAATTTGAGAAATTTTCTCTACTCTTTTTGCCTCATATTCTCCATGGACAATTTTCACTACCTCCCTTGCCAAAACCCTTTGGGCTTCTTTTCTCTTTGGTTCTCTTCTCAATTTTTCTTCTAAATTCAAGATTTCTTCCTTTTTTAAAAAAGTAAAATATTTTAGAAACTGAATAACATCTTTATCTTCAGTATTTATCCAAAACTGATAAAACTGATAAGGATTGGTAAACTTTTTATCTAAAAAGATAGCTCCTTTTTCTGTTTTGCCAAATTTCTTGCCAGATTTTGTCAAAATTAAGGGAAGGGTCAATCCAAAAACCTCTCTTCCCAAAATTTTCTTTATTAAGTCTATTCCGGAAACAATATTTCCCCACTGATCGGAACCCCCTATCTGGAGTTCACAATTCTCCCTTTTTTTTAACTCCAAAAAATCTATCGCCTGTAAAACCATATAAGAAAATTCACAAAAAGAAATACCTCCAGTCTTTATTCTCTTTTTCACCGACTCTTTAGAAAGCATCTGAGATAATTGAAAATGTTTTCCAAAATCTCTTAAAAAATCAATCAGGCTTAAATCTAAAAGCCATTGAGAATTATCTAAGATCTTGGCTGGATTTTCTTTAGCTTGAAAATCTAAAAATTTTTCAAGCTGAAGCCTTAATTTTTCTTTCCATTCAATAATTTTTTCTTTCGGATTTAAGATTCTTTCTTTTGTTTTTCCAGAAGGATCTCCTATTAAACCAGTAGCCCCTCCAATCAAAGCAATAGGTCTATGGCCAAAGATCTGAAACCTTCTTAGAGTCAAGATTAAAAGCAGATTCCCCACATGAAAAGAAGGACTAGTAGGATCAAAACCACAATACAAAACGATTCTTTCTCTTTTAAGCTTTTCTCTCAATCTCTTCTCATCTGTCACCTGATAAACTAATCCTCTAAATTTTAAATCATCAAAGATATTCATTTTTATAAAAGAATTATCAATTGATTATTTTTAAAATAGAAAATCCCTTTTACTGCTTCAATAGAAAGATTATTTTCTTTATTTTTCAAAATTATCTTTCCTCTACCTATCAATCCAAAGATTTCGCTATGGTTTTTGAGAATCTCTATCTCTCCTGTCAATGTAGGTAAGACAATTTTCTCTATATTTTGATATTCTTTTTTTTCATTTGAAGAAATAATTTTACAATACATCATTTTTCAGCTTCTTCTATTTTACCAATCATATATAAATTTTCTAAATCTATCTCATCAAAATCTCCATTTAAAATCCTCTCTATCCCTTTTAGAGTATCTTCTAAAGAGACATAGACTCCTTTTTTGTGAGAGTAGGACTCTGCAACAAAAAATGGTTGGGTTAGAAATCTTTGGATCCTCTCTGCCCTTTTTGCAATTTTTCTATCTCTCAAAGATAACTCTTCAATTCCTAAGATAGCAATAATATGAGATAATTCTTCATATTTTTGAAATATTTTTTTCACCTCAAAAGCAAGATTATAATGTCTTTCTCCTACTATTTCTTTATCTAAATTTATAGAAAAGGATCTCAAGGAATCAAAGGCAGGATAAATTCCCTTTTCTGCAATCTTTCTTGATAAGACAATAAAACTATCTAAATGAGAGAAAATTGATACTACCGCCGGATCTGTAATATCATCAGCAGGAACATAAACTGCCTGAATAGAGGTTGCATTGTGAGCTGAAATTTTTTCTTGCAATAGAGAAATGTCTTTATCTAGGGTTGGTTGGTAACCCAATTCTGAAGGAACATTCCCCAAAATCGCTCCTACCTCCATTTCTGCCATGGCATACCGGAAAATATTGTCTATAAAAAGGAAAACTGGCTTTTGAGTTTTTTCTTTTAAGTAGCCTGCGCAAAGAGCAGCTGAGAGTCCAACCCTCGCCCTTTTAGCAGGAGATTTATCCATTTCACCAAAGTACAAAACAGTATTCTTTAAAAGGTCTAACTCTTTTAATTTAAGGTATAATTCATTTCCTTCTCTAATTCTTTCTCCAATTCCAGCAAAGACAGAAAAACCTGACTTTTTGAAAGCAATATTATGAATCAGTTCTGTAATTAAAACCGTCTTTCCTACTCCTGCTCCTCCAAAAAGGCCAATTTTATCACCTTCACAAAAAGGAGTTAAAAAATCAATCACTTTAATCCCAGTCTCTACCAAGGTTTTCTTTAACTTTTCTCTTTTTTTAGTAGGAATTCCTCTAAAAAGTGGTATCTGAAGCTCTTTTTTAAAATCCATTCCATCTATAGGTCTTCCCAAGAAATCAAACATCCTCCCCAATACCTTTTCACCTAAATCAAGAGAGATCTCCTTTTCTTTGAGAAAAACCTTTTCTTTTCTTTTTATTCCTAAGAGCTCATCTAAGGGAAGAGCCAAAACTGTATTTTCGTTTTTCTTTCCCACTACTTCAAAATATTTTCCCTTTTCAGTAGTCAACAAAGAATGTAAGGGAGGAGTTTCTTTTTCAAAAGAAATCTCTACCGCCTCTCCCTTAACCCTGACAATTTCTCCTATTATTTTCTTCATCTTGGCTTTATAATTTTGTGAGCTAAGAAACTTTCTATTTGTCTTTGAGACAAAATCCTTTTTCTTCTCTCTCTAAAAGAAATTATTAATTGAGAAATTAACTCCTTGATTTTTGTTTGGGCTTCTTCAGAAATCAAGGTTCTGGCTGATAACTCACATAATTTAGTCTCTAATAAAATGGTATATAAAAAATTTCTTATGTAAAGCTCTATTAAAAAGTTAAAAATTCTCTTTTTTGAGGGTTCAAAAATTGGAAATCCTAAAGGTTCCTTTTTTTCTTCAGATGGAAATTCAAAGCGGAAAGGTAAAAAGGTTAAAAAGTCTGGTTCAAAATCAGTTAGAGAGTAAAATTTGGGATACAAAATATCTATTCTCTCTAAATCCTCGTTTTTAAATTCTCCAAACAGAAAATCATTGATTTCTTCAGCTTCCTCCCTTTCTGGGATATCTAAAGATGCCTCAAAAAATCTTGAGGGTTTAATTCCTATCTCTCTCAAAATCTCTTTTCCCTTGGTTCCAATTACCCAAACCTGATGATAGTTTTCTTTTTTTTCTAAAAAGGAATCTAATATTTTGTGCCAAAGTCCTCCCACTAATCTCATTTCTCCTGTCACTATTAAAACTGCTCTTTTTTGGGATTTCACCTTTCTCAATAAAAAATGTTCCCTTTCTTCAAAAAAAAGCAAAAATCTTCCCAAAATTTTTTTAATAAAACTTATGTATTCTTCCAATACCAATACCCTCTTTTTTAAAAAATGAATGTGAGCAGCTGACATTTTTTCTATCACCTTTGTTATCTCTAAAACATCCTGGAAATTTCTAATATGAGTTTTAAATTCAAGATAGGTTTTCATAAAATTCTCTTTTTGACTTAATTACTATTTCCTTTATTTTAGATTGAAGCTCAGGAGTTAATTTTTGTTTCTCTTCAATCTCCCTTATGATTTTAAAATGCTCTATTCTTATCAGTTCCAAAAGCATCTTCTCAAACCCTTGCCATTTATCTTTTTCAATATCGTCGAAAAATCCATTCTCTACAGCAAAAAATAAAGCTGTTTGCATTGCAAAAGAATAAAAGGTGTGTTTTTCCTGCTTCAGGAGCTCCAGGATCAAATCTCCTCTTTTCACCTCTCTCTTAGCTTTCTCACTCACTTTGGTTTCTAATTGAGCCAATCTCTGAAGCTCGCGATGTTGAGCTAAAATCATTCTTAATCCCTTCACCACCTCTCTTAAAACCAAGGGTTGGGCCTGAGACCCTACTCTTGAAACGGAAAGTCCAATATTCACTGCGGGTAAAAACCCTTTATGGAAGAGGCCTCTCTCTAAATAAATCTGTCCATCGGTGATTGAAATTAAATTGGTAGGAATGAAACTACTAATATCCCCTTCTTGGGTTTCTATTATCGGTAGAGCAGTAATTGAGCCCCCTCCTTTTTCTTTAGCCAACCTTCCTGCCCTCTCTAAAAGACGGGCATGTAAAGAGAAAATATCACCTGGATATGATTCTCTACCAGGAGGTCTTTCTAATAAAAGAGAAATACTCCGGTAGACTTTTGCATGTTGGGTTAAGTCATCAAAAACAACTAAGACATCTTTTCCCTTATCTCTGAAATATTCTCCAATTCTCATTCCCACAAAGGGGGCTAAATATTGAGAGGCTAAAGAGTCGTCAGAGGTAGCTGAAACAACAGTAGTATACAAAAAGGCATTCTTTTTCTCAAAAGTTTCAATTAAACTTTCCAACTTTTGTCTTTTTTGACCACAGATTACGTAAACACAAATTACTGGGGGCTGAGCATATCTTTGATTTAAAACAGTATCCACTGCCAAGGCCGTCTTTCCAAGCTTTCTATCTCCTACTATTAACTCTCTTTGACCTCTCCCTAAAGGCAAGGTGGTATCAATTATTTTAATCCCAGTAATTAAAGGTTCAGTGACAGGTTCTCTTTCTATAATCTGGGGTGCTTTTTGAAAAATGGTAAATTTTTTTCCAAAAATGGGTCCTAATCCATCCAATGGTCTTCCCAATCCATCAATTACTCTTCCTAAAATAGTATCTGAAATTTTGATATTAAAAATCTCTCCACTCCCTCTAATTTTTTTCCTCCAATCAATATTCTCATCAAAGAATAAAACATCCAAAAATTCTTCATCAAATCCTATCACCAATCCCACTTCTCTTCCTTCCTCGTCTAATAAGGTTTCTTGGGTAAAAACAGGCTCCACACCAGAAACCTTTCCCACTCCAGAAAAAAAAGAGATAATTTTCCCAAAAGATTTCTTCATTTTGAACTCTTCAGTTTTTCGATTTCTCTCAATCTCTCTTTTATCTGTCTGATTATTACCTCTTTTTCTTTCTTAGCCTCTTGGGAAGCTCTTTCTCTTATTTCCCTGGCAATTTCTTCAGCCTCTAAAATAATTTCTCTCGCCTTTCTTTTTGCCTCTAAGATTTCTTTTTGGGACTCTTCTCTTTCTTTTTTAATCATCTCTCTTTCTTTCTCTATTTTTCCTAACTCCTTTTCTCCACTTTCAATCTCTTTTAAGATGGGAGTATACACTAATTTTTTCAGAATATAAAGCAAGATTCCAAAATTAATTATTTGGGCTATCAAAAGTTTAACATCTATTCCTACTTTTGAGAAAAAATCCATAAAAACTTACTCTTAGGCAAATTTTAGAATCAATGCTACTACTAAACAATAAATTGCTATTGCTTCGGCAAAGGCAATAGCAATAATCATTGATAGCTGAATCTTATCAGCCACTTCTGGATTCCGAGCCATAGCTAAAAGGGCAGCAGCTCCAATTAATCCGATTGCCAAAGCAGGCGCCAAGGCTCCTATCCCCATTACAAAAGCGCTAGGATTCATAATAATATTTTATTAAAAAATCTTTTCCTTAAGAATCAACGACCTTTTAAATGACTTCTTAGAGGAAGAGAAATAAAACTAAGGGTGATGACAGAAAAGATAAAAGCCTGAATTATTCCTATAAAAAATTCTAACAATAAAAAAGGGAGAGGTAAAAATAATGGAAAAAGAAAAATTATAAGTAAAAGTAAAATCTCCCCAGAAAGGATGTTTCCAAATAATCTAAAAGAGAGGGAAAGAATTCTAGTAAATTCTGAAATTAATTCAAAAATCCCTAAAATTAATTTTATCGGGTTTAAAAAATTGAAAAACCTCAAAAGATACCCCCTAAATCCAATATTTCTAATGACAAAGACCTGGGTAAAAAATACTGAGAATAAAGCCAAGGCTAAGGTAGTGTTGAGGTCACTATTTGGTGATTTTAAAAGAGGGAGATTTCCTCTTTCAGTCTTTATATAAAAAGAACCCAAAAATCCTGGTACCAGAGAAAACAGATTGCAACAGGTAATAAAAATAAAAAAGGTAGCAACCAATGGAAATACTCTTTTTGAGATTTCTTTATTTTTTATCACTGAATCTATAAGCCTTAAAAGCTCAAGAGTAAAGATATAAAAAGAGATCTTGAGAAAACCTCTTTCTTTTTTATGAGAATAGAAAAAAAGAGCTCCCAGAGAAAGGAAAATAGTAACCAAAAAAGAGGTAAAAAATGTATTTGAGATTCCAAAATCCAAAAACGAAAATATATATTCTGGTTGTAATTTCAAGCTAATCATTTTCTTTTTTAATCAAAGGTAAAATTAAATAATAGGTATCATAAATGCAAATAATTATTCCCACTATTGTACCCAAAATTGTAAAGAGAGGTTTTTTGGAGAAGATTTTATCAAGCAATATTCCTAAAATCAAGAATCCCAAAAAGGAAATCACAATTAAAAAACCTAATTGCCAAGCCATAGAAAAAGCATAAAAGAGTTTAAAACTTTTTTTCATTGAAAACCACTTAGCTTAATAATTTTACTCAAATTTTTCTAAAATGGCAAAAATAGAAATCCCAAATTGTCTAAAAAAATAATTTTTTCCTAAATAATTAAGAATTTTTTTCAGAATCCCGCCTAATTTTGGACGATAAAAGGTAAATTTATCTAAGGCGGGTAAAACACAATCTAAAATCAGGAATTTTATCTTTAAATCCTTAAATAACTTTTTTATTTCATTTTTTGTATAAACCCTTACATGGGGACAAAAAAAATCCCTAATTTTTTTTGGAAACCAATTTATAAAAGGAATCAAATGATAAATGTATTTTTTACCTAAATAAATCCCGTGGGTCTCAAAGGGATATAATCTATTAGGAGCAAAAATTATCATTTTCCCTTTCGGTTTTAAAACCCTATAGGCTTCCAAAATTGTTTTTTTGTCATCTTCAACATGCTCTAAAATTTCATTTAAGAAAACTATATCAAAAAATTTATCTTTAAAAGGTAAGGCTTCTGCCCTTGCTATTTGGAGATTTAAGTTAGGATTCGATTTCAGAGCTAACTCTATGTTCTCTTTATCTATATCTATTCCATACACCTTTGCTCCTTCTTTAAAAAATTCATTTGCATAAACTCCTATTCCACACCCAATATCTAAAATCTTTTTTCCTTTTAGGCTCAAATACCTTTTAATTAGCTCCAATCTCTTTCTCTGTCCTGGTCCAAATACCAAAGTTGGCTTTCCTAATCTTCCAATTTTTTCTTTCATATGTAATTACTAACCAATTAGGTAACGAATTAGCTGAGGCATCTTGTCTCGGGGAGCATACCGCAGCCGAGCCCCAGAGGAAAATTGTATTTCAGTAGGGACTCTGTAAGGCTCGGCGAGGTATAGGAGCGCCTGGGAAATAAACTCCCTTTTTCAGCACCTAAGGCGACTCCGTGCTCCCCGAGACAAGATGCCTCGATAAAGAAATTATTAGGAGTTGTTCTGAACTGGCATAGTACATTCATAAAAAGCTCATTTTTCTTTAAAATACCATTCTAAGATATCTTTAGCACAAGTCAATACCAAACGATGGGAGTATTTTTTTACTTTATAAAGAAAAATTACTAAAATAATTTCTGGTTTCTCATAAGGAGCGAAAACTACTACCCATCCATGATGAATATCTTTTTCTCCCACTTCTGAAGTCCCAGTTTTGCAAGCTGTTTTTACGGGTAATTCATTTAATCTCTTACAAGAGCCTTCTAAAACAGCCCTTCTCATCCCTTCTCTCACTACTTTTAAATTCTCTTTTTTTATTTTTCCTTCTTTTACAAGATCTCTCTCTATTTGATGAGGAATTTCTTTGATTATTCTCTTTTTAGAATCTAAGATTGCTTTTACCAATTGAGGCTTTAATAATTTACCTCCATTTGCTATTGGCAAATAGGAAACAGCCAATTGGAGAGGTGTCACCCTTACAAATCCCTGGCCAATAGAAAGAAGATAGGTGTCTCCTAAGGTCCATCTTTCACCTTTTTCTTTTTTTTTCCATTCAGGATCAGGTAAAAAACCTTCATTTTCGCCGGATAGATCAATATTTGTCGCTTTCCCCCATCCAAAAAGGGAAAGATATTTTTTTATCTTCCTTACTCCCAATCCCTTTTGATCTCCATATCCTCCTCCAATAGTAAAAAAATAAACATTGCAAGAGTGAGCAATTGCCTTTCTCATATCAACAAAACCATGTTTTCTCCAATCGTGAAGCCGGGTAAAAGAGGAAGGGTCCCAAGGATTAGGAATTTCAATATATCCGGGGCAATAGATTTTTTTTGTCGGAGAGATAATTTTCTCTTCTAAAGCAGCCAAAGCCAAAAGGGGCTTAATCGTAGAAGCGGGAGGAAATTCTCCTGAAATTGGATAATTAAATAAGGGTCTAAAGGGATTTTTTTGAATTTTTTCCCATTCTTTTTTAGTTAAACCTTTTGAAAAAAGATTGTTATCGTAGGTCGGAAAAGAAACCAAGGCTAAAACTCCTCCTGTTTGGGCATCTAAAACCACAGCGGTTGCAATTTTAATGTTCTCCCTTTCAACCACCTTTTTCAATTCTTGATAAACCTTTTTTTGAATTTTTGCGTCCAGCCACAAAAGAAGGCTCTTTCCAGAACTAGGATTTTCAACAACCTCTTGAGAAACTATTCTCCCTCTGGCATCTTTTTTAATCATTATCTCTCCTGGTTTCTCAGTTAAAAGCTCATTATATTCACTTTCTAAACCAGCGGTCACCCCTCCTCTTGTTTTGTAACCTATCACCTTTGAAAAGATCTCTCCATCAGGATATTCTCTAATTGTATTATTTTTAATTTGAAAACCAGGAAGCTGAGAAATCTTTGTTTCTAAAATCAAAAGGGTTTTATAATCTAAATCTCTCACAATTTCAATTCTTTCTTCTTTTGTCTTCTCAATTTTTTCTTTTAAAAAATTTAGGTCTTTCCCCAAAATAGAAGCTGTCTCTTTTAAAACCTTTTCTCTTTTTGAAATATCTTTAGGAAGAAAGCTTTTATTTAAAATTAAAGTAAAGCTTGGTTTGTTAAAAACTAGTTGAGTAAAATTTTGATCATAAATCACTCCTCTCTGGGCTTCTATTCTTTTAATTACAAATCTATTCTTTTCAGCTAAGGCTAAAAGGTTTTTATGTTCTATTACCTGTAATTGAAAAGATCTCAAAAAAAGTAAAATTATTCCTCCTATTATAAATAAAAAAAATAAAAAAAGAGGATTTTTTGAAAGAGGAACCTCCAATCTTTTCTCAAAGAAATCTCCCTCTTCCTTTTGAGTTAAAGAATCTAATAGAACTTCTGGCAACTGTAATCTCTGGAAAAATTTATCTTTTTTGTTTCTAAAATTTAAAGTCAT
>CAZJYT010000017.1:0-17872 GCA_964550325.1 uncultured Candidatus Saccharibacteria bacterium | reverse complement strand
TTACTTGGGACTTGTAATAATAAGTAGTGTTTGGCGTCAAACCAGTCAAAGCAATAGCTGTGCTGGTAGCCGTGCTGGTAGTATAAGTAGTAGTAGCAGTGTAATCACCAGTACTTGTTCCATGGGTCACTCTGGCATAACTTAGATAACTTCTTGTAACAGTGATGGTGATACCAGTGGATGTTAAACTACTGGTAGCAGATGTAGGATATCTTTGGCTCATTAGATAACCATAATCTGCTGAGCCCTGGCCCTGATAATAACCATATCCATAACCGTAACCTGCCTCATAGCCATAACCATAACCATAAGAAAACCCAGTGGTTGGACCTTGGGTACGATAAAATTTAGCCCAAACATCTGAATTAATTAAAATTGAAGCACCAACAAATAAAAGAACAACAAGTAAACCAACAACTGGTTGCCATCTTTTTTTATCTTTAAGAGATTGTTTTGTCTTCTTCCAAAAATATTTTATTTTTTTAATCATATCATCATAAATCATTCTGAAATAAAATGACGCACTTTATTAATTAAATTTTACCCTCTATTAAATCTCTTTGTCAAGGCTAAGTTTTCCACAACCTTTATTTTTATTTCATTTTACACCTCTGACATTTCTTGTCAAGCCATTGTATTAAGCCATATAAGTGAATTGGTTTCAAATCCTCAAATACCTAAATCCTAACTTTCTCATTTTTGAAGGATTTAAAATATTTTTGCCGTCAAGAATATTGGGACAAAACATTTTCTTTTTGATTTTTTTGTAATCTAATTTTTTAAATTCTGGCCAATCAGTTAAAATGGCAAGGCAAAAAGAATTTTCTACTGCCAAATAAGGTGAGAAAACCTGTTTTATTCCTTCTTTCTCTTTTATTTTAGCTACGGGATCATAAACCAAAATCTGACTTCCCTGTCTTTTTAGTTCTTCAATAATTTTTAAAGAAACAGAACTTCTCACATCATCTGTTCCTGCTTTAAAGGCTAATCCAAAAATGGTGATTGGTTTTTTAAACAAAACAGGTCCTACCAGTTCTTTTATCTTTCCAATGATTATTTTTATTTGCTTTTCGTTTCTCTCTAAAATACTCTTTAAAAAATCAGCCTCATATCCTATCTCTTCTGAAATTTTTAAAATTGCTTTAAGATCTTTTTCTAAACAGGGACCACCAAATCCAACTCCTGGTTCTAAATAATCAAAACCAATTCTTTTGTCATATCCCATCCCTTCCCTTACATCATCAATATTAGCTCCTAATTTCTCACAGATTGATGCGATTTCATTAATAAAAGAAATTCTCGCTGCACAAAAGGCATTGGAGGCATATTTTATCAATTGGGCTGACTTTATATCGGTCTCCAAATAGGGAACTTTTTTTTCAATAAAGAGAGAATAAATATCTCTCATTATCCTTTTTGCCTTTTTTGAACCTCCTCCAATTACAATCCTTGAGGGATGAAAAAAATCATAAAGGCCCTTTCCCTCTCTTAAAAATTCTGGATTCACCAAAATCTCAAAATCTTTCCCTTCTTTCTTTTTTGGAGAAAAACTATTTCTAAGAATATCAATGGTACCGACAGGAACCGTACTCTTTAAAACCAAAAGAGTATACTCTTTCAAATTGTCTCTTATTTTTTCTGCAGCTGAAATCACCTGAGAAAGATCGGCAGAACCATCTTTTAAAGGAGGGCTTCCTACCGCAATGAAAACCACCTTTTTATCTTTTAATCCTAATTTATAATCAGAAGTAAAATAAATTCTTTTTCTTTTAAGATTTTCTTTTAATGCCTTTTCCAATTCTCTTTCAAAAACCGGGCTTTTTCCTTTTTTTAATTTTTCCAGTTTTTCTTTGTTTATCTCTATTCCTGATACTTCGTATCCTAATTGGGCAAATCCTACCGCAGTCACCAACCCTACATAACCTCCAGCTCCAATGACACAAATTTTAATTTTCTTTTTCATAATTTTTCAAAAACCACTCCTTAGTAATTTTAAAGCCCTCTTTTAAATCCACTTTTGGCTTCCAATTTAACAATCTTTTTGCCAAAGAAATATCGGCTCTTGTGTGCCGAGGCTCTCCCGGTCTTTTTGGTAAATAAATTTTTTCTCCTCCAATTAAATTAGTCAAATAATTTACAGAATAAGATTTTTCACTGCCAATATTTATTACCTCACCACCTTTTATTTTTTTGCTTTTCATTGCCAAAATGGTGGCTGAAACTACATCATCTACAAAACAAAAAGCCCTTGTTTGATTTCCATCTCCATAAATAGTTAAGGGTTGATTTTTTGCTTTTTGTCTTAAAAATTTCCCAATAACCAAACTATATTCAGACTCAAAATCAATTCTAGGCCCATAGACATTAAAATATCTTAAAGAGACAATAGGAATTTTGAAAAGTTGAGTAAATAATTTTGCAAACCTCTCCCCGGTAAGCTTTTGCAAACCATAAGGAGAGAGAGGATTGGGAGTCATACTTTCTTTTAAAGGAAGCTTTTTTTGTTCTCCATAAACAGAAGAGGAAGAAACAAAAACAATTCTTTTTGCTTTAGCTTCTACTCCTGCCTTAAACACATTAATTGTTCCCAGAATATTTACCTTTGAGGTTTTAACTGGTTTTTCAATTGAGAGGGGAACCCGAGGAATGGCAGCTAAATGAAAAATTACTTTTGGCTTTTCTTTTTGAAAAATTTCTAAAATTTTTGGAGAACAAATATCAATTTTGTAAAATTTAGCTTTGGCACCTGCCCCGCTTTTTTTAAAAAAGGCGGGGTTTAAATTTTCTTTTTTTCCAGTAGATAAATTGTCAATTACAATTACCTTATAACCCTCCCTTATTAATTTATCAACAAGATGGCTTCCTATAAAGCCAGCTCCTCCGGTGATTAAAATCTTCATATTCTTCCATAATCATCCTCATAGCGGATGATATCTTTTTCATCAAATTTTCCAAAAGAAACCTCTAAAATTCTTCCCCCTTTTCTTTTTGCGGTTAATCTATGCTTTTTTCTTTTGGGAATGAAATAACATACCCCTTTTTTCATTTTCATTTCTTTCTCCCCAATCTGACAAATTAAATTCCCTTCCAATAGGAACCAGTATTCTTCTCTAAATTTATGGCTTTGAAGAGAAAGTCTGCTCCCTGGAGCCACATAAATAATTTTGATATTAATCAATTTTTCTTTCCAAATGGTGATATAATACCCCCACGGTTTCTTTACTTTTTCGCTCATATTTTTTATTTTAGCCATATTTAGAATATTTGTCAAAAAATATTGTAAACTGAGATAAAAACAGATAAAATAAAATAAAATGGGGAAAAAGGAAAAAATTATCTTAACAATAGTTTTAGTAATTTTGTTTTTTATTGTAGGAATTATCACCATCCCCTATTCTTTAGGTTATAGAATTGATTTTGAGAAAAAAAGGATTATAAAAACAGGAGGGATTTATCTAAAAGCAAAACCTCCATTTGCTGAGGTCTTTTTAAATAGGAAATTAAAGGGGGCAACTAATTTAATTTTGGGCACGATCTTTATTGACAATTTACTTCCTAAAAAATACAAAATTGAGCTAAAAAAAGAAGGCTTCTATTCTTGGGAGAAAGAATTAGAAGTATTTGAGGAAAAGGTTACTTATGCCAACAGTATCATCTTAATTCCTAAAAACTTACACTGGGAAATTGTTAATTTAAAAAAAGAAGGAGAGTTATCTGAAATCATCTCAAAATTCAATTCCACTACTACAAAAGAGGAGATTTATTATTTAAATGAAAAAGGGTATCTCTTTGAAAAAGGAAAGAATATCTGGAATAAATCCTTCAAAAATTTGGTCATCTCTCCCGATAAAGAAAAAATTGCCCTTTCTACTGACCATGAGATTTGGGTATTATTTTTAAAGCCAGAGGTTAAAAAGGTATTCTTAACTAGATTCTCAAAAGAAATTGGTGAAATCTTCTGGTATGAGTCAAGCTACCTAATTTTTAGGGTAGGAAACAAAATTAAAATTACAGAAATAGACAATAGAGATAAATTAAATATTTATGAAATAGGAGAATTTAAAGAGGGAATAAAAATTTTCTTTGATGAAGAAACAAAAATTCTCTATGTTTTAACTAAAAAAGTCCTTTTCTTTACTGATGATCTCAAAATCTAATTTCATTAAAGTAAAGATGCCTCTGCATATTACCGGATTTTTTGCTCCTTTTTTCTTAAAAGACCCTCTCTTTTGTGGTTCTATCGGCGCAGGATTAGTCTTGGAACCTAAAATGGAGTGTTTTTTAAAACCCGGAGAAAAGACTGAGGTCTTTTTTAATAGAGAAAAGGTAAAGATTGAGTCTGTAAATAGGGTTTTAGAAATTTTTAGAAATTCTAAGGCAGAAATTAAAATTCTCTCTCCAGTACCCTTAGGGGTAGGATATGGAACAAGCGGAGCTGTCTCTTTGGCTGTTGCCTTAGCTCTTTGTAAATTGTTTAAAAAATCAAAAAAAGAAGGAGGAAAAATTGCCCATATTGCCGAGGTAAGATCTCTAACTGGATTGGGAGATGTCTCAGCAATTTTCTATGGAAGGGCTTTGGCTGTGAGAATAAAACCAGGAGCTCCAGGAATTGGAAGGGTAATTTCTTTCCCCCAACCTAAAAATATTCAAATTATCACTTGTGATCTAAAAAGAGAAGACACCAGAAAAATGTTAAAGAAAATAACTCCAGAAATTATCTCATTAGGAAAAAACCTAACAGAAGATTTCCTCAAAAAACCCACCTTAGAGAATTTCTTTGAATATTCTCAAATTTTTAGCAAAAAGATAGGTTGGGCTAAAGAGAGATTATTTAAGAAATTAGAGAAGATCAAAAAATATTGTCTTGGGTTTTCAATGAAAAAAGGGGTCTTTTTTTTGGCAGTAGAAAGAAACAGCTTTAAAAAGGTTTTTTCCTTTCTAAAACAAGAAGTTTCAAAAGATATCCATGTTTTCAGACTTTTCAATCCCTAAAACCCATCCTAGATATCATTCTCTTTTAATTAGGGAAAAATTGGTTGAAGGATTCAAAAAGAAAATTGTAGTACCAGAAGGTCTTATTGCTCAAGGAAGAGGAGAAGCATTTGATTACATTTTGGGAGAAAGAACCCTCCCTCCTGCAAAAAAGGCAATAAAGACAGCTTCCGCCTTTTTTCTCTTGGCAAAATATCCGGTATTGTCAGTAAATGGAAACTCTGCAATTTTAGTAGGAAGGGAAATAGTAAAATTAGCTGAAATCATTAATGCCGAAATTGAGGTTAACCTATTTTACAGAACAAAAGAAAGAGAAAAGAGAATTGAAAGGCTATTAAAGTCTTTTGGGGCAAGAAGGATCTTGGGGGCAAATGCAAAAAATATGGTTAAGATTAAAGAATTAGAAAGTGAAAGGAGAAAGGTAGATAGGGAAGGAATTTTTAAAGCAGATGTTGTGTTTGTTCCCTTGGAAGATGGAGATAGAACCGAAGCCTTGGTTAAAATGGGAAAAAAGGTAATTGCAGTAGATCTAAATCCCTTTTCTCGAACCGCCCAGAAAGCTACAGTAACAATTGTAGACAATATCGTAAGAGCTCTCCCCCTCTTAATTTCTGAATGTAAAAAATTCAAAAAACTACCTTCAAAAAAATTGGAGCTAATTGTAAGAAATTATCAAAATAAAAAGGTATTAAAAGAAATGGAAAAGTTTATTAAAAAAAGGTTAATGAGTTAGATTGGGAAAAATTTTGGCTTTAAATTTCTCCCAGGCTATTTCTTCTTCTCCTATTAGTTGACAAATCTCTTTGAACTGGCAATATTTACACTGCCAATTATTAGGATAATCAGTTAGCACCTTAGGAACAATATTTGCCTCAATTTTTGTTTTTAAAATTCTTAAATCTTCTAATAACTTCTCACAAAAAGCCCGATTATAGGTTATTATGAACTCTTTTAACTCTGAGGTATCTTTGTTAACATACAAAAGAATCCCCCGAGGAATTTTAAAAAAATGCATATATAATTGAATTTGATTAACATTCTCATCTTTGGGACTATTTAATGATTTAAAAATTAAACTATTCATACTCTTGAAATCTACTACATATAATTCATTATTTAAAGTAACAATTGCATCTGCCCTTCCTGAAATTATCTCTTGGGGAGGAATAGAAACCTCTGAAGCCCTTACGATTCCCAAACTAAATAAAGTACTTAAAATTTGCATTTGGATATAATCTCCGTGATCAAACATTCTCAAGACTTCGGGGGCAGTCTTCTCCCTAGGGACATTCTTAAATTTAAAAAAAATTGCCCGGGGACACTTGCCAGCATCAGTAATGTAAAATTTATGCTGTTGACGAACCTCCTCTCTCTCTGAGTAAAATTTATCAATGAGTTCTTTTAACATAATTTTACCTCTTCTGCCATTGGGGAGCTTTTCTGGCTCTTTTTAATCCAAATTTTTTCCTCTCTTTCATCCTTGGATCTCGGGTTAGATAACCTGCTTTTTTCAATCTCTTGGAAAAATCGGGATTGAAAGATATCAATGCCCTTGCCAATCCATGCCGGATAGCCTCAGCCTGACTGTTGATCCCTCCTCCTTTTACCTTTACCTGAATTTTAAAAGATGAGAGACAATTTGTTAATTCTAAAGGAGCTAAAACTATCTTTTGATGAGCAAAATAAGGAAAGTAGTCATTTAATTTTTTCTCATTTACAATAAAATCTTTTTCTCCCTCAGGGAAAATTCTCACTCGAGCTACGGCAGTCTTTCTTCTTCCAACTGCTTCAATATATCTTTCTTTCTTCTCTTGAGAAATTTTTTGGCGAATATTCTGAGTGGCTTCCATAAAAAATTAATCTTTAAATTTTAATCTTTTTAATCTCTTTTTTCGTAATCTATTTTTGGGCAGCATTCTTGATACTGCCAATTTTAAAACTTCATCTGGTTTCTCCAGGAAAAGTTTTTTTATTGGAATTTCTTTTAAATTACCTAAATATCCAGAATGAGAATAGTATTTCTTTTGCTCAATTTTTTTTCCGGTTAATTTAATCCTCTCAACATTTTTTACTATTACAAAATCTCCCACATCTTTATGGGGCTCGTAATTCACTTTATGCTTTCCCTGAAGCAAAATAGCAATTTTGCTTGCTAATCTTCCTAAGGGCTGATTTTTGGCATCAATAATATGGGTTTTCCTCTCCATAAATTTAGGTTAACTCAACTATTGCCATTCTTGCACCATCTGATTTCCGGGGAAGCAATTTAATCACTCTTGTGTATCCTCCTTTCTTCCCTTTATATTTTGGGGCAATCTCATCAACCAATTTCTTAACAATCTCTCTTGAAAAATCCTCAGCTAACAATCTTCGAACAGGAAGATTTCCCTCTTTAGCAACGGTAATTTTCTTTTCAATAAATCTCACCAATTCTTTTGCTTTTGCCTCGGTAGTAGTAATCTTTTTATGCAATATCAGAGCTCTTGCCAAACTTCTCAAAAGAGCTTTTCTCTGGTCTCTTTTTCTGCTCAATTTTCTACCTTTTTTCTGTTTCCTCATTAATTCCTTGAGTAAATAAAGAAAAATGATTAGCTAAAATTTCAGAAGCCTTTTTAAATGCCTCTTCCGGAGAAAGGGTACCATCTGTCTCAATGTCTAAAAATAATTTATCAAAGTCAGTTCTCTTTCCCACCCTCACATTCTCTACTTTAAAACTTACATTCTTTATTGGAGTATAGATAGCATCAATAGGAATCACCCCTATTTCTGATTTTCCCTTTCCTTTTCGCATTTCCACCGGCTCATATCCTACTCCCTTTTCAATTTGAATCTCCATTTCCACCTCTGTTTTTTTATCAGTAATGGTTAAAACCTTTGCATTTTTATTTACCAACTCAACCTGAGAAGGAAGCTCAAAATCTTTCCCTTTCACCTCAGCAGGACCTTTGACCTTCAAAAAACCCTTCTGGGGTTCATCAGTAAACATTTTAAATCTCAGTTTTTTTAGATTTATAATAATAGAAATCACATCCTCTACCACCCCAGGAATAGTAGAAAATTCATGTTGAACACCTTTTATTTTTACCGTAGTTATTGCTCCTCCTTCTAAAGAGGAAAGGAGCACTCTTCTAAGGCTATTACCAATAGTAATTCCATATCCAGGATAAAGAGGATTAATTTCAATAATTAGCCTACTCCCTTTTTTCTCAATTGCTTTTATTTCTTTAGGAAGAGGAATCATCATAGGAATAATTTAAATTACTTTTCAAAATCCAACCTTTTTATCTTGAATAATATTCAAAAATAGTACTAATTTCTACTGGAGGAGCATCCTCTAAGGAGGGTTCTCCCACTATTTTTGCTGACATCTTTTTAGTATCTACTTCCAACCAAGGTGCAAACTTCTTATTTTGGAGGATTCTCTTCAAGTTCTGGAAGAATGGACTCTTTAGAGATTTCTCTTTTACTCTTACTTCTTGCCCTTTCTTTACCTCATAAGAAGGAATATTAACCGGAAGATTATTAACCAAAAAATGAGAATGAGAAACTAATTGTTTAGCCTGGGCTCTTGAAAAAGCAAAACCTGCCTTATAAACAACATTATCTAATCTCCTTTCTAACTTTCTGATTAAAAGTAAAGAAGGGTCTTCAACCTTCCCTCTTCGTTCGAGAATCTCTTTTATATAATTTTTAAATTCCTTTTCTCTCAATTGGTAATAATTTTTCAATCTTTGCTTTTCTCTTAATTGGAGGGCATATTCTGAAGCTCCCATTTTCCTTCTTTTTCCCGGCTGTCCTGGGGGATAAGCCCTTTTAATCATTGCACATTTTTGACTATAGCACTTATCTCCTTTTAAAAAGAGCTTCATCCCTAATCTCCTACAAATTTTGCATTTTGATTTTGTTTTCGTTACCATAAACAAAATTTTATACTCTTCTCATTTTAGGCGGTCTGCACCCATTGTGAGGAATGGGGGTAATATCTTTAATAGAGACAATATTCACTCCTCTTACTGCTAAACTTCTTAATGCTGATTCTCTTCCTGCTCCTACTCCTTTTATTAAAACCTGAACTCCTTCAATGTTATTTTCATTAATAACTTCTGCCATTACTTCTGCCGATTTAGAAGCAGCAAAAGGAGTACCTTTTTTGGTACCTTTAAAACCTAAATATCCGGCAGAGGTCCAAAATAAAACATTCCCTTGTAAATCAGTAAGGGTTAAAATGGTATTATTAAAAGATGAAGAAATATAAAGCCTGCATTCCTTTACTTTTTTTGGAAGCTTCTTTTTTACTTCCTTTTTTAGTCTCTCTTCTGCTCGTTTAATTGCTACTCTTTTTTTGCCCATATTTTTTATTTATTTTTATTTAGGCGCAGGGGGGGCTTTTTTCCCAGAAGTAACGGTTCTCCTTACATTCCCTCTTACTGTCCGGCTGTTCCTTCTGGTAGTCTGACCCCTCACCGGTAATCCCTGAATGTGTCGGAGCCCTCGCCAACATTTAATTTCCTTCAGTCTTTTAATATTCATTATCACCTCTCTTTTTAACTCTCCTTCTATTTTATACTGGGTTTCAATAATCCTTTTTAGTCTACTAATCTCTTCTGGAGTTAAATCTTTTGTTCTCCTTTCAAAATCAATATTAGCTTGTTTTAGAATCTTTCTTGCTAAAGGAACACCAATCCCATAAATATAAGTGAGAGCCACCCAGATTTTCTTATTTTTTGGAATTTCTACTCCTGCTATTCGAGCCATATCTTATCCTTGCCTTTGTTTGTGTTTTGGATTTTTTTTACAAATAACATAGAGCCTCCCTTTTCTTCTTACAATTTTGCAATCCTTACAAATTTTTTTTACTGAAGCTTTTACCTTCATAATTTAAATAATTTTTTACTTCATTCTATAAACTATTCTCCCTCTTTTTTTATCATAAAGACCTAACTCTACCATTACTTTATCCCCTGGCAAAACACGAATATTATAAATTCTCAATTTTCCCGCTAAATGGCAGAGAACTTCTTCTCCATCATCTAACTTTACTTTAAAGTTAAGATTTGGTAAGGCTTCAATTACTTTCCCTGTTCTCTTTTCAGCTTTTCTTGACATTTAACAAGGAAATACTTATCAAAAATTCTCTCTTTAGTCAAATTTATTATAATATCACTTTCGCCAAAATTCCAAAACCTCATCCAATATTAAAAACCCTCATCATTTCTCTCAAAGAAATTTTTTTCTGCTTTTTGAATTAACTAAAAGGTAGAGTGAGGGTTGAAATTGAAAAATTCAAAACCAAATCCTTTAGTTAACTTTTTAAATATCCATTTCAGTAATATGAACTGTTTCTACAATATCAAATTTTTCACAAATTTTCAATCCCTTGAATCAAATCATCTAAAATGTAAGTGGAATGAAGATTGTCTTTAAACTATTTAAGTTCAATTAAGGTAATCTCTGGGGGTGAATTAAATCTTATTGGTAAAAAGGTCTCACCTATTCCCCGATTGACATACATATATATTCCATTTTCTTTAAAAAGTCCTCTTTTGTATTGCTTGTCATATTTAAGAGGGATAAATAAATCGCAAAGGAAAGGAAGATTAACCTGGCATCCGTGGGTATGACCTGTTAATATGAGATCAATTTTTCTATTTTTTACTTTCTGAAAAATCTCAGGTGAATGGGCAAGAAGAATTTTAGGGAAACCCTCTTTTAAATTCTTCATTGCTTTCTCAATGTTGTCATAACCCAAATGGGGATCATCTACTCCCACAAGATAAATAAAACCCTCTCCCTTTTCTAATTTTATTGTCTCATTATTAAGAATTTTTATCCCACTTTTGGCAAAGAGGCTATTTAGTTTTTTGAAATTCCTGTTTCGGTGGTCATGGTTGCCATACACGCCAAAAACCCTTCCTTGATAATTCTTGGTAATTTCTTTCCAAAATTTTTGGCAAGATTCAATATCTCGGGTCCTCCAATCAACAATATCCCCGGTGATAAAAATAAAATCTGGTCTTAATTGGGAAACCAGTTCTAAAACCCTTTTCTCTTTTTTTCCAAATCCTTTTGAATGAAAATCAGTTAAATGGAGAATTTTCACTCCTTTAAAAGAAGAGGGGAGATTATTTATTTCAAGAGAAAGTTTCTCAATTTTAATCATATTGGGTTCAATAAAAAATCCCCAGATTCCAGGCAAAATAACCAATGCTATTGAAAACTTGAGAAATGATTTTAATATCATTGAGAAGGTTTTTAAAACCCTAAATATTGGATTTCTTCCTTTATTTCTATTCCATACCTCTCCTTCACCTTCTTTTTAGCTAAAGAAATTAATTCTCTTACATCCTTTGCCTTTCCTTTTCCTAAATTTACAATAAAGTTTGGATGTTTCTCAGATATCTGCACCTCTCTAATCCTTTTTCCTTTTAACCCACATCCTGCAATTAAAAAGGCGGTGGGAATTTCTCCCTTTTTTTCAAACTGTCTCATTTGAGGAAACTTTTTGATTAACTTCCTAAATTCAGTAATCTTAAATTGAAAATTCTTAAAGATACAACCTATAGAAGGCAATTGAGGATGGTGGTTTTTTCTATATTCTAAGTATTCTTTTATTTTTTGGAGATTGCTTTTTTTTGTTCTAATTCTTACAGAAAGGATTATCAAACTTTTGTTTTTTTTAAAAATACTCTCTCTATAACCAAATTTACAATCCTTATTTTTAAAAATTTTTATTTTTTTTCTCTTGGTATCATATACCTCTACCTCCTTCACTACTTCTTCCATAGAGTGAGAAAAGGCACTGGCATTTCCATAAACCGCTCCCTCAATCGTTCCTGGGATTCCAGCTGCCCAGTCCAATCCCTTGAAGACATAAAGAGAAAGACTCTCTCCATATTTTATTACCATTCCCTCAAAACCCTCATCTGCTACTAAAACATTGCTTCCTCCTCCTAAAATAAAAAATGGTATTTTGTATTTTTTTGCTACTTCAATAGCTTTAATTAACTCTCTTTTATTTTTTGCTTCAAAAAAGTAGTTTGCTTTCCCCCCAATCCTAAAAGTGGTCCAATTTTTTAATAAAACACCTTCCTTAACTCCAGGTAAAACCTTTTTAATTTCTCTTTTAAATTTAAAAGAAGGTTCCAAGATTTGAAAAAGAGAGCCTCAACAAATCGTCAAAATCTTACAACCTTTTTTAGTAATAGCTAAGGTATGTTCAAAATGAGCAGAGAGAGCACCATCTTCTGTCTGATATCCAAAGCCATCTGGTGTCTTTTTTATTCTTCCGCTTCCAAGAGAGACCATGGGCTCAATGCAAATTGTCATTCCCTCTATTAACCTTTCCCCTTGGTGACGCTTCCCATAATTTAAAACTTGAGGATCCTCATGAAGCCTTCTTCCAATTCCATGCCCACATAATTCTTTTATTACATTTAAACCCTGCGACTCTACATATCTTTGAATAGTCTCTCCAATATCACCAATGGTGTTCCCTGGTCTTGTTTTTTTAATTGCCAATTTCAGAGCTTTTTTCGTAATCCTAATTAGCCTTTTAGCCTCAAAAGAGATTTCTTCCACTCCCAAAGTAACTGCCATATCACTATGAAATCCTTTATGAATTATTCCTAAATCCAGTGAAACAATATCTCCTTTTTTTAAAACCCTTTTTGAAGGAGGAACATGGACTACTTCCTCATTTACGCATACACATAAACAAGCAGGAAAACCCTGATAATTCTTAAATGATGGTTTAACCTTGTATTCGGAAATTAATTCTTGGACCTTCTTTTCTAATTCTTCTGTCTTGATTCCTGGTCTTACCATCTTTTCTAATCTTTTAATAATCAGGGCTAAGATTTTCCCTCCTTCTGACATTACTTCAATTTCTTTTTGGTTCTTGATTGTGATTGGCATTTTAAGATTCTAATAATTTTATTAAAGACCTCAGCTGGAGAACCAGAAGCAGAAATTTTCTCTACTTTTATTCCTTCTTTTTTAAGATAATCCACTACTGGAAGGGTTCTTTTTTTATATTCCTCAATCCTTATTTTTATCACTTCTGGGTCATCTAATCCCTTTCTTCTTATTAATTTTGAACCATCAAGTGGGCATCTTTTTAAATTTGCAGTTTCTTTAGAATACAAAATGGGATGACGCATTAATTCACAAATTCTCCGATGAGAATTCCGAAAAATAGTCTCTTGGGGAGGAATTTCTAAAAGCAAGACCCTAATATTTTCTAATCCGTATAACTTTTTAAGTAAGGGGAGAATTTCTTTTGCTTCATAAAGTGTTCTCGGGGAACCAGCAAATATTATTTTCTTTTTCTCATTTGCCAACTCCTTAATTTTATTTTTTATCCAAAAGGTTACTACTTCTGGCGTACACAGCTTTCCAGTCTTCCATAATTTCTTTTCTTTTGAAAGAGGGTATCTTTTTCCTCCAATTTCTACAAACTCATTCTTTTTTGCATTCATCACCTCTTTCTCAATGATTTTACTTGTCTCCAAATAATATAAATTTAACCTCTCAGATAACAATTCAGCCTGGGTTCCCTTTCCTGCTCCCGGGGGACCCAATAAAATAATTATTTGAGGAAGATTCTTAAAGCTTTTCATATTCATGCATTTCCAATTGGGTATTAATTCGTCTCCAGGTATCTAAGACTACCGCCACTATAATTAGAAGGGAGGTTCCCCCTATTAAAAAAGAAAAGGTCTTTACCCCAGTAAAAGTAGCTACAATATGAGGTAAAATGGCAATTATTCCTAAAAAAATACTTCCAAATAAAAGGATTCTATTTAAGATAAAGCTAAGATACTCTGCGGTGGCTCTCCCTGGTCTTATTCCTGGAATAAATCCTCCTACTTTTTTAAGATTATTGGCAACCGTCTTTGGATCAAAAGTAACCATTGTGTAAAAAAAGGTAAAAATAACCACTAAGACAAAAAGAGAAATTGCATATCCTAAGAAATTTCTTTGGGGATCAAAAAAACTAATCAATTTTTCCCCAAAATAGCCTATCACCCCTCCTGCTCCCACGAGAAAGTGGCCTATCATATTGGGAAAAAGAACTATCGCCAAAGCAAAAATAATGGGAATCACTCCTGCAGGATTTATATTTAGAGGCAAATAGGTAGAAACTCCTCCATACATTTTCATTCCTCTTACCCTTTTACTATAAGAGATGGGGATATTTCTCCTTGTCTCATTAACGATTACTACCCCGGTGATAATAATAAGAGAAATTACCAGAAAAAACAAATAAGAAGGAAGTTTGCCGGGATTTGAGGAAAGATCAACTCCTGCCTGATATATATTTAATGGAAATTCGGCAACAATTCCAGCAAAAATTAAGAGAGAAACTCCATCTCCAATTCCTTTTTCTGAAATTAGTTCTCCAAGCCACATTAAAAATAAACATCCAGCGGTAATAGTAATGATAGAGGTAATTAAATCAATTGGAGAAAGGGCGGGAAGAACCTTTTGACGTTGTAAAAGATTAAGCATTCCGAAAGCCTGAAGAGAAGCTAAGGGAACAGTAGCAATCCGGCAATACTGATTAAACTTCCTTCTTCCTGCTTCTCCCTCTTCTTTATAAAGCTTTTCCAATTGAGGAAAAATCATTGTTAAAAGTTGAAAAATAATTACCGCGGTAATATAAGGCCCTAATCCCAACATTGCAATTGAAAGATTTTGAAGGGCTCCTCCTGTAAATATATTTAAAAGACCAAACACCTGAAATTTTTCAAAAAAGAGTTCTAAATTATGCTTTTCAACCCCAGGGATGGGAATATTAGCCATTATCCGGAAAATTACAAAAACTCCTAAGATAAAGAGGATTTTCACTCTTAAATCTCTAATTCTAAAAATTTCTGAGAATTTATTTAATAACTCCATGACACTTTTCAATTAATTCCTTTGCCTTTTTAGAAAAGAGGCACCCTTCAATGGTTAGGGTTTTGGTAAGGTTCCCCCTGGCTAAAATTTTAACTTGAGGAATCTTTCCCCCTCTTTTTCTAATAATCTTTTTCTCTACCAAAATCTTAGGGGTCACCTTATCCCCAGAATTAAATTTTTCTTCTAAAACCTCTAAATTCAAAATTGCTGGTTTTTCTTTTTTACTTTTAAACCTATAGCCTCTTAATTTTGGATATTTTTTAAGAATCTCTCTAATGATTGGCTTTAGCTTTCTTCCAGCCCTCGCCTTTTGCCCTTTCACTCCTCTCCCAGAATAGGTTCCTTTCTTACCACCTCTTCCTTTTCTCTTCTTTTTCTTTAATTTATGGACTGGCTTTAGCTCATAAAACTGCATAGTATTTTTATTTTTGTTTTTTTATTTTTAGTTTTTTTAATGCTAATATTGTCGCCCTGGCATTATTCAATTTATTTGAGGTCTTAGATAAAATTTTTGAAGAAATATCTTTTATTCCTGCCAATTGACAAATTACTCTTACTGTTCCTCCTGCTACCAATCCCCGATTTTTTCTTTGAGGTTTAAGCAGGACCTTGGCAGGTCCAAATTTAGCAGATACCTCATGGGGAATGGTTCCTTCTACAATCGGGACCTCTATTAGATTTTTTTTGGCTTGAAAAGTAGCTTTTTCAATGGCTTGAGCTACATCCAAACCAGAAGCAACCCCTAATCCTACCTTTCCTTTTTTATTTCCCACAATTATTACTGCTCGGAATCTCAACTTTTTTCCTCCCGCTCGGGTATGAGAAACCCGAGATAAATCAAAGAGTTTGGATTCCAGTTTTTCTTCCTCATTGTTTGAAGGTGATGATTGCTTGTTTTTCATAAGAATTAATTTTAAAATTTCAACCCTCCTTCTCTTGATCCTTCTGCTAAAGCCCTTATTCTTCCGTGATATTTATATCCTCCTCTATCAAAAACAACCTTTCTAATTCCTCTTTCTAAGGCTTTCTTAGCAATTAATTTTCCTACCTCTCTGGCTCTCTCTGTTTTCACCAATTTCTTTTCACTCTTCAATTGGATATCATTAGCTGAAAAAAGAGTCTTTCCTTTTTCATCATCTATTAATTGGGCATAAATGTGTTTGTTTGACCTAAAAACACAAAGGCGCGGTCTTTCTGCGGTACCAAAGGCCTTTTTTCTTACTCTTTTGTGCCTCCTTTCTCTTTTTAGCTTTTTTATCTCTCTTTTCATCATTTAGTAGCTGCTTTCTTTCCTATTTTTTTTCTAATTTTCTCTCCCAAATATCTTATTCCCTTTCCCTTATAGGGCTCTGGGGGTCTAATGCTCCTTATTTTAGCTGCAGTTTGCCCCACCAATTCTTTATCAATTCCAGAAATAGAAATGATGTTTTTTTCTACTGAAAATTTTATTCCCTCTGGTGGAGAAACCTTTATGGGATGTGAAAATCCAACATATAAAATTAGGTTCTCTCCTTCCATCTGGGCACGGTACCCCAACCCCTCAATCTGTAATTTCTTTTCAAAGCCTCTACTCACTCCCTCTACCATATTTGCTAAGAGTGCTCTTGTTAGCCCCCAAAAGGCTTTTGTTTTTTTTGTCTTAATTTTGGGTAAAACAGAGATTTGATTCTCAGCCACCTTCACCTCTACCTCTGATCTAATCTCTCTCTTTAACTCTCCCTTTTTTCCCTTTACAATCACCAGATTATCCTCTATCTCTACTTTTACATCTTTTGGTATCTCAATTGGTCTCTTTCCAATTTTAGACATAATTTATTTTTAAAATTACCATATTTCACAAATTATCTCCCCTCCGATCTTATTTTTTCTCGCTTCTTTATTGGTTATTATACCCTTAGAAGTTGAAATGATTGCTAATCCATAACCACCCTTTACCTTTTTTATTTCTTTCCATCCTTTATAAATCCTCTGGCCTTGTTTTGAAATCCTTTTTAATCCAGAAATAATAGGCTCTCCCTCTTCATCATACTTTAGGGTCAAAAGGATATATTTTTTTCTTCTCCCCTTTTTCTCTGCCTTTTTTATCCATCCTTCTCTTTCTAAAATTTTGGCAATTTCAAGCTTCAGATTAGAAAAAGGGACTTTTACTGTCTCTTTTTTCACTGCTAAGGCATTCCTTATTGAGGTTAACATATTGGCAATTGGATCCATAATTTTAATAAAAAACTACCAGCAAGATTTTCTTACTCCTGGAATTAAACCTTCATTTGCCATTTCTCTAAAACATATCCTACATAAACCAAATTTTCTCATAAATCCTCGCTTTCTCCCACACCGAAAACACCTCCTTATGATTCTACTTTTATATTTTGGTGATTTTAATGATTTTACAATTTGGGCTTTGGTTGGCATAGTTCTAAATTAATAACTTTTAAAAATATCAAAAATTAAAAAAAAACACAAGACCTTGTACTATCTGAGGACATCAGTAATACTTTCAGTAAGCTAATTTTCACAGAACATCGTTCTGAGACACCTAAAACATTATAAATCCTAAATCCGAAATCCTAAATCCTAAACCCCGTTAGAGAATCCAATCTCTAACGGGGGAGGTAAAATCCGAAATAAAATTCAAAAATCTAAAACAATTTTTTAATTTTTATTTCTTAATTTTTATTCAATTCTTAATTTTTTAATTTTTAAAATGTTTAAAAATTAAAAATTGATTAAAAATCAAAAATTAAGAATTAAAAATTAGAGGTGTTGAATTGAAAAATGTGCACGTCCTTTTTTACGGTCATTGCTTTAATTGGAGATTGGAGAAATCCTTAAAAATTCGGTCATTGAGTATTGGAATTTAATTGAAAATTGGAATTTGGAAATTTAATTGAATAGGGCGTTGCTTAACCAGGTTAAGCAATAAATTAATTCCTGATTCATAATTCCAGCTTCTAGATTCAAAATCTCTATAAATTTCTAT
>CAZJYT010000016.1:0-18031 GCA_964550325.1 uncultured Candidatus Saccharibacteria bacterium | reverse complement strand
AAACCAAAACAAAAATAGCTAAAGAAAACCAAACAGAAAATAAAATTCCGGGAATGATAAAGAGTAAAAAGCCTCCGGTGATAACGGTGGTTAAAAGAAAATAAACCCAAATATAAGCACCTAATATTTTAAACCCTCTTTTATAAGACTCTTTTATATCAGTATTGTCTTTAAGAGTATAAACCAAAGATGGTACTGCCCACAACCAAAGGAAAAAAGGACATACCAAAGAAATTGCTCCCATAATAGAAAACCAGATAGAATATTTAAAAGAGGTGCTTGCTAAAAAACCCATCAAAAGCCAACAAAAAAAGGAGAATCCAACTGGAAAAATAATTATTCCCAACAAAGTCCTAATTTTTGAGCAAAAAATTTTATAGCTTTCTTGGAAAAGTTTGGTAATTGGCTTTAGCTTTTGGGAATGAATTTTTGGAGAATATCCAGAAAAAGAGAGATTTTCATTGTTCATATTCTTTTTGAAAGATTTTGTTTTTGATGATTTATTTTAACAAATAAATTTATAAAGTAAAAAAGAAATTCAGTGTCTAAAGTCAAATCCTCAATCTAAATATTGCTTAGCTTAGGTAAGCAAGACTTTTGCAAAGAATTGACAGAAGAAACCAGAATATGGTAATTAATAGATTTGGAGCCTCCTTAGGAGGTCGGGTGGTCGCTTCTTACTATTGAGTAAGGAGAGGAAAGTCCGAACACCCATTAAAGATAGTGGGTAATTCCCACCACCAGTGATGGTGAGGTGCGAAAAGAAACGTCTTCTGAGGTAACTCAGAAGACCTCCCTTAAAAGGGAAGATCTTGAGGGTAACCTCAGGCTGATACGGCTAAATCCTTATCGGGTGCAAGGGTAAATTATGGTAACCCGCTTGAGTCTTGGGGAAACCCAAGACCCAGATAAATGACCACTATCTTTCTTGATTAAAATCGGGAAAGATACAGAATTCGGCTTATAGACCTGCTAAGGGGGTTTGATTTCCTCTTGAATTTAAGACTTCCTTAACTAAGCTATCTGCCACTTTATTTTTCTCACGGGGAATTAGTTTAAACTTTATCTTTTTAAAATCCAATTTTAAATTCCAAAGAATAAGAAAGAGCTTTTGAATTTCTGAAGCCAAAACCTTATACTCTCCTCTCATTTGCTTTACCACCAATTCTGAATCAGTCCTTATTTCTACCTCTAAGTTTTTGGCTAATTTTTTTCCAAAAAGTTGTTTAATTTTCCTCAAACTAAAAATTATTGCCTTATATTCTGCTTCATTATTTGTAGTTTCTCCAAGGTATTCTGAATATTTTTTAAAAACCTCACCCTTCTCATTACAAAAGACAATTCCAATTGCTCCAGGGCCAGGATTTCTTAAAGATCCGCCATCAGTGTAGATGATAAGTCTTCTCATAATTTGAGATAAGACATTTCTTAAAGTCTTTTAAACATTTTGTCTTGATTCTAAATCCTCCCGCAAAGGGATGACCCCCAAAGCTTAAGAGATATTGGGAGCACTTTTTCATTAACTCTACCACATTTACCCCTGAAGGACTTCTAACACTCCCTATTGATTCTCCCTTCCTTTTTTTAAAGATGAAAACCGGCTTTTTATATCTCTGACAAAGTTTTGAAGCTATCTGAGGAACTAATGGGTATTCAAAACTTTCTTTTCCTAAAAATAAGATTGGCTCTGCAGGAAAAGAGTTTTTCTCAATAAAAGTCATCATCTGCTCCATTTTTTCTTTTCTCTCTTGATGTTTCTTTAGGAGTTTTTTAATTATGGTGTTCACTTTAGAAAGAGAGGTTTCTTGGAGAAAGAAGAAACTTATCGGAAGGTTATTTTTAACCTCTCTAACATTCAAAACAGAAATCAATTTGTGAATTTTATCTTCTAATCTCAATTTTCTAAATTGTTTAAGTTTAAAAAATGCTGAAATTGATAAAAGAGGAGACTGAGAAAGAATTTTTTTTCCTTTATTAATCAAAATTTTATTTTCTCCTTTTTGGGGCATCATATCAGCAATAGTAGCTATGGTAACCAGTTGTAAAAACTTTCTTTCTATTTCTTCAGAGAGTTGGTTTTTCAAAATGAGCTGGGAAAGTTTAAAAGTGAGTCCAACAGTAGATAGGTGTTTAAAAGGATATTTATCATTTTTCTGTTTTGGATTGACAACAATATAGTCCTTGGGAATTTTAGAGACTATCTCGTGGTGATCAATAATAGCTACTTCAAATCCCAATTTCTTTGCCTTTTCTAATTTTTGTAGATTATTCATTCCCATATCTAAAACAATAAAGAGGGCAGGGGTAAATTTCTTTAAATGATAAAGAGCCCTATCTGTAATTCCATATCCTTCCTTTTCTCTATTGGGAAAGTAGATGGTAGTAATTTTTCCACCTAATTTTTCAATTGTCTCTTTAAGAATAATTACTGAGGTTATTCCATCTAAATCTCCGTCTCCATAAAGAATCACCCTCTCTTTTAACTGAATTGCTTTCTTTATTCTATTACCCAATTTAGAGAGGTTTTTTATAGTCATTTTTTAGAAAATATTACACCCACAGCCAAGAGCCTTTTATATTTATCCTTCTCAAGAAGATCAAAGTTAATTTTATTAATTATTAGATTTTTCTAATGCTAAGAGTCCCGGTAATCTTTTATTCTCTAAAAAGCTCAGCATAGCTCCTCCACCAGTAGAAATGAAGCCAAATTTGTCTGTCAAATGATATTTCCTCAAAAAGGCACAGGTATCTCCTCCGCCAATAATAGAAAAGGCTCTGCTTTTAATAATGGCATCAGCAATCTCTAAACTCCCCCTTGCAAATCTTTCATCTTCAAATTTTCCTAAGGGTCCATTCCAAATTATTGTTTTAGCAGTAAAAATTACCTCTCTGAAGATTCTTACTGTCTCTGGACCAATATCTAAAATTTTTTCTTCTTTTCTTATTTGTCCTAAAGCAGCCTTTCTGCAGTATCCCTCTATCTCCTCTTTTAATACTACTACCCCATCCACAGGAAGATGAAGTTTGGGATTAGTAATTTCTATTCTATCCAATACCTCTAACACCTCCGGCTCTGGAATGTAACCCCTCATACAAAGTCCCTTACCAGCCAAAATATCATAGGCAATTTTTCCTCCCACAATTACTTCATCTGCTTCTTTTAATAGACTATCAACTAAGCCAATCTTGGTCTTAATTTTTACTCCTCCGATAACTGCCACTAAGGGAGGAACTTTTTTCTTTACTGCCTGAGAAAGGGTATTGATCTCTTCTTCTAATAAAAATCCTCCTCCAGATGGTAAAAACTGACAGATTTTAGAAATACTGGCATGATCTCTATGGACGCACCCAAATGCATCATTAATATAAATCTCTCCCAGACTAGCTAACCTTTTGGCAAAGGAAAGGTCACCCTTCATTTCCTCTTCATGAAATCTTAGATTCTCAAGTAAGATTATCTCCCCAGGCTTCATTGACCTTGTTATTTTTTCTATCCTCTCACCAACACAGTCTGGTAGAAATCTCACTTTTTTATTCAAAAGCTCTTCTAACCTCTTGGCAATTGGCTTTAAGGTAAATCTATTTTTTAACCCCTTCTCTGGTCTCCCGAGATGACTCATTAAAATTATCTTAGCTTGTCTTTCCAAAAGATATTTTATGGTCGGAATCGTCTTTACAACCTTATAGTCATCTATGATCCTTCCCTTTTCGTCAATATCTACATTAAAATCTACTCTTAACAATACTCTTTTTTCTCTAACATCGAAATCCTGAATTGTTTTTATCTTCATTTCCATTTGCTAAGCTTTTTTTCAACAATTTCTCTGGGAGTAGCATAACGCTCCCTTACGACCTTTATAATAGTTTGTTTGTAAGACTGTTTTGGTTTTGGAACCGGAGGTAAAGAAATAGCTGAAAATGGGCGGGTTGCAATTCCATCAACTGTTAATTTTATATACATATTATATTTGGGTAAATTAGTAAAGTCACTGGCAGTAAACTCTTGACCAAACTCTCTTTCTAAAATCTCTGCGTCTTCTGCTCCCACTCTAAAAGAAATAACAGTTCCCACATTTCCAAAAATAGCTTCTTTTATTCTTTCTGTCTCAGGAAAAGCCATTTCTGATAATTGGGCTAAATACTGATGAGATAAAATCAAAGATAAATTATATTTTCTTGCCTCCGTAAGGACATTTCCTAAAGATTTAATAATAATATTTTGAAACTCATCTAAGTACAAACAAAAATCTTCTCTTTTTTCTGGAGGAATATCAATTCTTTTTAATAAAGCCAAATATAATTTTAAAAATAAAAAAGAGCCCAAAATCTTTGAATTCTCTTCCCCTATTTTCGCCCGAGAGAGATTCACTATTAAAATTCTCTTTTTCTCTAAAATCTCTTGAAAAAGAATTTTTGACCTTACCTGCCCTAAAATATTCCTCATTACCGGATTAAACACTACCTGGGCTATTTTATTTTTAATAGTGATTATGGTTTCTCTCTCTCTAACACTATATTCTGGAAATTCTTGAAGCCAAAATTCCCTTACTACTGGATCTGTCACCTTCTCAATAATTTTTTTCCGATACATCTCATCAGTTAAAATTTTGTAAACTCCCAATAGGGTAGATGTAGGATACTCTAACAAAGCCAAAATACAATTTCCCAAAACATATTCTATCTCAGCTGTCCAGCCCTCTACCCAAATCCTCTTAAAAACATCTACTAAATAACTACTTACTAAATAGCGATTTTCTGGACTTATCCTCTCCAAAATATTAAAAGCAATAGGAAATTCAAAATCAGCAGGGTTGAAATATATCACTTCATTAATTCTTTTTGTGGGAATCAACTCCAATAATCTTTCTGCTGGCTCTCCATGAGGATCAAAAAAACCCACCCCATATCCCTTGTTTATATCTTGAAGTGCCATATTAAGAACTAGTTCTGTCTTCCCCATGCCTGTTTTTCCAATAATATAAATGTGTCTTCTTTTATCTTCTTTCTTTATACCAAATTTTCTTAATTCATTACGAAAGGTAGTTTTTCCAATAAAGGTAATTTCCATAATTTTATACTCTACTATTCTTGCTACTTCAGTAATTAATTGCTGATAATTTCTTTATTGAGGCATCTTGTCTCGGGGAGCATACCGAGAGCTGAGCCCGAGAGAAAGATTGTATTTCAGTAGGGACCCTGTAAGGCTCGGCGAGGTCTAGGAGCGCCTGTAAACAAACTATCTATTTCAGTACTTAAGGCGACTCCGTGCTCCCCGAGACAAGATGCCTCATGGGATTCCTTACCAAATTGGTTAGTAAATACATTTTAACAAATTTCTTTCCTTATTCCATTGGCACTTCTGGGGGAGCTTCTGTCTTTTTAAACTCTACTCTTTCAATGCCGGGAAGAGGAACTAAAACTCGGGTTGGAAAATGAAAGATAGAAGCCAATTCTTCAGAACAGAGGACCATATATGCCCATCTATAGTCTCCTTTTAAAGGGTATCTCGGTTCGTAGCGATTTTGATATAACCTTATCATTCTTCTCTTTCTAACATAGAGTCTTCTCTTATCAAAAAGATTAAAAGGTGGAGGATTTACAATTTTGGTATAGGTGTGAGTAACATTTTTTAGTGAATTCATATCCTCCGCACAAAAAGCACCAGTAAAATTAAGCATTTGGCGCCATCTTTGATGGGGATTAAAGACCTCTTTTTTTGCGAAATATATCCACCTTATTGAAGAGACCAAAAAAAGAGGTTTTGAAAATTTTCTTTCAATTGCCTGGCATATCTCTTTTTCTCTGGGGGTCATTCTTAACTCAGGAGCAACCAATTCAATCCCTTCTCTTTCTTCTTTTTTCGTTTCTCTCTTCCCCTCAATAAGGGTAAGAATCATATTAAAAAAACTATCAACCCATGATTTTACCCTCACCGGTTTTCCCCTCTGGGCAATTTTATTTTTTAATTCCTCGGCAGATTTTAGATAAGGAGCAACCTCTTCCCCTCCAATCGGAAATGGTTTAATCTGAAACCACACTTTTTCTCCTTCTTTTAATTGGGTCAACATTTCTAAAAGAGTACCCATTGGTTCAACCTTTTTTTTCTCTTCCCCTTTAGGAATAGCCTCTGGGGTTTTTTCAAAAGACAAATAGGTATTAAGGGGCCAAACATCTGGTTTTTCTAACCCAAAATCAGCCCCTCTCATCTCCCATCCCTTTCTCTCTAGATCAACGGGAATCTTTCTTACATAATCCTCAGCCTCAACAAACTCTATATCTGGATAGTGAGACCAGATAGCTCTCTTTAGGGCTTCTATTTTGTAGCCTAAGACAGTCCTGAGATAAAATTTTATTCTTCCTCCATCAGAAACAATCTCAAACTGAAAATCCATTGGATGATGCTTCCCCTGCCACCAAAATTCCCAAAAATAAGGAGGTTCATAGAAGCCTTTCCATATTTGTTCCAAGCACATTTCCATTGCAGAGATTGGTTTTTCAATCTCTTTTGGTAATTTAATTTCATAAATTTTTTTCATTTGGGCAGCTTTCCATCTTGTTTCATATCGCCAATAATGCCACCAATAACCTAAGTGAGGAAATTTTTTAAAATTCGGAAAAACCAAGATTAAAGGCAAAAAGAGCCAGTACCAAGATTTAATATATTGCCAAAAGAGAGAAAAGAGTAAACCTAAATAATCTAAGACCTCACTCTCCATAGTTTAGTTTTTCCCAAATTTATTAAGAGAGATGAAACCAAAAATAAAGAAGAATAGGTCCCAGCCATAATTCCTAAAATCAAAATTAGGGAAAAATATTTTAAGGTCTCCCCCCCAAAGAAGAAAAGACTTATTAAAACAAAAAGAGTAGTCAAAGAAGTATTAATGGATCGAGAAAAGACCTGATTTAGAGAGAGATTAACTACTTCTTTAAATGATAAACTACTTCTTTTTAGTAAGTTCTCTCTAATCCTATCAAAAACTACCACCGTATTATTTATTGAATAACCTAACACGGTCAAAAGAGCTACCACAATAGGAATACTAATTTGAAGATTATAAAACCTTCCCAAAATGGCAAATACCCCTAAGGGAATTATTATATCATGAAGGAGAGCAAAAATGGAAATTAGAGCATATCCAAAAGAAGAAATAGGTCTTTGAAGCCTTCTAAAGGCGAGAGAAATATAAATTAAGATTACTAAAACAGATAAAATAATGAAAACTTTAGCTTTTTCTTGAAGCTCCTTACCAATTACAGGACTAATAGATCTCAAATGAAAAGATTGCTCATTCTCAATTTCTCCTGCTTTCTTAAATTTCTCAACAATTTTTTTCTCTAATTCAGGAGAAACTTCTTTTTCTCTAATTTCTAAAATTACTCCTTTTTCTCCTAAGGGACGGAGATTAAATCCTTCCAACCTAAGCTCAGTCAATTCTTTTTTTAAAAGAGAAATATCTGGTTTTCCCTGTCTGTAGCTTATCTCTAAGCTACTTCCCCCGGTAAACTCAATTCCCAATTCTAAACCATAAAATAGAAGAGAAAAAATGCTAATTAAAACTAAAATCAGAGAGAGAAAAATATAGATTTTGGGATATTTAACAAAATTCAGCATAATTTAACTCCATAGCCACCTCACCTTTTCTAAAAAACTTCCCTCAAAGCATTTAAGGAAATACTTGGTCACGATTAAGGCAGAAAAAAGAGAGCTTAAAATTCCAAGACTCAAGGTAGTAGCAAATCCTTTTACAAAAGAGCTTCCAAAGGTAAATAAAATTATAGAAACCGCTAAAGTAGTAAAATTTCCATCTCTAATGGCAGGCCAAGCCCTCTTGAAGCCCTCTTTTAAGGCTTGGGGGAAATCTTTTTTCGCCCTTAATTCCTCTCTCATTCTTGAGAAAATCAAAATATTTGCATCAATAGCCATTCCAATAGAGAGAATAAACCCTCCAATTCCTGCTAGGGTTAAGGTAACAGAGAGAATTTTAAAAATAGTTAAAACCAAAACCACATAAATGATTAAAGCTAAACTTGAAATCAATCCAGGGAATCTATAAAACAAAATCATAAATATTAAAATTGCCAAGAATCCATAAATTCCTGCTTTCAAACTTTTTTCTAAAGAATTTCTTCCCAGGGTAGCTCCTATCACATCTTGGGACAAAAGAGTAATGGGAACAGGCAGGGCTCCTGCGTTAAGATTACTAGCCAGTTCTTTGGCTTCTCTAACAGAAAATTTTCCAGTAATCTGGGCTCTACCACCAGAAATTTTTTCTCTCACTACCGGAGAAGAAATTAAATCTCCATCAATAAAAATAGCCAACTGTTTTCCAACATTCCTTTCTGTTAATTCTTCAAAAATCTTTGCCCCTTCTTCATTAAATTCCAGAGATACTACCGGGTTATAAGTTTCTGGATCAAAATCTACCTCTGCTCTTTTTAAATATCTTCCGGTAAGAGGAGTCTTTTTAAAAAATGGATCCTCAAAAGAGATTCCGAGTTTTTTAGCTTTTTCTAAAAGTAAAACAGCCGGCAACTCCTTAAGCTTTTCCCACTCCTCTTTAGAGACCCTCTTTTTAACTTCTTCCTTTATTTTCTCTAAATTTTTCTCTACTTCTTCTTTTTCTCTTTCTTCTCTAAATTCCAAGAAGGGAGTCTTTCCAATTTCTTTTCGTGCCTCCTCAGGACTCAAGACACCAGGTAATTCAATAATTAATCTCTCACCCTGAACTTTAATTTGTGGCTCTCTCACCCCAAATAAATTCACTCTTCTTTCCATAACCTCTTTCAATCCCATCATCACACTCTTTCTCTCTTTTTGTGGAATATCTGAAAGGTCTGCTTGATAGAGAAAACGGATCCCTCCTTGAAGGTCTAGCCCTAACTTATATTCTTTATAGGGAAAATTAAAAAAATCCAGCTTTTTAGGAGAAGCATAAATTCCTGCTAAAATTGCTAAAACCAAAATAAAAAAGGAGATTAAAAAAGTTCTTTGTCTTTCCATAAAAGAGTTTTTTACTCAAGAAGTAATTCTTCTACGATTTCTGCTACCTTTTTTCCTTCTGCCCTTCCTTTAATTTTTGGCATCAGCTCTCTCATTACCTTTCCCTTATCCTTTTTGCCCTCAACCTTTAGTTTTCTTATTATCTCTTGAGCTAATTTTTTAATTTCCTCTTCTGAGAGTAGCTTTGGAAGATATTTTTTCAAAATTTCCATCTCTTCTTTTTCTTTTTTTAACAAATCCTCCCTTCCTGATCTCCTTATTGCCTCAATTGTTTCTTTTCTCTTTTTGATCTCAGAAAATATTATTTTTGTTATTTCTTCATCGCTCAGTTGAGCTCTCTTCTCTAACTCTTCAGAAACCAGCCCTGGATTTTCCTTGCTTATTTTATATCTCTTTTCTTTTTCTTTAATAAAAATTGCGTTTAACAAAAGCCTTAAGGTAGAAATTTTTATCCCCTCTTTCTTCTTTAGAGCAGAAATCAGATCTCTTTTAATTCTCTCTTTTATCATACTCTTTAAATTTTTCCTAATTTTTTCAATCTCTCATATTCTTTCTTTTTTGCTTCTTTCCATAAAGCCTCTCTTTTCTTTATTTGCTCAGATTTCTCTCTCTGTTTAAACATCATCTCCCTTGCTCTCAATAAAATTCCACTCCGCTTAAGAGCGCTATTAAATCTTCGCACCAAAGATATTGAGTTTTCTTTTCCTCTTTTTTTAATTTCTAATATCATATTCACTATTTATGGCATATTAGGGATCTTTCTTTCTTTTTCTTTTTCCCATCCTCCAATTAAATGGAGGTGTAAATGAAAAATAACCTGTCCCCCACCTTTTCCAACATTGAATACCAATTTATATCCCTTTTCCGTCAAAGAATATTTCTCAGCTACCTTTTTTGCAAAAATTAACATTTCTCCAAGCAACTCTTTATCTTCTTCCTTCGTCTCATTAATACTTGGAATATGTTTTTTGGGAACAATTAAAATATGAATCGGGGCCACTGGATTAATATCCTTAAATGCTATTACTTTTTCTTCTTCAGCTACTATCTCTGCTGGTATCTCCTTCTTAATAATTTTGCAAAATATACAATCCATAAGAGTGTTATTATTTTAAAAATTTAATCTTTCTCTTTCAACCTTTTTCTCATCTCAGCTACTATTTTATCTAATTTTATTAATCTTTGGCTTCCTGTTTTCATATCCTTTAGGATAATTTCTTTGTTTAGGGCTTCTTTTTGCCCAAGAATCAAAACATACCTTACTCCTAATTTATTTGCCCTTTCTAATTGGCTCCTTAAAGAGTCACTACTTAAATATTCTGCTACTGGAATTTTGGCATTTTTAAATTCCAATAACAATTTTAAACTTTTTCTCTTTGCCAATTTCCCTAATTGGGCTAAAAAAATTTTAGGAGGAGGGGAAGGAAAAATTTTTTTTCCCCTTTCTTTCATTAAAATTATAATCCGCTCTATTCCTCCTGCTCCTCCTACACCTGCGTAATCTTTTCCCCCCAATACTCTTGCCAAATTATCATATCTTCCTCCTCCCACTAATGCCAAATTTTTTTTGTTTTCCTCATTGGCAAGTTTTATTTCAAAGGTGGTTTTTGTGTAATAATCTAATCCTCTCACTAAATATGGGTTTAAATGATAAGGAATCCCTAACTCATCGCAAAATTCTAAGACTTCTTTTAGATGTTGATTACAGCTTTCGCAAAGATAATCAAGAATTTGAGGAGCTTGATGAATTACCGGTTGGCACTTTTCTTCTTTGCAATCCAATATCCTCAAAACATTTTCTTTTAACCTTCGTCGGCAATCTCGACATAACCTTGATTGTTGAAAACGGAAGTAACTTGTTAATGCTCTTTTAAAATGAGGCCGGCACTCAGGACACCCAATACTGTTTATTTCTACAATTAAATTTTTTAATTTTAAACTCTTTAATATCTCATAAAAAATTTGAATAATTTGGGCATCTAAAATAGGAGATTTATGACCTATGATCTCAAATCCAAATTGCCAAAATTGACGATATCTTCCAAATTGGGGTCTTTCTGCCCGAAAAAAGGGGCCAAAATACCATAATTTTACAGGTTGAGGGAAGCTTGCCATTCCATGTTGAATGTAAGCCCTAACGACGGGAGCAGTTGCTTCTGGTCTTAGAGTTAACCAATCTCCTCCTAGGGTTTTGAGGGTAAACATCTGCTTTCGGACAATATCAGTAGCTACTCCGATTCCTTTGGTAAAAAGTTCACTCTGTTCTAAAATTGGGGTATCTATTTTCTCAAATCCATAAAATTTAGCTATCTCTTGACAAAGTTCATAGATCTTTTGATAATATCTTTGGTCATCAAATAAAATGTCATGCATCCCTAAAGGAGATTGGAATTTCAATCTTCCCATAAATCTAAGCCATTTTCAAAAATACTCAATTTATTAAATGGCCAGGCTCTAATTATTACCCTCCCGATGATATTCTTTCTTGGTAGTGGTCCAAAATTCCTTGAATCTACTGATACCTCCCTATTGTCTCCTAAGACAAAATACTCATTTTCCCTTAAAGTAATTTCATCAAACATTTTTGGGGTAGTTTTAATAGAAACAGGTAAATAACTTGACTCATCTAAAACAAATTCTCCTTTTTTATTAGAGATAATGATCTTCCCCTCTTTCAATTTCACCTTCTCTCCTGGTAAACCAATAATCCTTTTAATAAATCTTTGGCTGGGATTATAAGGGTTATTAAAAACAATTACCTCTCCCCTCTTTGGCTCTCTAAAACGGTAAGAAATCTCGTCTACAATTAAATAATCTCCTGTTTCAAAGGAGGGCTCCATTGATTCCCCCCAAACCAAAAATGGTTGAAATATAAAATAACGGATAGGAAAAACAATAATGAGGGCAATAATTGTTATCTTTATCAATTCCCAAAAAAAATCAAATATTTTTTTCATAAATTTCAAAAATTAATAAATTCTTCATAATTCTAACAAAATTAAAAGCTTTTTCAAGATCTCGAATTAAACGGGGTCTAAAATGTAACCGAAATCAATAATGGAGTAAAATGAGATAATAAAAAAGTTAGCCAAAATTGACAGGGGTCTAACCCCTGTTATTTTAAAAAATCCTAAATCCGAAATCCTAAATCCTAAACAAAATCGAATAAAAAATCAAAATGCAAAAATCAAAATGCAAAATGATAAATCAAAATTCAAAGAGAATTTTAACCGTTGCTTACCCTGGGTAAGTAATACTTGCCCAACTGCCGCTTCTGAAACCAACTAATAATTTTGCATTTTGGATTATCATTTTGACTTTTGAGATTTGCATTTTGCATTAGATTTGAAACATTGGAATTTAGAATTTCGGATTTTTTATGTAATAGAGCGTTGCTTAGCTAAGCCAAGTAACAAAAAGCCAAGCAACAAAAAATCCTTTCGTTTACCTACTTAAATTGTTTGACACGGATCTTAGAGAACTCCCAGGTAATATGAAACATCTTATCTTCATTTAATTCCTGCTAAAAGGGCGGAAATAATACCCACTAAGAAGATACCATCAAAAATTCCCGCTCCCCCAATTGAGAAATAACCTCTATATTTTAATAATTTTTCCAAATTTAAAATATCTGCTCCAATTAAAGTGCCTAAGGTGCCAGCGATAAAAGCTGTAGGAGCAGGATAATAGGGAGTAAGAAAAAATGCCAAAATAGCAGAGGCAAGAGGGGGAATGAAAAATGGTAAAGAAATTCCTCTTTGAGGTACCACTACCGCCAATTTAAAAGAAATAATTATCATCAAAAGAGTAGCTATTATTACGGGAAGAATGTCAAATTTCATTCTCCAAAGCAAAAAAAGAAAATAAAGAGACAAAATCAGAGGAATAATTGCCCCTCCCAGATTAATTCCTATCCCTTCTCTCTCAAAATACTGCCACTTAAAAAAATAAAAGTTCTTTTCTCTATAAATTTTTCTTTTTTTAAAGAGGGGAATATTAAAAAAAGAGCCAATTAACATTAAAAAAAGTAAAAACAAAGTAGCTTCAGAAGAAATTCCTAAATTACTAAATCCTAAACTTATTAAATGAAAATAAACTAACAATAACAAAATTGGAAGAAAAAGGATAAAGAGTAAAAGAAAGATTATCAAATGAAAAAAGAAAAACATAAAGCACTATTTCAGATAATATAATTTTTATCCATATTTGGGCCAACAGCATTTTTTATACTTTTTTCCAGAGCCACAAGGACAAGGATCATTTCTTCCTGGTTTTTTTCTTAACCCTTTTCCTCCTACTCCCCCTTGCCTAATAACAATTGGCACAGGAGATGGATTTTCTTCTTTTTTTAAGGAAACCTTCAAAATTCCCTGAATAAGACTTTTTTCAAAAACCTTTAATAATCTTTTAAAAGTCCGGTAGCTTTCTTTTTTATATTCTATTAAGGGATCCATTTGTCCATATGCTCTTAACCTTACTGCTTCTCTCAAGGCTTCTAATTCTTCCAAATGATTCATCCACAAACTATCCAAAATTCTTAATGCTAAGAATTTTGCAATTTTGTTAAATTCTTCTTGTCCTAATTCTTTCACCTTTTGTAAAAGAAGTTTCCTTTCTCTATCTGTTAAAGAATAGCTTTCAAACTCTGAACAAAAATCTTGAGTTTTCAAGAAATGTTCTCTTTTTTTATAAATTATCTCTCTATGAGTATTCAAAACATTGTCATATTCTAATAAATGTTTTCTCAGGTCAAAATTCATCGCTTCTACCTTTCCCTGGGCTTCTTCTATTGCCCTGGAAACCATTTTTGCTTCAATGGGTTCATCCTCAGGAATGTTAAAAAGAGACATTAAAGATTTTATCCTCTCTCCGCCAAAAATCCTAAGTAAATCATCCTCTAAAGAAAGGAAGAATTGGGAAGAGCCAGGATCGCCCTGTCTTCCTGCTCTTCCTCTTAATTGATTATCAATTCTTCTTGCCTCATGCCTCTCTGTGCCAATTACATGTAAACCTCCTAACTCTTTTACCTTTTCTCTCTCCTGAGGATGAGAAGGATTCCCACCCAAAATAATATCTACTCCTCTTCCTGCCATATTGGTAGCAATCGTTACCGCCTTATACCTTCCTGCCTGGGCAATGATTTCTCCTTCTTTTTCGTGATTTTTAGCATTTAAAACCTGGTGGGGAATTCCCTCCCTTTGCAAGAGTTTAGAGAGATATTCATTTTTCTCAATAGAGGTAGTTCCTACTAAGATGGGCTGTCCTTTTTGGTGTCTTTTTTTAATCTCTTTCACAATCGCCTTAAACTTTCCCTCCATAGTTTTATAAACTCTATCAGGTAGATCTCTTCTTATCATTGGCTTATTGGTAGGAATCACGATTACCTCCAGGTTATAAATTTTTTCAAATTCCTCAGCTGAGGTTAAGGCGGTCCCTGTCATCCCAGCTAACTTTTTATACATTCTGAAATAATTTTGAAAAGTAATAGAGGCTAAGGTAATTGATTCTGGTTTAATGGGAACTCCCTCCTTTGCCTCAATAGCTTGATGTAATCCACCCGACCATCTTCTTCCTGGCATCAACCTACCAGTAAACTCATCTACAATTATCACCTCTCCCCTCTTTACCACATAATCTCTATCTCTTTTAAAAAGAGTATGAGCTCTTAAGGATTGTTCTAAATAATGAAGATATTTCCAGCCCTTCTCTTCATAGATATTTTCTATCCCTAATATTTTTTCAATTTTATTTATTCCACTCTCAGTAAGAGTAACCGCTTTCATTTTTTCGTCAATCTCATAGTCCTCTTTGGGATTTAATTTGGGAATAATTTTAGAAAATTCTTTATACCATTTTGAACTCTCGGTATCAGGAGCAGAAATAATTAAAGGAGTTCTTGCCTCATCAATTAAGATTGAGTCAATCTCATCAATGATAGCAAAGTTATGCCCCCTTTGGACAACCGGCAAATCATTCACCCCGTTAGAAATTTCATTTCTAACGGGGTAAACCATATTATCTCTCAAATAATCAAAACCAAACTCATGATTCGTGCCATAAGTAATATCTGCCAAATAAGCCTCTTTTCTGGAACAGGGTTTTAAAAAGTCCTCTACTACCTTAAAACTTCCCATTTCGTCTCTTATTCTGTCTTTCTCTTGAGAGGGTTTTTTATAATTAGGATCGTAAATAAAAGATTGTTCATGGTTCAAACAGCCTACACTTAAACCTAAAAGATGATATATCTGTCCCATCCAAACAGTATCTCTTCTTGCTAAATAGTCATTTACTGTCACCAAATGACACCCCTTTCCCTTTAAGGCATTTAGATAAAGGGGGAGGGTAGCAGTCAAGGTTTTACCTTCTCCTGTTTTCATCTCAGCAATTTTTCCCTGATGTAAAACTATTCCACCCATCAATTGAACATCAAAGTGTCTCTGTCCCAAGGTTCTCTTGGATGCTTCTCTCACTAAAGCAAAGGCCTCAGGTAAAATATCATCTAAGGTCTCTTTTTTTCTCAATCTTTCCTTAAATTCAAAGGTTTTTTCTTTTAATTCTCTATCAGAAAGCCCCTCAAAATTTCTTTCTAAAGAGTTAATCTTATCAACAATCTTTTCAATCTTTTTTAAATACCTCTCGTTTGGATCGCCAAAGATTTTGGTCAAAATAGACATACCTTAATATCCTACACAATCTTAATTCAAAATTCAAAATCTAAACTCAAATAAGAATTCTCCAGAATCTATATCCTTTTACCTGGTAAGTTCTCTTTTAACTTGATTATAAGTTAAAATAGTGATACCTTAATACTATGACTTTTAAAAAGTAAGGTTTTAAAATTTATGCTGAGGTTTTTTAAAAAAGAAAGAAGTCCAGAAAACCTGAAAGAGCTAATAAAAGAATTTAAGGAATTGAAAGAAGAGATTGAAAGATTATCTCAAGAGGTAGAAGAAATAAAAAGAAAAAATAAATTTACAATCCAAAAAGTAGGAATTGTAAGATTCAATCCTTTTAAAGAAATGGGAGGGAATCAAAGCTTCTCTTTGGCTCTCTTGGATGAAGAGAATAATGGTGTAGTAATTACCAGTTTATACTCAAAAGAGGGAAATAGAATTTATGCCAAACCTATTATTCAGGAAAAGTCAGAATATTATTTATCAAAAGAGGAAGTAGAAGCTATTCAAAAAGCCCAAAAAAAATGGAAAACAAATCAGAAAACCTAATTGACAAAACCCCTACCATTGTTGTCTTGGGACATGTAGATCATGGTAAAACCTCTATTTTAGATTATATAAGAAAAACCAGTCTCGCAGAAAAAGAAGAAGGAAGTATTACCCAACATATTGGCGCTTACCAAATTAAAAGAAATAATAAAAAAATCACCTTTTTAGACACACCAGGACATGAAGCCTTTTTAACCTTAAGAGCAAGGGGAGCAAAGGTAGCAGATATTGGTCTTTTAGTAATTGATGCAACAGAGGGAATCAAACCCCAAACCAAAGAGGCAATTTCTCACTTAAAAAACTTTAACATTCCTTTTATTGTCGTTTTAAACAAAATTGACAAATCTAATGCCAATCCCGAAAAAGTAAAAAGAGAATTAATGAAAGAAAATGTTTTTTTAGAAGGAATGGGTGGAGATATTCCTTGGGTAGAAGTCTCTGCAAAAACTGGCAAAGGAATAAACGAGCTCTTAGAACTCATTGAATTGGTAGCAGAAATTAAAAAGATAAAAGCTAACATTAAAAAAAGAGCAAAGGGGGTAATTATTGAAGCATTTTTAGATCCGAAAAGAGGACCTACCGCTACCTTGATTTTAGAAGAGGGAATTTTAAAAAGAAGAGAGATTATTGGAACAAGTTCTACATTTGGAAAAATCAGAATTATGGAAGACTCTCAAGGAAAACCAATTGAAAAGATATTTCCCGGGGATCCAGCAGTAGTAATCGGGTTTGAAAGAGTGCCTCTAGTAGGAGAGAGCTTCCAGACTTTTGATGATATAGAGAGTGTGAAATCCCAGATTAAGATAGAAAAAGAAAAGAAGATTGCTTTTAAGGTTTCTTCTCTTTCCTCTCCTCAAAAGGTATTGAAATTAATTTTAAAGACCGATGTCTGGGGATCTTTAGAGGCAATTGAACAAACCCTCAAAAAAATCCAGCCAGAGAAAATAGCCTTAGAAATAGTAAAGGGAGAAATAGGAGACGTAAATGAATCTGATGTAAAATTAGCTAAAAATACTCAAGCAATAATTTTAGGTTTTAGGGTAAAAATTGCTCCTGTGGTTAAAAAAATAATTGAAAGAGAAAAAATTAAGGTAATGAACTTTAAGGTAATTTATGATTTAGTAGAAGGGATTTATAAGCTGATAAAAGAAGCGCAAGAACCAGAGATAAAAAGAATAGAATTAGGAAAAGTGAAAACCTTAGTTATTTTTCTTACAGAAAAAAATCGTCAAATTATAGGAGGAAAGGTAATAGAGGGAAAAGTAAAGAAAGGAGCAAAGATTGAAGTTTTTAGAAATAATGAGTTGGTGGGAAAAGGAAGGTTAGTTAATCTTAAAAAGGGACAAAAAGATATCTCAGAAATTCAAGCACCTCAAGAATGTGGGATTTTATTTGAAGGAGATATAAAAATTGAAGTAGGAGATATTCTCAAAATAATCTTTTTGGAAAAAAGATGAAAAGAAGGATCTTAAGAATAAATGAACTTTTAAAGACGCAATTGGCTAAAATTTTTTTGAAAGAGATGCAATTTGGAAAAGGGGTATTGGTAACACTAACAAGAGTTGAGACCACCTCAGACTTAACTGAAACAAAAATTTTTGTAAGTGTCTTCCCCGAAGAAAAGAGAAAGGAGATTTTAGATTTTTTAAATAAAAGGGTTTCTTTTTTTCAAAAAACAATTAATAAAAAATTAGTAATGAAAAGAGTGCCGAAAATAAGTTTTGTTTTAGAAACCAAAGTGAGAGAAGCAGCAAAGGTTGAAGAGATTTTAGAAGAATTGAAAAAAGAGAAAAAATAAATTAAAATA
>CAZJYT010000015.1:0-18340 GCA_964550325.1 uncultured Candidatus Saccharibacteria bacterium | reverse complement strand
TAAAAGCCTATTTGATAAAGGCAAACTACACACCCAAAGAATTTATTGATAGAATTAAAAAGTCTTGCAATATCTAATCCCTCTCAAGCAATTTAGGTAACCAAAAATTGCAAACTCCTTACCCTTTGCTTATATTTTAGTCCGCAGAATACGTTTGCTTTAAGTGATGGGATTTTTTTGGTAAAATTATACTCTATGAAGGTTGGAATCTCTCAGATAGGAGTAGCTATTCCGAAATATTATATTTTGGTAGAGGAATTGGCAAAACTAAGAAATATCCCCTCAGAGTATGCCTTGAAAGGGCTAGGGGTTTTTCAGGCAAGAATTCCTTATGAGACCTCTTTGGAGGAATTGGCAGAAAAAGCGATAAGAAAGATTGACTATAAAGATGTGGAGAGATTTTATATTGGAACAGAGTCAGATTCTGATCTCTCAAAACCATTTGGGGTAAAGGTTATTAACAGGAGATTAAAGTTAAAATTTATTCCCTTTCAATATAAATTTGCCTGCCTGGGAGGAGTGGAGGCTTTAATTTCTGCCTGTGAGTATAGCAAATCTCATAGAGGAAAACCTGCCATTGTCTTGGCAGTTGATAGATCGGTTTATTCAGAAAAAAATTCAAGGGCAGAAGTTACTCAGGGTTGTGCTGCAGTAGCAATGAGAGTAGAAGGAAATCCTTCCCTTTTAGAGGTGGATTTTGAGAATATTGGAGAATTTTCTGCTGATATTGATGATTTTAAGGTGCCTGCTTTCTCCTTTCCTTTCCCATTAGTGGATGGAGAGTTGACAAAGATTTCTTTTTTAGAGTGTCAAAAGAGGGCTTTGGAGAATTGGAAAGAAAAAAATAAAAATACTTTAAAAGGGAAATCTGTGATAGATTTATTTGATTATTTCATTATTCATACTCCCTTTCCCAAAATGGTGGAGTGGTTAACTGCTATATTTTGGCGCCATGAGAAGATAAAGAAAAAATCTTATTTGAAATTAAAAGATTGTCTTAAAAAGCCCTCGCTTTTCAGAAAATATAAAGAAGAGATAGACAAAATAAGAAAATTATTGGAATTTCAGGGATTTTTTAAAGAAAAAATAAAACCCTCCTTAAAATACAGCCCTCTCATTGGAAATGCTTACACCTGTTCTATCTTTTTAGGTTTAATTTCACTTTTGGAAAATATTAAAAAGGGTGATAAAATTGGAATTTCTGGATATGGTAGTGGAGCGGGAGCCATTTGTTTAATGGCTACTTCTCTTAGAGAAGGGTTTAAAACTGATTTGGAAAATCAAATCAAAAAAGGGAAAAAGATAGATCTGAAGAAATATCAAGACTGGCACAAAAAAATAATTTCTTTTGGTAATTAGAGAATTATGTTTGTAAAAGGAGTAGGAATGACAAGGTTTGACTACTCTCAAAAGCCTTGGTGGCGATTTGTTTATGAAGCCACCTTAGAAGCCTTAGAAGAGAGCAGAATGAAAATCTCAGAGATAGATTTAATTGTGTGTTCTGCTATGGAGTCTTGTGATGGAATTTGTGAGCATCAAACCCATAAAATATCTTTTTTATCAGATTTATTTAAAACCAATATTCCCATTATTGAGACTCCTTCTGTTTGTGCCGGTGGAGGCGTAGCCTTTTGGACAGCCCTAAAATTAGCAAAGAATAACAAAGAATTTAAAAATGTATTGGTAGTATCAGGAGAGCTTTTGGTAAGCAATATTAGCCCTCAAACCACCCATTTAATTTTGTCAGCAGGAGAGAGAATAATTGAACAAACAGAAGGTATGCTCTTTCCTGTCCAAAATGCCTTGGTTTGGCAGGAATATATGAAAAGGTATGAAGCAAATATGGATGATTTAGCTTTAATTGCTTTCAAAAATCATCAAAATGCAGCCTTAAATCCTAAGGCTTATTATTATAAGAGACCTCTTTCTTTAGAAAAAATTAAAAATTCTCCCGTGGTAGCTTCCCCCTTTAGACTGTTTGATTGCTCTCTTTCAGTAAATGGGGGGGCGGCTGTGATTTTGACTAAAGAAGAGACAGATATCAAAATAGTAGGTTCTGGTTTTGCAACTGATTATCTCCTCACTTTTTTGAGAAAAGAGCCCTGGCATTTTAAAGCCACTCAAATAGCAGCCCAAAAAGCCTATGAAGAGGCGAAAATCTCTCCAGAGGAAGTTCAGGTAGCAGAGATTCATGATGCTTTCACATCAGTAGAGCTCTTCTCCTATGAAGACCTGGGATTTGCCCCTCCTGGGAAAGGTGCAGAACTCATTAGAAATCAGATTACCTTTTTAGATGGAAAATTGCCTGTTAATCCCTCAGGGGGGCTTAAAGCAAGGGGGCATCCAATTTCTGTTACTGGTTTAGCCCAAATTTATGAGATCGTCAATCAATTGAGAGGGAGATGTGGAGAAAGACAGGTGAAAAATAAACCCCAGATTGGACTCTGTCATAATGTTGGAGGAACCGGAGGGAGTGTGACTGTTCATATTTTAAAGAAGATGAAATAGATTTTTTATTCTTTATTGGCATCAAATCTTTCTAAGATTTGTCTAAAAGTCTTTTTACTCTTCTCGTTAACCTCAATTAGACAAATTCCTCTTTTTGGAAAGCCATAAGCCACTAAATTTTTATTTTGTGATAATAAAACCACAGGAATTACCAAAAGATCTTCTTCGCCTTCTACAAACAAGTTTCCATTTTTTTGTAAAACCTTTTTTACCTTCTCCCAAGCCTCTTTTTGAATGGTTCCTGCAGGATTTTTGCACTTCAAATGTTTTTTGGAAAGTAGGGCTGATTTTATCTTTTTTCTTCTAATTTTACCGTCGAAAATCTTTACTTGAGAGGGCAAATTCAAAGAACAATAATCTCCAACAGTGATTATTTTTTTAAATTCCTTTTTTTGGATGATTTCTTGAAACTTTTTTAGGACTCCCTTTTTTCTTCCTAAAATTAATTTGCCAAAAGGCTTTTTTAATTCCTTCCTTAAAGAAGAAGGTAAAAGATAAGTTCTTTTCATAATAGGTTTGACCACTTCCCACATCTATCTCCCCATCTAGCTACCACTTTGTTTTCTATTCTTGCCTCAATTACCTCGCATTGATTAGGACAGCCATGGCATTGAAAGGAAGTACATCTTATCTCTTTTTCTGAGATCTCAAATCCTCTGAATTTTGTCTTTTGGGGAGGATTTTCTTTTACTAAAAGGGCAACTCCAAAAGCCCCTAGGACAGTATTATATTTCGGGACAATAATTTTTGTCTTTAAAATTTTCTCAAAAGCCCATCTCATTCCTTTATTCTCTGAGACTCCTCCTAAAAAGACTACCGGAGGCAAGATTTTCTTTCCCTTGCCAACACTAGATAAGTAATTTCTTGCTAACCCCTCACATAATCCAGCAATGATATCTTCTACTTTATGCCCAATTTGCTGTTTATGGATCATATCGGACTCGGCAAATACGGTACACCGGCTAGCAATAATAGTAGGATTTTTCGACCTTAAAGCCATCTCTCCGAATTTTTCTATTGGTATTTTGAGACGAAAGGCTTGGGCATCGAGAAAACTTCCTGTGCCAGCGGCACAGTTTTTTAAGCCGATGAAATTTCCAAGATATGAATTATCATCTTCTACCTTTAAGTTATATACCATTCCATCAAAAAAATATCTTGCCCTCTCTTTAATTGGCTCAAAAAACCAATTTTTATAAAAAAAGGAATGATTGCTATTTTTTTGAAATAATTTTTTAAATCTTTTTTCTGGTATTAGAGGGGTGGTTATGAAATCTCCAACCCGTAATTTTTCTGCCGGGATGAATTTTGGCTTTTCTTCTCCCTTTTTCAAACTAAAAATATGATGCTGGGGAGTAAGCTCTATTTTTTTTAAATCCGAAGCTACAATTTTTATCATTTCTCCTTTGTATCTTCTCTCAAAAACCTGTTTTATTTCTTTAAAAACTCCTTTATGGGTGAGAACCTTTTGCCCAATTCTTGCTTCTTTAATTTTTTTCTTAGAAAAGTTAGGATTGGTGATTATTTCGGTATTTCCTTTAGTGCAAATTAAATTCATGGCAAAATCTACTGCCACCCCATTCTCTAAGATGATAATTTTTGAATCTTGACCTCCAATTTCAATAACTGTCCTAGCTGTTGGCACAAAAAAACAGACCCCTTTTGTATGACAGGTTACCTCATTTTTTATTAGGTCCGCTCCCACAATTACTCCTGCCAATTGTCTTCCAGAACCAGTAGTTCCTACTCCCGAAATCTCAATATCGGGCTGGGTTTCTGAAATCCAATCTCTTAATTCTCTCAATCCTCTTTTTAAAGCAGAGATAATATTTCCTTCAGTACGAAAATATTTCCAATACAAAACCTCTGCCTTTTCATTGATTAATACAAACTTACAGGTTAGGGAACCAACATCTATTCCTAAATAGGCTTTCATAATTCTTTAATTTTAAATTTCCAGATTTGAGTATATTTCTTGGACAGCGTCATTCTCATCTAAGCTCTCAAAAAGCCTCTCACAATTTTCTCTTCTCTTTTCATCTAACTTTATTCTTTCTTTGGGAATCCAATCTAAGGAGGTTGTTTCAATTTTTATTCCTTTCTCTTTTAATCTTCTTTTTACCTCTTCCAATTCCTCAACTTTAGTATATACCTCTAATCCATCTTCTTTCCAAAAAAGATCCTCTGCCCCTGCCTCAATGGCTATTAACTCCATTTCTTCTCTCTCTATTTTTTTGTCTTGATCTTTTAAATTTATCCTAATACATCCCATTTTTTTAAACATCCATTTTACTGTTCCTTCCTTAACTAATTTTCCTTGATATTCCTGGAGGATCTGTTTGAGCTCGGAAATAGTTCTTCTTTTGTTATCTGTAATTCCTTCGATAATGAGAGCTACTCCTCCTGGACCATAAGCCTCAAAAGAAATCTCTTCCAATTTTTCTCTATCTGTTTCTCCACTTGCCCTTTTTATTGCCCTTTCAACATTCTCTTTTGGCATATTAAATTCTCTTGCCATTTCAACAGCCATTCTTAATTTGGAGTTAGTTTCAATATTTGCCCCCCCCTCTCTTACAGCTACTGTGATTAAACGGCTAATCTTTGAGAAAATCTGACCTCTTCTTTTGGCATCAGCTTCTTTAATTCTTTTTACATTTTTAGCGTGCGAATGACCACTCATAATCCTTTAGTTTTATTTTTCTCCAGTAACCCTTTCTACTTCTTCTAAGGTAGTAATTCCTTCTAAAACCTTAATTATCCCATCCTCATGCATTAATACCATACCTTTCTTCATGGCTAATTCCCTTAGCTCCACAATTGAAGGACTAGTAAGAATAAATCTTTCCATTTCGTCATCTACCAAAAAAAATTCATAAATTCCAATTCTACCACGGTAGCCAGTAAAATTACAATCCTCACATCCCCTTGCGACAGGTATTTTGAAATCCTTTTGAAAAAATACGGGAGGAATGATTTCTTTTTTTACATAAGATAAACTTTTTTTTATCTTTTCCAATTCTTCTTCTGAGGGGGTTTTGAATTCCGCGCATTTTTTACATACTTTTCGGGGTAATCTTTGGGCAATTACCATATTTAAAGCAGGAGCAATAGTAACTGGTCTTACTCCCAAATCTACCAACCTCACTATTGCTCCGGCAGCATCATTAGTATGTAAAGTCGTAAAGACTAAGTGTCCAGTTAAAGCAGCCTGGCAGGCAATTTCAGCAGTTTCTAAATCTCTCATTTCTCCTACCAAGATCACATCTGGATCCTGCCTTAGCACCGCCCTGAGTCCAGAGGCAAAGGTATAGCCCCTTTTGGGGTCAATTTGGGTTTGAGAAAGACCTTCCAAATGATATTCAACAGGGTCTTCAAGGGTAATAATTTTTATGTCGGGGCTATTTAGTTTCCTTAAAACCGCATAGAGGGTAGTGGTTTTACCAGAGCCTGTAGGACCTGTAACAATAATCATTCCGTTTGGACGTTTCATCTCTTTTTCAAAAACTTCTACCAAATCTTTTCTTAAGCCTAAGGCTTCCACATCTAATAGATTTTCAGGATTTAAGGTTCTCATCACAATAGCTTCGCCCCACTCGGAGGGTAAAATGGAGGTTCTGATTTCAACCACATTTTTTCCCATTACGATAGAGAATCTCCCATCCTGGGGCTTGGTAGTAACATTTATTTTTAGCTTAGAGAGGAGTTTAATTCTGGACAATATTCTTTTATAGATTTTTAACTCTAAATCAACCACATCATGAAGCATTCCGTCCATTCGCATCCTTAATCTGGTTTGTTTTTCTTGAGGCTCAAAATGAATATCCGAGGCATTAAGAATGATTGCTCCGCTTAATATTACTTCCAATAATTCACTAGTGCTAAAATTTCTTTTAGCTGAACATTCCATAATCTTTCTCTGGAGCTGTGATAAATTCTTTACTTTCTTTCTAATCTCTTCAAGAAGAGGGGGGGAGAGGGTTACCTCTCCGATAATTTTTCCTCTTTCTTCTGCCATAATTGGTTATTTTACTAAATTTAAAATATTTTTCTTAATTCCTTATCATTTATTTTTTAACTCATTTTATTCCTCTGGTCAAATTAATATTATAAAATTTACTTAGAAATTTTTCCTGACTTGGCAGATTTAATTTATTTGATATAATTTTAAAAATATGAAGGAACTCTTATCTCAAAAAGAGATTATGAGAGAATTAACTGCTACTGAGATGAGCGGGAAAATTCCAGAATTTAAAAATAAAATAATTGAAGAACTCAATCTCTCGGGAATGGAGATAAAGGTTCCTCTTTCTTTTGAGGGAAGTAAATTCTTGGGTCCAGTATATTTTAACAAGAGCGTCTTTCATTCCGATGTTAATTTCAATTTCGCTGTTTTTACCAGGGTTTTTTATTTAGGGGAGGCAAGAATGAAAGGAAGTTTAAATTGTAAAGGAGCAATAATAAGAGAGGGAGCAAATTTAGTAGGAGCTGTAATTGAAAAAGATCTCAACTTTGAGTCGGCAAAAATAAAAGGATTCCTTGGTCTAGGTGAAATAAAGGTCTTAGGAAATGTGAACCTAAAAAAAATACTACTCCAAGATTTAAAAGATGTGACAGGAACTATTAGAGGCGATATAATTCTTCAGAGGGCAAAGGTTAAAAACATTGATTTAGAAGATGGAATTTTGGAGGGTTCTTTAGATCTTCAAGAAATTACTATCTTTGGACAACTTAATCTAACTAATTTAAAAATTAGTGAGACCTTGTTTTTAAAAAAGGGAATAATTGCGGGGAAAATAAAAATTGAGGGTTTGAGATATAAAAAAAGAGTGGAATGAGAAAATTTACTCATTTACATTTGCACAGTCATTATAGTCTCCTTGATGGCCTACCTAAAATCAAGGAGATTTTAGATTATATTGAGAAATTGGGAATGTCTTCCGTTGCCTTAACTGACCATGGAAATCTCTATGGTGCGGTAGAGTTTTACAAAGAGGCAAAGAAAAAAGGAATAAAACCAATTATTGGATGCGAGATGTACTTGGCTTACGAGAAAATGCATCAAAAAAGAGCCAACATCGATGACAAAAAATACCATCTAGTTTTATTGGTAAAAAATGAAAAGGGATACAAGAACCTAGTGAAATTAGTCACCAAAGCCCACTTAGAGGGATTTTATTACAAACCAAGAATTGATGAAGATCTACTATCTCAACATTCAGAAGGCTTAATCGCTCTTTCTGCCTGCTTACAAGGAAAAATTCCCCAATTAATTCTAAAAAGGAAAATAAAAGAAGCCATAGAGGTTGCTCTCAAATATCAAAATATTTTTGGAAAAGACAATTTTTATTTAGAGGTTCAACACCACCCAAATATTTCAGACCAAAAAAAGGTAAATAAAGCCCTAATAGAAATTTCAAAAAAATATCATATACCATTAGTGGCAACAAATGATTGTCATTATCTTAGTCCAGAAGATGCAAAAATACAGGATATTTTAATGTTAATTAACACCGGAGCTAAACCGGATGATCCAGAAAGATTGACAATGAGAGCCGATGATTTCTCAATAAGGTCCCCAGAGAGAATGATCAAAGATTTTGAAAAAATTCCAGAAGCAATTGAAAATACCCAAAAAATTACCGAGCTCTGTAATTTTAAATTTAAAACAGGAGAGATAAAACTACCCATTTTTGAAACTCCCAATAAAGAAACACCCCAGGAATACTTAACAAAGCTTTGTTATCAGGGAATTAAAAACAGATACAGAGAAAAAATTCCTCAGAAAGTGATCCAAAGGATGAAATATGAATTGGAAATAATTAAAAAAACTGGTTTCGCTTCATATTTCTTGATTGTTCAAGATCTTGTTAACTGGGCAAAAGAGAATGGGATCGTTGTGGGTCCAGGAAGAGGAAGTGTAGGAAGCTCTTTGGTGGCATATTTGTTGAATATTACCAATATAGATCCTTTAAAATACGATCTTTTGTTTGAAAGATTTCTTAACCCCGAGAGAATTTCTTTACCCGATATTGATTTAGATTTTACAGATCGCAGAAGAGATGAAGTGATTGAATATGCCGCTAAAAAATACGGAAGAGACAAGGTAGCCCAAATAATTACCTTTGGAACAATGGCAGCAAGAGCAGTAGTAAGAGATGTAGGAAGAGCCTTAGGTTACTCTTATAGTTATTGTGACAAAATTGCTAAGATGATTCCTGCCAATTTTACCCTTGATGAGACCTTAGCTAGCGTAAAAGAATTCCAAGAGCTCTATCTCAATGATGAGAAAGCCCAAAGATTAATTGATTATGCAAAGAAAATAGAAGGATGCGCAAGACATGTTTCTACTCATGCCTGTGGAGTAGTAATTTCTTCTCAACCCTTAGAAGAATTCATTCCCCTTCAACATGCCACCCAGAATAAAAAGATAGTTGTTACTCAGTATGAGATGCATTCTATTGAAGAACTTGGGCTGTTAAAAATAGATTTTTTGGGTCTAAAAAATCTTACTATTATTGAAGATACTCTTAATTTAATCTCTCAATTAAGAGGGAAGAAGATTGATATTGAAAATATCCTCCTTGACGATAAAAAAACCTTTAAGCTTTTACAAAGAGGAGAGACTACCGGTGTTTTCCAATTAGAAAGTGAAGGAATGAAAAGATATCTCAAACAATTAAAACCTAACACTATTGAGGACATAATTGCCATGTTGGCTCTTTATAGGCCCGGTCCTATGAATTTTATTCCTGATTATATTGCTGGTAAACATAAAAAGAAAAGAATTGAATATTTACATCCAAAATTAAAACCAATTTTGGCAGAGACATTTTCTATCCCAGTTTATCAAGAACAAATAATGAAAATAGCTCAAGAACTAGCAGGTTTTTCTCTCGTAGAGGCAGATGTGTTAAGAAAGGCTATTGGTAAAAAAATCAGAGCCCTTTTACTTCAACAAAAAGAAAAGTTTATCTCTGGTTGTAAGAAAAATAATATTCATGAAGAGACTGCTTTGAAAATATGGCATTGGTTTGAACCTTTTGCTCGCTACTCATTTAATAAAAGCCATAGCACAGCCTATGCCATTATTGCTTATCAAACTGCCTTTTTAAAAACCCACTTTCCCTTAGAATTTATGACTTCTCTTTTGACTTCTGAACTCCATGATGTTGAGAGGGTTGGATTTTTAATTTCTGAATGTAAGAGAATGGGAATTGAGGTCTTACCCCCAGATATTAATGAGAGTTTAGAAAATTTCACCACTATCTTACCTAATAAAATTCGTTTTGGTTTGTTAGCCATAAAAAATGTAGGGCATAATACGGTAAAAGCAATTGTAAAAGAGAGAATAGCAAAGGGTCCTTATAGATCAATTTTTGAATTTGTTCAAAGGATAAACCCAAAAGACCTCAATAAAAAATCCTTTGAGGCTTTAATCAAGGCAGGATGTTTTGATAGATTAGGAGAGAGAAATCAGCTTCTTGAGAATTTAGAGCGACTTTTAGAATTATGCAGAGAGAGTCAGAAAATGAAAATGGAAGGACAAAAAGGATTATTTGATAATCTTTCTCAAGGTCTTTCTTTTAAACTTTTTCCCGCAAAACCTGCTACTTCTATAGAAAAGTTGAAATGGGAAAAAGAGTTATTAGGACTTTATGTAACTTCTCACCCAGTTGAACGATTTAAAAGGTTTTTAGAAAAGAAAGTATTACCCCTCTCACAGATTTCTCAAGATTTAGCGGGAAAGGTTGTTAAAATAGGGGGTGTGATTTCTTCTATTAAAAAAGTAATTACTAAAAATGGGAAGCCAATGCTTTTTACAAAACTTGAGGACAGAGAGACAAAGATTGAGGTAGTGGTTTTCCCGGGAACTATTGAGAAGTATCCAGAGATATTCCAGCAAGATAAAGTGGTCATAATTAAGGGAAGGGTTGATACCCGGGATGGGATTCCAAAAGTAATTTGCGAAGAGGCCTTAGAAATAATGGAGACCTAAAATATATCAAAATGGCTAAAATCACTAGCATCAGACATTCTTTAGCCCATATCTTAGCTTATTCAGTAAAAGAGCTCTTTCCGGGAGTGAAATTTGGACTGGGTCCTGCCATAGAAAATGGCTTTTATTACGAATTTGAACTTCCCCAACCAATCACTAATGAGAGCTTGAAAGAAATTGAGAAAAAAATGAGAGAACTTTTAAGAAAGAATCTCAGGTTTAAAAAAGAGGTTATTCTAAAGAAGAAAGCAAGGGAAATTTTTAAAGATCAACCTTATAAATTAGAATTAATTGAAGAAATTCCAGAAGATAAAATAACTATTTACAAAGTTGGGGACTTTATTGACCTTTGTAAGGGTCCCCATGTTCGCTCTACAAAAGAAATTCCTTCTGACTCTTTTAAATTAGAAAGAATTGCCGGTGCCTATTGGAGAGGAAAAGAAGAGAACCCGATGCTAACTCGCATTTATGGAATAGCCTTTCTTTTTAAAAAAGAATTAAAGGAGTATCTTAAATTCAAAGAGGAGGCACAAAAGAGAGACCATAGGGTGTTGGGTCAAAAATTAGAATTGTTTATTTTTGACAAGGAGGTAGGAGCAGGGCTACCTTTATGGTTACCAAAAGGAACAATTTTGAGAGAAATAATTAAAAAATTTTTGGTTGAAGAGTTAGAAAAGGAGGGTTATCAATGGGTAACAACTCCCCATCTTGGGAACCTAAATCTATGGAAAACCTCTGGTCACTGGGATCTTTATAAAGAAAATATTTACTCTCCTATCAGGATTGATAAGGAAGAATATCTTTTGAAACCAATGAATTGTCCTTTTCATGTTAAGATTTATAGTTCAAAAATCAGATCTTATAGGGAGCTTCCGATTAAATATGCAGAATTTGGAACTGTTTATCGCTATGAGAGGGCAGGAGTATTGCATGGTTTAATGAGGGTTCGGGGTTTTACCCAAGACGATGCTCATATTTGGTGTAGAGAAGATCAATTAGAAAAAGAAATAGAGAGGGTTTTAAAACATGGACTAAAAATTTTAAAGACTTTTGGATTTGAGGAATATGAAATTTTTCTTTCTACTCGTCCAGAGAAATATGCGGGCACCTTGAAGCTTTGGAAGAAAGCCACAAAGAGTTTAGAGTGGGTATTAAAAAAATTGAATTTGAAATACCAGATTGATCCTCAAGGAGGAGTTTTTTATGGACCAAAAATTGATATAAAGATAAAAGATTGTCTCAAGAGATTATGGCAGTGTACTACTATTCAGATTGATTTTAATCTTCCTGAAAGATTTAAACTAAGCTTTATTGATGAGAAAGGAGAGAGGAAAACCCCAATTATGATCCACCGAGCATTATTGGGCTCCCTTGAGAGATTTATTGGGGTGTTAATTGAAAACTATGGAGGAGCCTTGCCTTTGTGGTTAGCCCCAGAGCAAATTTGGATTTTACCAGTTACTTCTCAATATGAAGAGTATGCTAAAAAAATAAACTTCCAACTTAAAACCCTTGGTTTTAGGACCCAGACTAAGGCTAGTAAAGAGACAATTTCAAAGAGAATTAGAGAAGGAGAAATCCAAAAGATTCCTTATATATTGGTAATAGGAAGTAAAGAGAAAAAAAGAAAAAGAGTAAGGGTAAGAAAAAGAAAAAAAGGAGATTTAGGAGAAATGAGCTTGACAAAATTTATTGAAAAGATAAAAATAGAGAATGAGAGAAAGATAATCTTTTGATGAAAATCACTTCTCTTCAAAAGAGGGCTCTTTTCCTTTTCCTTATTCTAAGTTTATTTCTTTTACCCAAGGGCTTGGTTGTTGGACAAGAGATAGACTCTACTGCTTTAGGTATTTCAGAACCAAGAATTTTACCAGGCCACCCCCTTTATTTTTTAAAAGATTGGATAAGAAAAATTCATTTAACCTTCAGCTTTAATCCTGTGAAAAAGGATGAATTAAGGCTGAAATTTGCTAATGAAAAATTAGCAGAAACAGAAAAATTAATAGAGGTTAAAAAAAATCCAAGATTGATTGAAAAGACCTTAGGAGATTTTGAGAAAGAAATAGCTGAGATTTCCAAAGATAGTGGGGAAAATTTAAAAACATTCTCTGGAAAGCTTATCCATCAATTAATTTTACACCAAAAAATTTTGGAAAAATTAAAAGAAAGGGTTCCTTCAGAAGGTGTCCAGAAAATAATAGAGAAAAAAAGAGATAGCCATTTACAGAGATTTGCTGAGGTAATTCAAAAGGTAGAAGAAAAAAAGAAAATTCCAGAGAGGATAGAGAAAGAAATAGAAAATATAGAAAAAGGAGAATTTAAGGAATTCAAGGTTTTAGAAATGTTAGAGGGAGTAAAGGGGAAGGTATCAGAGAATGTGAGAAATGAAATTGAAAAGAAAGAGGAAGAAGAATTAAAAGAATTACGAAGAGAGGTTGAAAAGATGCCAAAAGAAAAAAGAGAGGGTTTTAAAAATTATGTCGCTAAAATTCCTGGGGAAAAATTAATCCATTTAAAAATAATTTCAAAATTAGAAACAGAAGAGCTTCCAGAGGAAACAATAGAGGTATTAGAAAAAGCCAAAGAGAGAAAAATTGATGCATTTAAAGGAGAAAAAGGAATTTCAAAACAGAAGGCTAAGGCGCAAATTGAAAAAGCAGAAAGGGAGATGTTAAGGGCAAAAAAACTAATAGAAGAGAGCAATATCTCAGAAATTGAGTACGGAGGAAGAGCAGGAAGAAGGCTTTTAGAAAGAAGCGAATTTCACTTAACCTTAGCCAAAAAAGCTCTTGAAGAAAAAGATTATGGAAGAGCTTTTGGTCTTGCTGTTTCTGCCTATGAAGAGGCAATAAATTCTCAGAAAATAATTGAGAGAGTTAAAACCATCAAATCTTCTCCAGAAGAGATGAAGAAAAAAATAGAAGAACTCTATCCCGGAATTAATGTTTCACCAAAAAATAAAACATGTAAGATTCCTTTAATGCCAAAATGTAAAGAAAATGAGTACTTAAGAGTGGAGAAAGATAAAAATGGATGTTTGGTCTTTAGGTGCGAAAAAATAAAAAAGAGAATAAAAAAGCCAAAATTAATGTGTATTGAGGTATGGCAACCTGTTTGTGGGAAGGATGGTAGAACCTATTCTAATGAATGTTTTGCAAAAATAGCCGGTGTGGAAATTGCCCACAAGGGACCCTGCAGAGAACTCAAGACTTTTCCCTTTGAGGTTCCTCTTCCTAAGGTTAAAGAGAAGGAAAAACTGAAAGTAACTCCCCATCTGTTACCATAAATTGGTCTGAATAAAAAATTATCTATTTTTCTCTTTTTATGTCTCCTATTGAGGAAATCAAACAGAAATTAGATATTGTAGACGTTATTGGTTCTTATATTAAGCTTCAGAAAGCAGGTTCGAACTATAAGGCTCTTTGCCCCTTTCATTCTGAGAAGACTCCTTCTCTTTTCGTTTCTCCCTCCAAACAAATCTGGCATTGTTTTGGATGCCTCTTACCAAACTCTTTGGTAAAAACAGAAAGAGGGTTTCATAGAATAGAAGATCTTCAGAGAGGAGAGAAAGTTTTAACTCACACCGGGAGATATATGCCTATAATAAGAGCCTTATGGAGGCCATATAAGGGAGAAATTTTTGATATCAGGGTAAAAAAATCAAACAAGACGGTTTCCTTAACAGCTGACCACGAGGTATTTTGTATTAAGGCAAAAAACTGTGTTTACAAGACCCGGCTTGCCCAAATCTACCAATGGAGTTGGAAGAAAAGGAAATGCCCTAGATTTTATTTAGATTACAAGGTAGAGAAAGTGACTGCTAATAAGCTTTCAAAGGATGACCTCTTACTTTATCCAATAAACCAAGAGATTAGAGATATAGAATTCATTGACTTAGAGAAACATTACAATACCAATTTTGGAAATGATATTGCTAAAATTCCAACCAAAATAACGGTTGATGATAAATTCCTAAAATTAATTGGCTACTACATTATTAGAGGAAGCAGCCGCCAGGCTTATATTAGGTTCAGCTTGGCTAAAAGTGAAGGAAAGTTTGTTAGAGAGATAAAAAATTTAACAAAAGAAATCTTTGAGATAGAAGTTAATATTCGCAAGAGAAAAAATAAAGGGAAAATCAGTTTTGAGATCAGTCTCTGTAATTCTAAATTATCTAACATCTTTGAAAATCTTTGTGGTAAGACTCCAGAAGATAAACATATTCCTTTTGAATTACAATACCTACCTCCTAAAAAGCAAAGAATAATTTTAGATGCAATTTGGAAAGGAGGTAGAAGCAAAAGTAGAGTAAATGGAGTTAAGAAAGAAAGATATTACACTATTGAGACCGCTTCTTTAACCTTGGCTGAGCAATTAAGAGATATATTACTAAGGTTAGGGATTGCTCCTGGATTTTATGAAAAAAAGAAGAAGGCTGATAAAAACACTCTCTATCACAAAAAGTCTTATAGAATTGAATGGAAGGAAGAGAATGAATATCATCTTTCTTCTTTCTACAAAGATCCTGAAAATGGAGTTTTATATTGGGCTCTACCAATAAAAGAGATTAAAAAAAGAGATTATAAGGGAGACACCTATGATTTAACTGTGGCAGGAGACCATTCTTATGTGGTTACAAACTTTGCAGTTTCAAACTGTGGCCGTGGCGGTGATATTTTTGGCTTTGTTAAAGAGATTGAGGGAGTAGAGTTTGGTGATGCCTTAAAAATCTTAGCCCAAAAGGCAGGAGTGGAATTAAAACCCTTTAAGCCAGAATGGAAAACCGAAAGGCAAAGATTAATTGAGATTTGTGAACTCTCAAGGAAATTTTTTGAGACCCAGCTTCAAAAAAGCAAAGCAGGAAAAGAGGCTAAGGAGTATTTATTGAAGAGGGGGATAACCGAAGATTCAATTTTAGAATGGAAGTTGGGATATAGCCCCGATCTTCCAAACGCTTTATTCAATTTTCTTAAAAATAAAGGTTTTAAAGAAGAAGAAATAGAAAAAGCTGGTTTAGTAATTAAAAAAGAAAATACGTATTTTGATAGATTTAGAGGAAGAATTATCTTTCCTATCTTTGACTTGAATTCTCAAACTATTGGATTTGGGGGGAGGGTTTTCAAAGAAAGAAATAAGCCAGATATCGCCAAATATCTTAATATTCCCAATACTCCTTTATATGATAAAAGCAAGATACTTTATGGTTTAAACAAGGCAAGATTAAAAATTAGAGAAAAAGACTTTTGTTTGGTTGTTGAAGGATATATTGACACCATTATGGCACATCAAAGTGGGAGTGAAAATGTAGTTGGTTGTTGTGGGACCGCTTTAACACCTTACCAGTTGAGAACCTTAAAAAGATATACCAATAATTTATGGTTATGTTTTGATGTTGATGTGGCTGGAGAAAATGCTACTAAAAGAGGTATTGATTTAGCTCTAAAAGAAGAGTTTAATATAAAGGTGGTGGAAATGAAAGAAGGGAAAGATCCGGCTGAGTTGATCTTAGAAAATAAAAAAGAATGGCAGGAGATTTTGAAAAAGCCAACATCTATTGCCGAGTTTTATTTTGACACAGCTTTTAAAAAAGCTAATCCTAATACTCCCGAGGGAAAAAAAAGAATCTCAGAAATTATTTTACCTTTTCTTAAAAGGATGCCAAATAAAATTGAGAGGGCTTATTGGATTCAAAAATTAGCAGATGAATTGGAGATAAAGGAAGAGGATATCAGAGAGGAATTGAAGAAAATAAAACTTTTAGATGATTACTTTTTCCCAAAAGTAAAAGAAGAAACCTCTCTCCCTCCTAAAAAATCAAGAAAAGAACTTTTGGAAGAAAGGATAGTCACTTTGGTCTTTAAAGAGCCCTCAACAATAAATTTAATTGAGGACTTGACTATTTTTTCAGAATCTATAAAAAATATTTTGGAAGCATTAAAAGAAAATAAAAGTCTAGATAACCCCCAATTTAATTATTTCTCACTAAAGGCAGAAATAGAAGAAATTCCAAAAGAAACCATCCCCAGAGAGTTAAAATTTTGTCTTAGAGAACTTAAAACTCTTAAGATTAAAGATTATCTCCATCAACTCTCTTTAGAAATTAAAAAAGCAGAAGAGGAAGGAGATTTTGAGAAGGTTAAAGAACTAACTAAAAAATTTAATCAAATAATCTACTATGAATGCAAAAACAACAAAGGGCAAGCCCCAAAAACCTAAGATTAAGAAGAAAACAGCTTCTCTCTCTAAAAGAAAGCTGGCCTTGCTTTTTGAAAAAGGAAAGACAAGGGGTTTTGTTACCACTTCCGAGATTTATTATTATTTCCCTTCTTTAAAAGAAGACAATACTGCATTTAAAAAGCTTTGCCAAAATTTAGAAAGGGAAAATATTGTGGTGAAACAAATAAAAGGATTCTTAGAAGAGATAACAGATGAAACTAAGAAAAAAAGATTGTCAAAAACCTTGGATCCTGTCCAAATGTATTTAAAAGAGATAGGAGAGTACCCCTCTCTTACTCCGGAGGAGGAGATAGAATTAGCAAAAAGAATTGAGAAGGGAGACCAAAAGGCTAAAGAGAAATTAATAAATTCCAATCTTAAATTGGTAGTTTCCATTGCCAAAAAATATATTGGAAGGTCACAAAACTTGTCATTTTTAGATTTAATTCAAGAGGGAAATATAGGATTGTTTAAGGCGGTAGAGAAATTTGATTGGAGAAGGGGGTATAAATTTTCAACTTATGCTACCTGGTGGATAAGACAAGGAATAACTAGGGCTTTGGCTGATTTTGGAAAAACAGTGAGAATTCCTGTCCATATTGTGGAAAATCTCTCTAAATATAGCCAAACAAGAAGGAGATTATTACAAGATTTAGGAAGAGAGCCATTAGTTGAAGAGATAGCGGCTGAAATGGGAGTAGAAATAGAGAAAGTGAGACACCTTCAAAAAATATCTCAAGAAGTTATCTCTCTAGAAACTCCGGTGGGTTCTGATAATGAAAGCAGTGTTTTAGCTGATTTTGTAGCTGATAAAAAGTCCCCTTCCCCCACCGCTATTGCTAGTAGAAACATCTTAAAAGAGAAAATTAATGAGATCTTATCTGATCTTACTCCCCGGGAAAGAAAGATTTTAGAGATGAGATATGGATTAAAAGATGGCATTAGACACACCTTAGAGGAAGTAGGAAGGGAATTTTCAGTTACCAGAGAAAGGATTAGACAAATTGAAGTAAAGGCTTTGGAAAAAATTCGTCGGCATGAAAAGATAGAACAATTAAAAGAGTATTATTAATTTTTACTTGAAATAAAAAAATAAACCCTTGAAATATGTTAGGGAAAGAGATTTCGAGGTGGCGCAGGTGATAAGATCTATACACCTGTTCGCTTGAAACACCGTATTAAACGGTGTTTTTTAGTTCAAATAAGAGTTTTTGCCTTGTAATTTGAGGTTCTGAAGTAAGAAATTCAAAAGTTGGCGTTTTTCAGATACTTTAGAACTTTCAATGATTTCTAAAGCCTTTTGAGATAGTTTTAACACAGTATGCGATTAAATAGAACTTCTCGCTGGCATCGGTGTGTCTTTCTATTAATTGACACTTGACAAGATACCCCCCGGGGGTGTATACTTCACAATTGAGGGAAGTTAATTAAATATAGAGGGAAACAAGATATGAAAAATAATAAATTAATAAAGCGACTAAATATTATTAAGGGCCAAATTGACGGATTAGCAAAACTTATAGAGAAGAATGAAGATTGCAGAAAGGTGAGTGAGCAATTCTATGCTATCAACGCTGCTTTAAAAAAAGTGATGGAGTTGTATTTTAAAGAAAATTTAAC
>CAZJYT010000014.1:0-18931 GCA_964550325.1 uncultured Candidatus Saccharibacteria bacterium | reverse complement strand
CCAACTGTAACTATTCTTGTAGGAAATAAAGCTTATCAAATTAGATGGGGAGAAAGAGGAGTAAAAGAGGTTGATCCTCGTATTTTTGAAGAAGAAACTTGGTTAGATAGTTTACAAAAAGCGGATATATGGGCAACAGCAATTTTAGGATTGGCTATAGGAATTGGAATTTGGAAATTGTTAAAATAGAAAGCAACAATGAGTTATAGATTAATAAAAGTAGAAAAAAATAAAAATATGCCTACATTGCCTTACGGAGCTTATTATTATAAAACAAAAAACGGAAAAAGAATTTATAAAAATAGATATACAAACGAGTTCTATATTGTTTATGCAAATAGTTTGGGAGAATATGTAGTAGAGTATTATGTAGGGGATTGCCAGTGCTAAATTTTTTAGAACTTATAATAATTTTAGGTTTAGCAGGTTATGGATTTGGGACATCAGTTCAAATGATAAGAAAGGATAAACTAAATTTTAAACCTTTTAATTGTGTATTTTGTTTGACATACTGGTTTTCTTTTCTTTACATTTTAATTTTTTATTGTAAAATTAAATTAATAATTTTAGTTCCATTTGGAGCAAGTGCTATTGCTGGGGTTTTAAAATTAATAGAAGATAGATTGGTATATTATAAAGAAGAATAAAAAGGAGGTGTTTTAAATGATAGTAGCTACAGAAAAAGAAGGATATGAAGGAATTACTGCTAATTGGGTAACAGATAAAATAAAAGCTGGTTGGCAGTGGTTAACGGGATTATTTAGTGCTGGTGAAGATCTTTATGCAAGATGTGGAGAACTAAAAATGGGAGACAAGGATAGTGATAAAGGTGGAACCAAAGGAAATTGTGTTAAAATTCTTCAAGATTATTTATGGAAACTTGGTTATTTTCAAAAACTCTTTCCTGATACTTATTATGCAAAAGATGTAGATGGAATTTTTGGAGAAAGAACCCGTAATGCTGTAATAACTTTTCAAAAAGAACATGGACTTCCTATGACTGGTATTGTAGATAAAGCTACTTGGCAGGCTTTAACTGGTGCTGTAGGAACAAAACCAGAAGTTGTAGTTTACCAACCATATCCAGTATATGTTCCAACTCCAACCCCGACTTACACTCCTCCTGCAAAAACATCTCCTACAAAAGTTCCACCTGCAAAAGCTGAAATATCTCCATGGGAAATGTTTGAAAAATACTTACCTTTTATAATGGTTGGAATGGCTGGAGTCATACTTTATGTTGCTTTGACAAGAAGATAAAAATTTTTTAAAATAAAAAAAATTAAAAGGAGGCGAAAGAAAAATGCCTGAGATTAAAAATGAAAGACTTTTAGGAATACCATTTGATTTTGAAATAGGAACTACAGCTGGTGCTTCTTATGTCGAAAAATACACAATATCTTCAGGTTATGATTTCATTTGGGAAATGCTTCAAGTAAGCAAAAGAAATACTGATGGTGTTCCTGATTCAGTTCTTTCACCATCTATAAGAGATGTTTTAATTAATATAAGAGATGAATTCACTGGTAAGGATATGTTTACAAGTGGAGTTTACATTTTATCAATAGCTGGATATGGATTTTCTCCTTTTATTTTGCCAAGACCTTATACATTTAAGGGTGGAACTACAATTACTGTTACTGTAGAGGATAAGTATGGTGGAGCTTCAGGTTTTCATTTACAGATTCTTTTGTTTGGTAGATATACTCCTTCTCCTTCACCAAAATAAAAAAAGGAGATAAAAAATGAACTATTTGAATTATAAAAAAAGATTTTTAGAAAGAGAGCCAATAGTTCCTTCTATTGAGCCAAGTTATCCTGTAACAAGCCCTGCTTCTATTTATTATCCTAAAGTTCATCTTTCAATGAATGTTACTACTCTAACAAGAAATTTAAAAACTGAAATTATAACTGTTACTACAAGCCCTTCAAAAATTTTAGAACCTCCTCATCCTACCTGTTATTATATAGTTAATCCAAGTGTTCTTTTAGGACTTACAACTTCTTTTGTTTTGTTTGATGGAACGACTGATGTTGCTGGAAATACTCAAAGTGATCCTTTATGGGTAGGAGATTATTTAAATGTTCATGTTCATATAACAGTAACAGATATTTCTGGAACTTGGGAATTTATACAGCAATCAAGAGATCCATATACAGGGGAATGGGCGGATGTTCAGGTTTTAGGATCTATTGATTCAACAGGAGCATATTATTTTTACATAGGAGATAGAGGTATATGCACAGATTTTGCTTTAGCTTGGAATCCGACTGCTGCTGGAACTATAACTTTTTCTGCTACTGTAACATTAAAAGAGGAAATAAGTGGAACTCCTTATGGAATTGGAAGAGCTGTATTTTTAGGAGATAAAACAGTAACACCTGATACTGGAATACCAATTTTGGAAGGACAAAGTTTAAAAATTTTCCCAGAGCCAGATATTGAAATTTGGGCTATAGCCTATACAACTACTAATATACAAGTATTTTGGTTGTAAAGGGGGTGTTTTAATTGACAAGAGGAGAAACAGAAAAATTAGTTTTAGTTGGGGTATTAAGTATTCCTTTAATTTATTTTCTAACAAAACCAGAAGAAGCAAAGGCAGCAGCGGCAGCTATTTTACCTTTGCCTAAAAGAGAAGTTCCTGAAAAAATTCCAGCTCGACCTAAAGAAGTTACAATTAAAGGTAAACCAGCACTTGAAGTTAAAATTGGCAAACCTGTTACACCTATTACCAAAGTCCCTGAAAAAGCTGGTATTACAGCTACTGCAAAACCTATTACTCCAAAAGAAGAAATGAAAATTGCGATTCCTGAATTACCACCTCCTATAACAACTGATCTTAAGACTGCTCCTGAATATATTTTAAAAGAAATAGCAAAATTAAGACCTGGATATGAGGAAATAATTCTTTATAAACCTAAACCTGATGAAGAATATATAGATGTTTATATTGAGGGAGGTCCTTTTTTGTTTACTATAGCAGATCCTTTAGCACCGTTAAAAAAGATGGGAGTAAAAATAATAACTGCACCTAAGTATTATTCTTATGGATTGTGGAGAAGCATGGCAAAAGGTATTTTTAGAGTTCCTAAAAATGTTTGGTATAAATTTGTAGAATGGATGATAAATAGTGGTTATCCAAGTAGGCATAAAAGTAAAGCAATGATAGTAAGTAATAAAAAAGCCACTATTATAGTGTGGGGTAGTTTAACTCCTATTCTTTATTTAGAAAATTATTTAAGAACGACTGTTAACAGAACTTTAAAACCATTAAAAATTGAAAGAAAGCCTTATGGTGGTGCTTTATCACTTGAAATTGTTTTTCCTGATATAACAAAAGCAGTTGCATTTTGTAGGGCTTTTTCTAAATTTAAAGGAGTGGGTCGTTTATATCTTCACGAATTTAAATTAGATGGATATACAATTTTTAGAAGTGTTGGTTATAACACAGTTTGGTAAAAAGAGGTGGTAAAATATGTGGATTTCAAAAAAGTTATTGGGTAAGCAGTTAGTAGATATAAGAAATTTTCCCAATTTAAACAAAGCAGTAGAATATTATCAAGATAAAGAGGTTGCTCTTATTATACCTTCTGAAGTTGAAATACAGGGTCATTTAGTAATTCCTCAGAATATAACAACAAAGGTTTTAGAGGGTGGTAAGATAAAGAGACCAACAGGAACTAATTATACTTTAAGGATTGAGGGTAAGTTTCAAGCTCCAGCGGTTCAGGTATTTGAAGGTTTTTCAGCAGGAGATGTAATTTTTGGAAGAGACGCAGTAGAAGAAATTAAGCCACATTGGTTTGGTGATCCTGAAAGTGAAGAGGCTATAAATGCTGCCATAAAAAGTGGAGAAGTAGCAGGTATTAATATATCTTCTAAATCTTTACCTTCAATTTGTCCAAAAAGATTGGGAAGAATTCAACTTGATAGTGACTCTTCAATAGAATTAACATATTGTGATATAAAAGATAATTATTTATATGCAGTAGCTGGACTTAGTCCTGCTGATATAGATGCTGGTAAATATACTTATTTATACATAGTAGATATTAATAATCAAGAAAATCCACAATTAGCTAAAGCTTATGATATGGGAGGTGTTCCTTATTGGATACCTCATAAAACTTTTGATATTAAAAATAATTATCTTTTTGTATTTTTATTTGATATTAATGCTGTTAAAGTTTTCGATATTTCAAATCCTACAAATCCAATAGAAATAAGCTGTATAAATGATGTTTCTTCTGGAACTTGTAATAATGGTATTTTTGTTACAAACGAATACTGTGCTTTTGCTTATCCAGATAAAAAAATATATATTATTGATTTTGCAGATTTTTCTAACCCTCAAATAATAAATATTTTTACTCATACAGATTATATTGATAATCTTTATGTTGATAATAATACTCTTTTTATAATTTCTTCCGAGTGCGGTAGTCAAAATTTTACATTTTATATATATGACATTTCCGATTTAACAAATCCTCAACAAATTGGTTGTTGTTCTTGGACTAAAGAAGGTTGTTATGGATCATTTGATATGTTATACGATAAAGAAAATAAATTGTTCTTTTTACCTTCAAATACTGCAATAGCAGTAGTAGATGTATCATCTTACACTAATCCATCTATTAAATGTTTTATAGAACATTCTAATTTTGAAAATTTACAGACAGTTAAAAAATCAAATAATTATCTTTATGTAATTGACCAAAAAAGTCCAAGCAAAATGTATATTTTAAATATTACAGACTTAACAAATGTTGAATATTCAGGTGAATTAACTTTAGAAAATGATGAAACGAAAGCTCAATATATTGTTTTGAAAAATGATTATGCTTATATAGTTAGTAATAATTTTTTAGTTCATCTTTCAATTAAAAAAGAAACAAAAATAATTTATTATAATGCAGATATAGTAAGTGAAAAAGAGGTGCCAGGTTTTATAGCAAAAGATATTTCTACTGGAGGAGTAACAAGAAAATTTGCTTCATCAGGTGGAGCAGCAAAAATTTTAAGTGAAACTAATTTAGAAATTATGAACTTAGAAAGACACGCTTCAAGACATGCTAAAGATGGAGTAGATCCTTTAGTAATAATTCCTAAAACTTTAAGACTAAAGCATAGTGGTTCTCCAGGCACAGATAATGCATTTGCAACTTTAGGAGAAGAAAATGTAGGAGAGCATGAAAGAATTATACCAATAACGGGAACTATTGAAATTGGTGGGACTTTGGGCACGGGTGAAACTATTAAAGTAGAAATTTGGATGTTATATGAATCTAATGGTTCTACTGAATGGAGAATTCCAATTACTAAAGAGTTTACTGCAACTGGAGTTCATGATTTAACTAATAGTGATATATTTAGTATAGCAGTAACAACTGGTGAATCTATTAAATCTATAAAAACTAAAGCAAGCAGTAATTTGTCTTCAACAGATGCTACTGTTACAGTTAGAATGTTAGCATTTTATTTTTAAAATTTAGTAAGGAGATAACACCATGCAGAAGAAAACAATTCAGCAAATAACAGGAATTGCAGTTTCAATAACCCCTACCTCTTGGTCTTATGTTCTTGACGCTACCCAATTATCTGATAATCCTTCCTCTGGTTTAATTTCACTTGGTCTTTTTGTTTTTGATGGAACAAACTGGGTAAGAGCAAGAGGAGATACAACCAATGGTATTTTAACTAAAACCACTAACTTACTTTCTGACTCTAAAACTGCACTCCTTGAAAACCAAATAGTTATTGAAGATTACACGGTTACTTCAGATAAGCCTATAATGATTGCAAGCGGAAGTGAGGCTACTTTTAAAACCTTTACTATAGAAAGTGGGGCTACAGCAAGAGTAAAAGGAACTTTAGCAGTTGAAACCCTTACAATTGAGGATGGCGGAGAACTTATAGTTTATGATGGTGTAGAAATTGAAATTTATGGAAGTTAATTTAAAATATTTATAAAAGAGAGGTGATAAAATGGCAGCAATTTTAACCTTGGTTCCTAATCTTTTAAGAATAAGAGTTGAACCTTCTGATAATACATACTATATGGAATTTTATGATAGTGGTAGTGCAACTTGGAAGGTAATAGAGCAATATTCAATGGAGACTCAGAAAAGCGATATTGATTATGTTATTTCTAAAGATACTCCTGCAGTTATATTAGAAGATACTGCAAGTGGAGGGGTTGAAAGAAGGTTAGCTTCAAAAGGTGGTAGTGCAAGAGTTCTTGATGAAACTGGAGCTGATGTAATGGATTTAGAATCTCATGCTTCAAGACATGCAAGTGGTGGTGCTGATCCTATTCCAGATGGAGGTATAGCTACATCTCAATTAGCTGATGGTGCTGTAACAGAAGTTAAGATTGCAGATGGTGCTGTGGCTACTGCCAAAATAGCAGATGGTGCTGTGGCTACAGCTAAAATAGCAGACGGTGCTGTAACTGAGGCTAAAGTTGCAGATGGAGCTGTAACTCGTGCTAAAACTAATATTTTAGGATACCAGATTGTTAAAACGGCATCTCCTACTCCTGGAACAGGTGGGTCCTATGGAGATGCAGTAGATATTACCCCAGCTACAAATAAAACAATTGTTCCTCTTTTTATTAAAACCACAACTGGTGGAACTTATGCAACTGGAGAAACTGTTACTATAAGAATTACTGTTACTTTTTCTGATGGAACTACTGCAAGTGTTACTAAAGACCACACAGCAACTGGGGATATTTGGCTTTCTGATTCTGAAGTTGCAAGCTTAATGAAAGATGGTGTTTATGTAAGCAAAATAAGTGTTGATTCAACTTCTGATCAATCTTCTACTTCTGTTACTACTGATGTTACAGTTTATGGAATAGAAATTTAAAAAGGAGGTGATTAATTTTTGAAATGTCTTTGGACTGATTGGAGAAAAATAGGTTTCTTTTTATTAAACTTAGGTTCAAGTATAGTTAAACCAATTGTTAAAGAAAACCAATACTGGCTTTTAAAAAGTGTTGTAGAAGATTTAAAACTTTATGTTGATAAAAAAATTGAATTAAAACAGATAGATCATAATACCTTAACAGATTTAGTTTCAAATCAGATAGGGATAGATTGCTGGTGCTGGGATACAAAATTTTGGTATTCTTCTATTTCTGATTTTAAAACCATAATTTCTAAAGATTTTATAAACAGATTAAAATGGATAGCTGAATCTTTTGATTGTGATAATTTTGCTTCTTTATTTTGTTCATTATTAACAGTGATCTGGGGCTATAATGGAGCAGGGGTAGGATTGGGTGCTGTTTTGGATAAAGAGACTAAAGAAGTTTTAGGTTATCATGCTTATAATTGCGTGTTGGTAGAAGAAAATGGAAATAATGTTTTATATTTATATGAGCCACAAACTCATTTCTTAGCTTTAGCACAAAAAGAAACAAATATGGAATGGGGAATTTATAGAACAGATTTAGTAATTTTTTATTAAAGAGGAAAAATGGCTATAGGAATAAGAAGAATTGAGGAAAAGGTTTTAGAAAATAATGTAACATTTACTGGAACAGCAAGTGATACAGAAATTGAAATTGATTTAGGAAAAGAGGTTTTAAGGGTAAGTATATGGGCGTATGATTATGATTTAAAAGTTTGCCGTAGTTCTGATGGGACAACTTATCAAGATTGGATTGAAATAAAAGCTGATAATTTTTATAGCTTTGATACAAAAACAAGAAAAATAAAAGTAGTCAACGCAACTTCAGGATATAATGCAAAATATCAAATTGTAGGGTGGTATTAATATGCCCGATATTTACCGCCCTATATTTGCTAAGTTAAGAAATGTAGCTCCATTATGCAAAGTAGAAATTTACGATTGGACAGGTTCTACAAGCGGAGAAGTATTATTTACTGGAGATGGAACTACAAAGGATTTTAGTGGAAAGGTAGACCTGCCTCCAGTTAACCCTTTGAATAGCTTTGTTTTGCACTATACGATTGGTGGAACTACTTATGATGCTACTACGGATGAGAGTGGAAATATAACAGGAACTCATATAACAAGTGGGACAATAAATCAAGATGGAACTTATGAAATTCATTTTGATACCCCCCCTGATGACACAACAGATGTAACTGCGGATTATGATTATGGAATTCCTCTCAGTAATTTGGAAAATGCATTAGATCCGAACAATCCCAATCCGAGTGATTGGGGATGGAAGTCTACTGCTGGGGCTGGTTTTATAGGAAAGTTAAAAATTAATTTCGATAGTTCACTTGTTCCAGGAATTTATTTATTAGGGATAAAGCATGGTTACCTTTCAATGGATGACACTTTAAGTTTTACCGTTAAAGCTCAATTTTATGAAAACAGTTTGTTAGTTGATGATTTTGGTGGGGGTCTCCTAGCAAAGACTACAGAAAGAGTATTTGATAGTAAAGGATTTATTTTGCATGTTACTGATTTGACTTTTACTTATCAAATAATGTTTTATGCTAATGCCGAAAGCAATGCCAAAGTAAGGTTATATAATATAAGTCTTTTTAAGTTATTTTAAGGAGGCAAAGCATGTATAACACAGACGGTTTGAGAAGAACTCACCATGAAAGTTCACAAGGACTACCTCTTTATGTTCATAAAGATTTAGGAACTTATCGCATTCTCACAGATGGCTACTATCTTTACAAAGAATATCCAGACAGAAAAGGAATAGAACCATTTCCAATTACAGGAGGACGGGAAGGTTTTGTTTTAAAAGAAATAAGTCCAGTTGACCAAATTTTTCTTGAATTAAAAAGAAAACTTATTGCTACTTTAATTGATTTTATTAAAAATAACCCAGATTGTAGTTTTGATGAGCTTGCAAAATACATTATAGAAAATGTAAAAGAAGTGGATGTAATTAAGTTATTGATTAAAGCTCTGCTCAAAATAGGAAAAGTTAGAAGAATATTTAGAGAAGAAAAATTTGAAGAATTGAGAAATTTTATAGCAAAAAGTGATATAGAAGAAATAAGAGCGGCGTTTTATGAGGAAGAAAGAACAATTTAGTGAGTTAGTAGAAACTATAACTGCAATTATTTTTATAGGAATAGGAATAATAACTTTTTATTTGTTTGTAAAAATTGTAATATAGTATTAAATGCAGATGTGAATGGAGCGATAAATATAATGAGAAAGGTAACCCACGAGCCTGTAAAGGTAGTGGGTAGTGGGTGCGTGAACCACCCAGCAAGGATAAGGGTAGCTTACGCTACCAAACTCCTTGCGAAGCCCTGTCCTTCAGGATAAGGTAGTTCACACTGGAATTAAAATTTTATTTTGAAGTATTGATTTAAAAGGAGTAATAAAATGCTAACAACCATCAAAAGAAGCTATTTAGAACTCCTTCTTGCAGTAGTAGGCATAATAGTTGGCTATATATTCGTTTTTGATCAAAAAGAATTTATAGCAATGCTTGGAAGGAAAGTAGGCTTATGTGGTTTACTTACTTTTATTTGGTATATTGTAAGAAGAGCAAGGATTGGTATGATTAACTGGAGTGAAAAAGAAGAATGGAGAAAGATATATGCATTAATTTTATTGCTTGCTTATGCAATTGTAATTGCATTGGGTTAAAGAGTGAAAAACAAATTACTCAAAACCTTTATTGATATTCTATTAATCCTAATCGGACTTGCTTTAGCTATTTTCGGTATTCTCACTATAGCCTCAGCAAAAGCAAAAAAAGATAGATGTAATTTTCTTATTGAACCCGTAAGGGAAGCTTCAGAAAGATATATCAGCAAAAAGTTTCCATTCTGGTATAACATAGCAGTAGCAAAGGTTGAAACAAATTGTAGGTGGAGAATATCTGTAGATGGACATGGATCTATAGGCTACTTTCAATTAACTCCTAAATTTTTAGATAAATACTTAAGACCTTTATTTCCTGATTATGATAAGCCTTATAGTAAACAACACATTGAAGCAGCGGTTTATTACATTGGAATGCTATGGAGAAGTAATCCAGAATGGTTGAAAAAGCTTTGGGTTGTTTATCAGCGTTATAATGGAGGAAATTGGGTAATTATAGAATGTAAAAGAGCAAAAAGTAATAAATGGGAAGATTGTTATAAGTATTGTAGAAGAAAAAAGGTTTGTGTTTGGAGGAAAGGTGGTAGATGTGTTCAATATAGAAGTGCATGTGAGATAAATTATAGTTATAGCAAAAAAGTTTATAAGTATGGACAAAAATGGAGTAGTCTTTTATGCCCAAAACAAAGGATTAAAAGAGAGTTAATATTTCCCTTTTGGTAAAGAACCTGACGCAAATCTAACAAAAATCTGAAGCATGATAGGGCAAAATATTTGGGACATATTTCCTCTATTTAATAAAAAACCTCCTAAAACTAAACACCCTATCTTTTGTCCTATTTGCAACAGTAGATTCTTTTTTAAACACGCTTTCCTTTTTAGAAGAAGTGAGAACCAATATAGAGTAGATATAGCAGTAAAATGCAGTAATTGTGCTTTAGTGCTTCAATTTGGAGTTCATTTGACTAAAGAGCAATATGAAAAATTGAAAAAAGTTTGGAATGGTGACAGGCTTGACTATAATATAACTGGTCATAAAATAATAGAAAATGATAAAAAAACTTAAAAATTTAACAGAATATACAAGCCTTATCTGGTATTTTCTTTTTATCATTTTTCTTTTTATTTTAGCTATCAGCATTGTTGATTCTATTAAACTAAGATTAAAAATTAAAGACATAGAAAGAGAGGTTAATAAAAGGGTTGAAGAAGAAATTAAGTGGTATGAGGAAAATTTAAATGCTTATAAAGAAAAAATAGAAAAGTATAAAAGGCTTTATGAAAAAGCTGAAGAAGAGGCTAAGTATTATAGAAGAATTTACAGAAGATTACAAATAGCTAAAACTCAAATAAAAATGCCAAAAACATCTGAAGAATTAAGGAGGAGATTTGAAAAGCTGGGTTATCCTCCTGTTAACTAATTTTTTTATTTTTTTATTTCCATTATCAGGATTTTCTAAAAATCAAAACGAACCCATAATCTGCTTTTCTGAAGAAACAGCTAAAAGAATGGTAGTAGAATTAGAACAATGCAGAATTACAAATAAACAAATTGAAGCACTCATTAAAGAAAATCAGGAATTGATAAAACAAATTCAGTATTTAAAAGCTGTTATAGAACTTCAGAAAAAACAACTTCAGATTTCTAAAGAAACTATTGAAAATTTGCAGAAAATTATTAAATATCAAAATGAAGCTTACAAAAAGGTTTACAAAAAAGGATTTTTTGATAAAATTAAGGAAAACGGATTGTTTTTAAGTTTAGGACTTTTAATAGGAATTGCTATAACCTTATAAAAGGAGGTAAAAATGCAACCGATTCTTATAATCATACTTTGCATTATCTGTTTTCTAATAGGTCTTGGAATAGGCACTGCTTACTCTAAAAAAATCAGAAGAGAAATTTGGGAAAAATTGGAAATCGTAGATAAAAAGATTGACGAGGTTCAGAAAAAAATAAGATAGGTTATGGATGATCTCAAAAATTTAGAAAAGGAATTAATAGAAAGATTAATTAGTTTAGAAACAAGGTTAGATGGTTTTATTGAAGCTAATAATCAAGTTTTAAAAGAAGTTAAAGAAACCTTAAAAAAATTAAATGATCTATCACATGGATATGAAAGCAGAATCAGTAAACTCGAAGTTGAAATGAAGTGGTTTGCTAAAATTCCAATTGTTATTCTTCTGGGGTTAAATGCAATTATGGGAGCTTTACATTTAATAAAAATGTTAGGAGGGTAAAAAAATGATTTTCGTTTGCACTCCAGAATATCCCAGAAGTTTAAGAGAACCAATAGAAAGGAGACCAAGATGGGGAAGAAGAATTTTAGAAGCTATGATGAGAGAAAGTTATCCTACTTACTCTTATGGGCAGGCTAAAACTTCAGAATGCTCTATACTTTCTAAACTTTTAACACCTGATTATGCACCCATTTGGGCAGCTTTAGCTTTTGCGGTTTTGTTGCTTATATATCCTTCTAAAGAGAAAAAAGTAGAAAGAGTGGGACCTTTTCCTTTAATTAAAGTTTAATGTTGAGGTTGAGAAACTTTTTCTAACTGCTTTAAAACTGTATTTAAAATTATTTTCAAATCTTCTAAATCTTTCCTTTCTACAGCATAAGTTGCAATTTTATAGTCATTTTCGAGAGCACTATTCCAAACAATTAAGTTCCAATTTTTGAAGCCTAAAAACCAAATGATCTCTGTAAATAAATTAAAAAGTCTTTGCTCAAATTCTTTAGGGTCTTCTGTAGAAAAATAAGTTTGTAAAAATTGCTGAAAGTATTTGCCCATAATTTTAAATTAAACCTTTTTTAAAAATTTTTCAAGTTTTTTAAAAAATATCTTGACAAAATTAAATTTTGTTTTAATTATATAAAAGAAATGGAAAGAAAATATACCTGCATAGCTATAAACAAAGAGAACTTTTGGAAACTTACAGAATTAAAAGTTAAACTTAGATGTTCTACTTGGGATGATTTTATAAAAAAAATTTATCCAATCCTTATAGAAAACTTGGAGAAAATGAAAGATGATTACTCTACAGGCAAGACTTCAGATAGAAAATAAAGAAGATTTAGAAAAACTTTATGATTTAATGCGAAGATATTGCTCTGCTTATAGATATGCTTATAATCGGCTTTTAGAAAAGAAAAATGAAAATGATGTAAGAAAAGAAATTCAGAACTTATTTAATATAAATTCTCAATATGCCCAAAGTGCTATCTGGGAAGCTAAAGCATTAATTAGATCTTGCAAAGAAAGAGAGCAAAATCCTAAAAAAGTAATTTTTGGAGGAAGATTGTTATTTGAAAAACTATCTAAGAAGTATTTAACAGGTAAAAGAAGAAAAAAGCTAAAAGAAAAATGGAAAGAAAAAAGGCAAAAAGTTTTGTATACAGTTGGCGGAAAATATAAAAAGGGGAATGCTAATTTAAGACTTGTTAAAAATAATAATGATTGGTATCTAAGAATAAATGTAGGTAAAAAAGAATGGATTTATGCAAAAATTATAAGAAAAGTTAAAAGAGAAAAAGATAAATGGATTGATTTTATCTGGAATTTGGAAACTGCTGAAAATTCTGAAGGATCTTATGCTGAAAGATATTTTCCTTATACAGTGAGAGTTTTATCTAAAAATGGTAAACTTTATGCTCATATAAGTTATGAAGAAAAAGTTCCAAAAGAATTAAAAATTACAAAAGAAAATGGCATAATAGGAATTGATGTCAACGCAAGTCCTTTCCATTTAGCTTTAGCTACCTCTTCAAAAGATGGTAACCTTCTTGACTATAAAAAAATTAGTCTTCATGAATTAATTAATGCTAATAAAAATAAAAGAAAATATTTAGAATGGTTAATAGCTCATGAAATTATTAATTATGCTTTAGAAAATAATAAAGCAATTGCAATAGAAAAATTAGAAGGATTAAAAAATGAGAAAAGAGGTAGTGGAAAAGCAAAACTTCGTAAAAGATTACAACAGTTCTGTTATAGAAATATTTTAGAAAAAATTAAAACTCTCGCTAAGAGAGAGGGGATTGAAGTTATAGAAGTAAATCCTTATTATACCTCAGTAATTGGAAAACTTAAATACTCTCCTATTTATAACATTGATAAAGATACAGCAGCTGCTTTTGTTATAGCAAGAAGGGCTTTAGGATTTAAAGAAGAGATTCCTAAAAATTATAAAAATTTACTTAAAGATGAAGATTTTTTAAGTTATGCAATTGCTGAATTAGAAGAAAAAGTAGAAGAAATTAAGGAAAAGAAAAATAAAGAAAAGAATAAATATAAAAGAAATGCAATAAAAACCGAACTTAAAAAATTAAAAAATGAATTAAATTTACTGAAAAAACATTTAAAAGATTTAAAAAGCGGGAAGCGTGAGCCAGCTACCCAAAATCTCGTTAACCTACAGAAGGAACGAGTGAGGGGCAAGCTTTCGGGCTTGCTAAAAAGCTGGCGAGTGCTTTCCGCAGCTCTCATCGTCCCTTACCTTGAAAAATTCTTGCAAGTTAACGGAACTTGCAGGGATTTTTCTCCCCTAAAACCGATTTTAATAACAGGGGATTGGGTAAGGGCGGTGAAAGGGTTAGCTCCCAACTCGGGGTGGGGGCGAAGTTTTTATAAATTTAATAAACAATTAAACATTTTTGAAAAGCTATTGGATTGACGCAAAAATTTAAAATTTGATCTTTGAAAAATTAGAAAATTTTTGAAATTTGAAAACGGTTTGAGAAGATTTTTGAGTTTCCCCGAGTGGACAGTGCTGATGATACTTCAGCAACTATCGCAGGGTTGAGAAGATTTTTGAGTTTCCCCGAGTTTCTTGCTAATGTGATGCTAAGTTTGAGAAAATTTTTAAGTTTCCCCGAGGATAATTAGGTTCCAGTTTTTAAAGCCAAGATACCAAGTTTGAGAAGATTTTTGAGTTTCCCCGAGACTGAAACTTTATCTTCCGTTTGAGATTATCTTTGGATTTCCCTGAGAGCTTCTTTTGTTTGACTTTTTAAAAATTTTATGTTAAAATTTTTTAAAAATCAAAAAAAGGAGGGTGATGTAAATGGCAGTTAGTATTACACTGGCAAGAAATGGCATTTATTCAAAAGAATGGAATGTCAGCATGGATTCAGCTGATGACACTTCAGCAACTATTGCACATAATATGGATGACAGCCCTTGGGTATGGATTATTCCTACAGAAACACTATCTCCTGAGGTAAGAATTAGAAAACTTTCTGCAAGCCCAACTCCTGGAACAGGTGATGCTTATGGAGATGCTATAAGTTTAACCCCTTCAGCTGGATATGAGTGCTTTCTAATTCCAAGGACAATCTTAGTTACATTTGGTGGAACTTTTGCAACAGATGAAACTGTTACTGCAAGAATTACTTTCAATTGGGAAACAGCTTCAGCTACTTCAATTACAGTTAGTGGAACCGCTACAGGAACAAGTGCAGTTGCTGATGCTGATATAGATAGTGCTATCGCCGATTCTGACAAACTTTTATCTATAGATGTCGATGCTAAATCTAATCAATCCTCTACTTCTGTTACTGTAGATGTAAGTATAACGATTCCTGAGGTTGGCAAAAAAGCTGTTTATCTTTCAAGTGTGGACAGTTCTAATATTACAATTAATAAACCAAGTGGTAATCTACCTATTAGTTTTAAAGTTTTAGCTCTTGCTCATTCTATTGTTAAAAAATCTGGAGTCTAAAAATTTAAAAATTTCATAAAGGAGGTGTAAAAATAAAATGATTCAAACTGAAATTAAAGTTTTTGAGGGTCTTAATACATATTATAATGAAAATTTTAAAGCACCAGCTCATGTTAAGGTTTATTCAAAAGCTCCAAGCTATATTAAAATTGAAAAACTTGAACCTCCTTATATTGTTTTAAAAGCAAAAAAAGATTATGAAGTAAAAATAGAAATATATCCTATAGAAGTTCCTGAGGGGGCTTCTGAAGAAGAAAAAAGTAGAGTTTCTGGAGAGGTTTTGAAACTCGAAGAAGAGGAAAGTAAATAAATTTTTTTAAATTAACTTTTTAAAATGCAATTTAAAATTATAGATGTTTTATTAGGGAATTATACTCTTTCTCCTTATCAGCAAAAAATAAGACAGGATTTTTTAAATTTTTTAAAAACAAAAAAGCCTAATTCAAGTCTCACTTGGCTTGATCCTACTATTTGGGTTAGAGAAATTTGGGCTCCTATAACAGATAAAATATATACTGTTATTCACCCTTTACCTTTTAAAGTAAAAAGCGAAATTCATCAAACTTTACATTTAATTTATGGTAATATGCCTCCAGAAAATAGATTAAAAAGTGATACTTATCCAAGGTTTATATCAAGATATAAAGGTATGGGGCTTTGTTTTGCTCCTAAACATCTTTATGCTTATCCTGATTATGGATTTGTATTACCCGATAAAATGCGTATCGATGATTATGGTAGAATATTAGCAAAAAAATTATTTGAAAAAAGAGGATGGAGATATGAATTAAAACCAGTTTTTACTACTATTCGTTGGCGTAAAGTAATACCTCACGGATTTCCTCCAGCTCCTCCAGTATGGACTGAAAATTTAGTATATGGTTTATTTGCATCTCCTCGTGATATAATAAAAGAAGAGGGTATTTCTCCAATAGGAAAGGATTTAGGGATTGTTCATCCTGATCCAGAAAAAAATAAAAATATTAAAGGGTTTGTTAATCCTCATGGAGCAATTGAATTTTATATTCCAAATAAATATTACGATGCTATTAAAAAGTTGTTATGTGAAAAAAAACAAAAAAAAGAATGTATAGTTAAATTATGTTTAGAATGGAAACACCGCCGTTGGTTTCGTCCTTATCGAACTTCATGTGAAAGACCATATTATGGACTTAGTATAGAAGAAGTATGTATTCCTAAACCAGCAGCATTTGAGTTTTTTAATACTGTTTTAGATGAATTTTTTAAAAAATATCCTCAATATAAAAATGAAATAAATGGATGGTTTAAAGCTTTACTTGCAATAGATTATGTAGATAATATAAAAGTTCCATTTAAAAAAAATTTTGAAAATTATATCAAAAAAAGAGCCAAAGAAATTGTTTTATCTTTTTCAAATTTTTATGCTAAACCAAAACTCAAAGAAAAAAGTAAAAGAAGAGTATGGTATAAAATAGGTGAATATAAAGCACCTTTAACCTTTAATAAAGTTTTTCTTGATTTTGTTGATAGTAATCCTTCAAAATATTTACTTGCTCTTTATTATCTTTTTGATCTTGGAGCTTATTCTTATTTTAATATATTTTTTAGATTAATAGGGCAACCAGCTTGGATAAAAGCTCAAACTTTATATATGGCTTATGTTTATAGCAGTGGAAAAGTTGGCAAAAATTTTTATCTTTTTGATTTTATTTATCCAGGAGAATATTTAGCCTTTTATGCCAGAATTGCTGGTATGAAAAGAAAAGAATTTATACAAAAAGAAATACCAAATTATTTAGACTTAACAAATAAAATTGCTAAACTTAAAAAAGAAGTAGAACCTTTGGAAAAACAAGTATCAAGTTTATATAAAGCCTATACAGGAAAAGAATATGTTTTCCCTCTTCCAGCATTAGGTCCTTTATGGTGGCAAAAATATGAAGCATTTTTAATTAAAGAAAAAGAAGAATTACCACAAACAATAAAAGAAATTAAAACATATGGAAAAGAATTAGAAACTATTAAACCTGAGATTGAAAAGCTTAAAAAAGAACTTGTTAAAGAAGCTGAAGAACTAAATAAACTTTATGGTAAAAAGGTTATAGATGTAGCTAAAGTATTACCACCTACAATCCCTGTAGCTTTATCAATTGCTAAGCAGGTTGAATATTGTAGAAATTTAAAAAGTGAATTGGTAAAGAGTATAACAATGATAAAAGAAAAGAAAAAAGAAATAACAACTGCTTTAGAAAAATTGAAAAAAGTTAAGCCTGAAGTTGAAAAATTAAAAAAAGAATTTACTAAAGAGGCTGAAGAGCTAAACAAACTCTATGGTAAAAAAGTTGTAGATGTGGAAAAAGTTTTACCTGCTGTTCCTACTGGCTTGCCAGTTACTGCACAAATTGAATATTATGAAAATTTAAAAAATGAATTGATAAAAGGTTTAAAAGCAATTAAAGAAAAGAAAAATGAAATAAAAACCACTTTAGAAAAGTTAAAAGAAAGTGTTGAACCTAAAATAAAAAAATTATTTGAAATGGAAGATAAGTTAACAACAATAGTAGGTAAAAAAGTTATAGATGTTTCAAAAATTATCTCCGAGGAACCAAAAACTTATCCTGAAAAAGTTGTTTATTACCAGAAATTAAAGGAACAATTACCTCAAGTTGAAAAAGTTTTAGAAAAAGAAATAGAAAAAGCTTCTCAAATGAAAGCAAAAGAAGAACTTAAAGCAATAATGCCAATTTTGCCTATTGCTGTTTTGGGTGGATTATTACTATTGCAATCTTCCCAAAGGGCTTCAGAATAAGCGTATTTTGAATTTTTTAAAAAAGAATAGTAAAAGTTATTTGTTTTATATTTTCTTTTTATTCTGAACTAATTTTAAAGGCATTTTCTATTTAATAATCTGGTTCTTCGTAATATTTTTCTTCTAAATATTTGTATTTTATCCATCCTTTTCTTTCAACCCAAATCCAGATAGAAAAATTTATATCTTTATCAACTGCTTTTTCTATATCATAAAGTTTATCAAGTTTTTTCATTTTCTTTTTAAAATTTTTAATAGCTTTTTCTGCTTCTTTTAAAATTTTGCATTTTTTGATTTGAATAAAAATAACTTCTAAAGCACCTAAAGCGATTAAATCAAAAGGAGAATGCGAACCAGCAGATCTGATAACAAGATAACCTTCTTTTTCAAGTTCTTTTTTAGCTTTGTATTCGTATTTTGTTCCTGTTTTATACTTTTTTTTCATTTTTAAAACCCTTTGGGGCAAGGGTTGTAAAATTAAAAGCCCCAAGGGTCTTAAGGGTTGTAACTTAAACTAAACTTAAACCTGTCTGATTCTGCATGATAGCTTTATAAATAGCTGAATCTTCAGGCACTTCCCCAAATCCTGCATACCTTAATTCTACATTATCAAATCTAAAAGTTAAAGTCATGATATTTAAAGTGGGACCCTGTGCTGTCATTATCGGTGAGGTTTGAGAAATAAGATAAAAAGCTTTTTTTAGTTTTATTTTATTTTCACTTTTTTCTATTATATCTTCATCAAAAAAATAAAGCAAAACACCACCTGAGATGATAAAATAAAGCTTATTCATTTTGTCACCCTCCTTTAAAAGGAAGATTTTTCTTTTTCACTAATTATTTCTTCGAT
>CAZJYT010000013.1:13316-20028 GCA_964550325.1 uncultured Candidatus Saccharibacteria bacterium | reverse complement strand
GCTTTTTTGTCGGCTTTTTTTGACGCATTAAAAAACGTTTTTAGTAAAATAAATCTGAAGGCTATTGATGAATACATAGTCGCTTGGTCCTTAAGATTTTTTACTTTACCTTTCTTAATTCCCTTACTTTATCTTATTAAAATTCCTCCTTTGAAAAATCAATTTTGGATAGCCTTATTTATTGGAGGTTCTCTTAATGTTCTCACTACAATACTTTATATGAAGTCAATAAAATCTTCAGATTTATCTCTTACGATCCCAATGGTTACATTTACTCCCTTATTCCTTTTGATCACTTCTCCATTAATTGTGGGAGAATTTCCCAATCTTTTAGGTATTATTGGAGTGCTTTTAATTGTCTTGGGTTCTTATCTTTTAAATATTAAACAAACAACTAAAGGATATCTTGCTCCATTTAAGGCACTTTTAAAAGAAAAAGGACCCAGAATAATGCTCCTTGTCGCTTTTATCTGGAGTATTACCTCTAATTTTGACAAAATCGGTGTTCAAAGTTCCTCACCCATTTTTTGGGTTATTGCAATAAATACTTTTGTGACATTAGCTCTATTTCCAATAATGCTTTTTAAATCCCAAAAATTTTTAAAGAAAATCTTTAAAAATTTAAAATCTCTGTTTTCAATTGGCTTGTTTAATGGTTTAACATTGATATTTCAGATGGTAGCTATAAATCTAACCCTTGTAGCTTATGTAATTTCAATAAAAAGAAGCAGTGCAATAATAAGTGTCTTATTTGGGTATCTTGTTTTTAAAGAAAAAGAGGTGAAAGAAAGATTATTTGCAACTATCATAATGCTGGTGGGAGTATTGTTGATAATGTTAGCTTAGACTGAAAGCCCTGAGATGAGAAAATAAAGTTTGAAAAGAATTTTCGGAGATGATCTAAAAAATAGATTGTAAAACAAGTTGAAAAACAAAAGTTATAACTAAAAAGAATAGTGTAAACAAAAATACAAATAAAATTTTTCTATTATCCCAAATTATAATTCGCTGAGATTTAAGTTGTTCTTCTAATTCAGGTTTTAGTTTTTTCGTTCTAAGAAATATAGAAGCAACTACAAATTAATCCTGGAAACAACCCGGTGAAACTGAACATTAATCTATATTTTTGATTTCAATCTTTAGGTGTGATAAAATTTAGAATATGGATATTAGTTTTTTAAAAGAGAGAGCGAAAGAATTTTTTGAAGAGAAAGAAATTTACTGAAAACACTCTCTTGAAACTTTTTGAGAAATCTAAACAATTTTTAAAATTAACTCAAAAACTTACTAATGAAAATTTTTTATGAAAAAAACCTTAGTTGATCTCTTATTAGAAACTCAAAAAGCAAAGAAAAAATATTTTGAAAATTACAAATTTTATTGCCAAAAAATTAAAAATATAGCAAAAGAACGACTAAAAGAAGTAAGGGTTTTAGTTTTTGGGTCTATCATTAAAAAGAAGAATTTGAAAGGTGGTATAAAAATTTTATAAAAAACGAGTATTTGGAGATATAAAAGTTGAAATCAAGGAAATTTTTATGAAAGATGCAAAAATTGAACTACCTAAGAAGACATAAATTGCTGCCTGGTGGATGATTAAAAGAATTCTGGAAAATTGCGACTTAAATCAGAGAAAAAATGAATTAAATGGGTAAGACTTTAGTCACTTAATCTTTAACAGAGGGAATTCATTTTGGGATTTCTATCACGCCTTGTTTTATCGCTTTAATTAATTTCTTATCAGACCTCCGGGCTAATTTTTCAAGAAATTTAGAGGCTTCTTTTTGCTCCATCAAAAATGGCTGACTGAAATTGCTTTGAATAGGAAATAATCTGTAAATAACTTTTTCTGGATAAATTTCTACTCCTACTGCTAAACCCTGCTGGGTTTCTTTTAAGAAATATTCATCAAAAATGAAATTTCCTAAAGAATAAAAAATTAACCTTCCTTTATATTCTTCTATTTCTTGGACTACATGGGGATGGGTTCCTATTACCAAATCCGCGCCAGCATCAATTACCTGGCGAGCCAATTTTTGCTGGAAGGTTGAACTTTTTGGTTGATACTCAATGCCCCAATGAAAAATAACAACCAGAAATTTATGAGGAGCCAAAAGTCTTGTACTTCTTACAATCTCTACAATTTCCTCATTTTTACAATTGGAAGGGAAGGTTTTATTAAAAGCCAAAAAGACAATATCTTCTTTTTTAAATAAAGAATCTTTATCGCACCTTATTGGATGACCCACAAAATTAATATTAACTTTTTTTAAAAGTTCTCTGGTTTCTTTTAAGCCTTTCTCTTTCATATTAAAGGTGTGATTGTTTGCCAAAGATAATAAATTGAAGTTTGTCAAGGAGAGGGCTTTTGTAACTTCTGGAGAAAAAGCAAATCTTAGAGATTTTCTCCCAAAATCTGGAGGGTCTTTTACAATTGGTCCTTCCAAATTTCCAATGACAATATCAATTCCTCTTAAAAACTGATTAATTTTTTCAAAAGGATAAAAAATACTACTTTTTTGCATTAAATATTCTACTCCTCTATCTAACATTATATCTCCCACAAAGAGCAAGGTTTTTACTTTTTCTGATTTAAATTCCCCTTTCTTTCCCTCTTCAAAGACTACACTAAAATAAGAGGTGGTTTTATCTATCTCTATGTTTTTTAAAAAATTAGAAGAGTTTTTATAGGCAACAATTTTTGCCTTCTCTTTCTTTTGCAATTTAGCAAATAATCTTACCCCATATAGACACTGCCAGCAATCTGTCTCTATATTTTTGAAATTTTGCTTTTCAAAGTTTAGTAAAACCCTCATACTTTTTTTATCGTGAAATTCAGCGGCACTTTTTGGAAGATAATGAGAAAAATCTACACTGGCGATAATTATTGTCTGAGGAGAAACTTGAGAATTAATTGTTTCAACAAGGGAGGTTATTTGTTTTTCCGAAATGTCAGAGGGGACTAAAATAGGCAGAATTTTGACATTGGGGAGGTAATATTTAACATATGGTAATAGAGTTGTTATTCCATGATCGAACTCAATAGAAGAATTGCTAAAGCAAAATATATTTTTCTTTGTTAATCTTTCTAAAAGAGAATTATTAATTTTAAGAGTTTTAAATTTTTTTACCTTTGGCTCAAGAGTAATAAAGGAAGTGCTTTTACATAATGTGTTGCTATTGAAATGATCTGGACTTAACAAAATAATAGTATCTATATTTTCTTTTAATGAGAGATATTTAAAAAAGTCTTGAATAACCTCTTTTGCTAAGAGGTGATGAGGAACAACACCTCCTGCGACAAAAGATTTACTCTTAAAAAATTCAAAGAAGGTAAGTTTTCCCACAGCCCCAATACCAATTGAGACAATTAGGGGGAAAATTAAAACTGCCCAATTTTTATTAGAAAGGTTTAAGGGTTTAAGGAATTTATGCATTTGCTTTAAGAATATCCTATTTTGCTGGATTTTCCAAGAAGTAAAAAGATAATTTATACTGGAGATAGAGGTAGAAATCTAAAGGGAGACTTAAATATTGACCCTTTGGAATCTCTTAATGAGAGAAAAAGGAATCTAAAAGAAAGGTCTATTAGGTTCAGGTCTGATTTCCAAACTTTTTAATACGAAAGCTTTATTTATTTTCATATTTTGATATAATTTTATTAAAATGAATCTTAAACCTAACTCTCCAAAGAAATTAGTAGTTGAAGTAAGTGATGAAAAATGGAGCCGTTATCCTATTAAGACCCACTTTATTACTGAAAAAGATAGCTTAGAAGATATCTTAAAGAGATATGTGTTGGAGCTCTTAGAAAAAGGAGATATTGTGATTTTGTGCCAAAAGATTATTTCTATTTTCCAGCGAAGAATGGTATATAAAAAAGAATTAAAGTTAGGTTTTTGGGCGAGGTTTTTATCTAAATTTGCGAGAAAGACCCCTTATGGATTTGGAGTAAGGAATCCTTTAAAGATGCAATTAGCCATAAACTTAGCAGGTCTTCCCAGAATCTTAATAGCTTCTATTTTAGCTGGGGTCTTTAGAATTTTTAGAATTTATGGTATATTCTATTTAGTTGCAGGGCATCAAATCAATAGGATAGATGGATTTTATGGAGAGGCTTTTCCTCAGTATTCTGAGATAGGAATTTTACCTCCGATAAGGTGTGACAAATTATGTGAGGAATTGAGAGAAAAGCACAAGGTTTCTTTTGCAATAGCAGATATTAATGATTTAGGAGGAGAGATTTTAGGGAGAAGTGAAGATTTAAAAGGAAAGGAAAAGTGGCTTTTAAAAATATTAAAAGATAATCCCGCAGGACAAGGAAAGGAACAAACTCCCATTTTGATTTTAAGAAAGTTTAAGTAGATTGTATGAAATTAGATTTTCTTAAAAAAATTAATTATTCCAATCTCTTAAGCTTTTTAATTAAAGCAAGCGTTTATTCATTAGTTTTTTTGATTCCTTTGTTTTGGCTACCCTTTTCTTTTGAGGCTTTTGAATTTAATAAACAATATCTTTTAATATTTTTAACCTCTTTTGCTTTCTTTATTTGGTTGTTAAGGGAAGTTACCAGAGAAAAAACAATTAAAATTATTAAAAGTCTTTTTTATATTTTTATATTTTTATTCTTACTTTCTGCTCTTTTAAGTATTATTTTCTCTGTTGATAAAACCTCAAGCTTATTTGGTACCTATGGGAGATTTAATAATGGAATTATCTTGTTGATAACACTCATTATCTTTTGCTTCTTAATAGCTCAGAATACCACTTTTTCAAAGGAAGAAGAAAACAAAATTAAAATTAATACCTTGATAAATGTTTTCTTTCTTTCTCTTTTCTTTGTTCTCTTGATAAGTTATTTTTCCCTTTTTGGAATTTTTGCTAAAATTGGCCAATTTACTCATTTAAAATTACCTCCTTTAATAACTCAGAAAGGATTTAATCCGACAGGGGCTTCTTTTCAAGAATTAGTGGTATTCTTAGCAGTAAGCGTAGTTTTGTTAGCGGGAAAGATATTAAAAGAAGGAATGACCCCCTTTAAAGGAATTTTATTATTCTTTTCTTTTGTTCTTTTAGCAATTGGCGATTTTGATCTAGCCTGGATTATTTTATTAATAAGCTCTCTTTTCTTGATAGGAATTTTCTTAAAGAGAAAGATCCTTTCTCCAGAAAAGGTTAATCGTCTTTTAATACCTATTTCCATAATTTTCCTTTCTTTAGCCTTTCTCTTCTTAAATCTCCCCTTAGCCTTTAATATTCCCTCTCTTAATAATACAGTTTTAGCTCCCTCTCCTTCTTTTGAGATCGCTTTTAAAGCGATAAAAGATAATACAAAGGCTTTACTTTTTGGTTCAGGAATTGGTACCTTTTATTACGATTTTATAAAATTTAAATCCCCAGAGTTTGGACTTCTCAGAATAGAAAGAGCTCCTCAGATACCTGAGATAATTGCTACCTTAGGAATTTTGGGAACCTTTTCTTATTTACTGTTAATCTTTGGCTTTTTATTTATTTTTTGGCGGCGAGTATTTTCAAAAAAAGAAGAAGATCTTGAGTTAATTACATTAAGAGTAATTTTACTCTCTGTCTTTATAGCTCTAATAACTGGGCAATTTTTGTTTTATCAAAATACTCTCTTAAATTTTATATTTTGGTTAGTGTTGGGAATGGGAATAGCAGTTTTTCAAAAGGAAAAAGAGGTTTCTCTTTCTCTAAAGGAATCTCCTGAGTTTTATTTGGTAGGTTCTAGCCTATTGATTATATTAGCTCTTTTAATAGGAGTTGGATTTTTTTACTTGGGGAGGTTTTATTTAGCTGATGTAAATTATCGAGAGGGTTTGAAAAATCAAAAGGCTGAAAAATTAGAAAAGGCGATAACTCTTAATCCTTACCAAACTTATTATCAATTAACCTTAGCTAATTATTATTTCAATAGTGTTTTACCTGAGATTCAGAATTTACCATCAGGGAAGACAGTTCCTATGCCGGCGATAAAAAAGCTTCAAAAATCTATTGAACTATTAAAAGAATTAACCGATAAAAAAGTTCCCAATCAAGTAGCGGCTTGGGAGAGTTTAGCTAGAATTTACATAAATTTACAAAATCTTGGGACAACAGATGCAATTAAATTTGGAATTAGTTCTTTGGAAAAAGCAATTGATTTGGAGCCTACCAATTTTGTTTTCCATACTGAATTGGGAAAACTTTATTCTATTTCTGGCGAGACCAAAAGAGCAAAATCTGAGATTAATAAAGCCCTTAACTTAAATCAAGATTATTTAGATGCAAATTTACAAATGGCTTTAATAGCTGAAAAAGAAAATCAGACACAAAAAGCCATTTCAATGTTAGAAAAGATGGTAAAAAAATATCCTCTTTATCCAGAATTATTATTTCAGTTGGGGAGACTTTATTTTAATCAGGGAGAAACAGATAAAGCTATTTCTCTTTTCCAGAGAGTAATTAGCATTGCTCCGAACCATTCCAATAGTCTTTTTGCTTTGGGGTTGGCTTATGAAAAAAAAGGAGATAAAAAGAAGGCTCTTTTTTACTTTGAGAGCGTCTTGAAACTAAATCCTAATAATCTAGAAGTGAAAAAGAAAGTAGAAAAGTTAAGATCAAAAGGTGAGACAGAAACTAAGAAAGAAAAGAAAACTCCTTAAAATTTTTTCTCTTGACATTCTCATTATCTTAGCTAAAATTAAAGAAAATT
>CAZJYT010000013.1:0-13216 GCA_964550325.1 uncultured Candidatus Saccharibacteria bacterium | reverse complement strand
AAAGGTCGGTAAAGAATAAAGAAATTTTTAAAATCTATGATTGGAGAATGGACACAAATTACCATAGAGGCTCTTCAGAGAAGTTTGTACGCAATGGGTGATTTTCTTCCAAGATTGATAGGAGCAATTATTTTCTTTTTAATTGGCTGGATGATAGCTAAAATAGGAGAGGTGGTAATAATTCAGCTTTTATTAAAATTAAAACTTAACCAATTTTTTGAGAGAACAGGATGGAGGGAAGCCTTAGAAAAAGCTGAGATAAAGGTTAACCTGGCTGAATTCATTGGTTCCATTTTTAAATGGGTTCTAATAATCGTTTTTTTATCAGCAGCAATAGAGATTTTGGGCTTCCACCAATTTGCAGATCTCTTGAACCGTTTTATTGCCTGGCTTCCTAATTTAATTGTCGCTATTGCTATCTTTATAGTGGCAATAATAGTAGCTGAGATCTTAGAGAAGGTTATTAAAGCCAGTGTTAAAAAGATGGGAATAAATTATGTAGGATTGATTGGAGGAATAGTGAAATGGGGAATTTATATTTTTTCTATTTTATTGATCCTTTCACAACTAGACATAGGAAAAGAGATAGTGAATGCTCTCATCTACGGAATAGTAGGAACTCTTACCCTGGCTTTAGGGCTATCGTTTGGTTTAGGAGGAAGGGAGGCGGCAGGAGAGATAATTAAGGAAGTAAAGAAGAAAATAATAGAAAAATAAGACTCCTCCTCCTATCCCTTTTATTATTTTTAAAGAATTTATAAGGGATGGGAGGTTTTTTATTCCCATTCAATTGTAGCTGGTGGTTTTGAGGTGATATCATAAACTACTCTCATAATTTGGGGGATTTCATTGGTAATTCTATGAGAAATTTTTTCTAAGAGAGCATAAGGCAGTTTAGCAAAATCAGCAGTCATCGCTTCCTCACTTTCTACTGCCCTTAGGGCTATTACATAACCTACTGCTCTTTTGTCTCCTTTTATTCCAGTTGTTTTCAAATCTAAAAAAACGGGAAAATACTGCCATAGTTTTTTCTTAAAATCTGTCTTTTCAATTTCTTCTTGGATAATTTTATCAGCTTTCTTTAATATTCTAATTTTTCTCTCATCTACAGCTCCAATTATCCTAATTGCTAAACCTGGACCTGGAAAGGGTTGTCTTGAAAGAATTTCTTCTTTTAATCCCAATTTTTTAGCAATTTCTCTTACTTCATCTTTATAAAGCTCTCTCAGGGGTTCAATAATTTTTTTAAATCTTATTTTAGAAGGGATTCCTCCTACATTATGATGGGTTTTAATTTTCTCTGAGAATTTTCTAATTCCAGATTCTATTCTATCTGGATAAATTGTTCCTTGAATTAAATATTTTGCTTTAATTTTTTGAGCCACTCCTTCAAAGACTCTAATAAATTCCCTTCCAATAATTTTTCTCTTTCTCTCAGGAGAGATTATTCCTTTTAATTTTTTTAAGAACCTTTCTCTCTCGTTTTGAAAAACAAAGTTTATTTTTTGTTTTTCAAAGAATTTTCTTACTGCTTCTGGTTCTCCTTCTCTTAAAAACCCATGATCAACAAAGACTGCAGTAAGATTTTCACCTATGGCTTCGGTCCCTAAAAGAGCAGATGTTGAAGAATCAATTCCGCCAGAAAGAGCAATGATTGCTTTTTCCTTTCCCACCGTCTCTCTAATTTCTTCAATTACCTTTTCAATTATCTCTTCTATCTTCCAATTTCTTTTACATTTGCAAATTTCAAACAAAAAGTTTTTAAAAATTTTTTGCCCGTTTCTGGTATGGCTAACCTCTGGATGCCATTGCACACCGAAGATGGGTTTTGATTTATGAGAAAAGGCAGAAATTTCAGTAGCTTCAGTAGAAGCTAAGACTTCGAAATCTTTTGGTAAACTCTCCACTTTGTCTTTGTGAGACATTAAAACCTTTTCTTTATTTTTTAATCCTCTCAAAATTCCCTTCTTTTTCCTAATTTTTACCTCTACGATTCCATATTCTTTTACCTTTCCTGCTTTTATTTTACCTCCAAACAAAAAGGCTAAAAGTTGGTGGCCATAACAAATTCCCAAGATTGGTAAATTCAAATTTAAAATTTCTTTTTTACATCTTATTGCTCTTTTTTCATATACACTAAAAGGACCACCAGAGAAAATAACCCCTTTTATATTTAATTTTTCTTTTAATTTTTCAATTTCTTTTAAACCAATCTCAGGGGAGACAATGTGAGAGAAAACCTTTTCTTGACGAATCCTCCTAGCAATTAGATGGCAATATTGACCACCAAAATCAAGGATTAAAATTGTATCAGGCTTTTTCATAAAGTTAGATTTAAATCCTCTCCGCATTTGGGACATTTTCCCTTTTTGTCATATCTTTCTATGTGATAACCTATTCGGGAAATACATAAAGTACTACATTCTGGGCAATAGGTATTTTCTGAAGAAAGCCCTGGCACATTCCCTGTATAAACAAACTTTAAACCCACCTTCTTTCCTATTTCATAAGCCCTTCTTAGGGTTTCAAGGGGAGTATTTGGAATATTTTTTAATTTCCAAGATATCTCTCCACAGAATTGAGTTACATGCCAAGGGGTTTCACTTCCTAACTCATTTTTAATAAACTTAGCAATTCTTTCTAAATTTTCCTCTTTGTCATTTAAGGTAGGGATGATTAAAGTAGTTATTTCTGTCCAGATTTTTTTCTCTCTTAATCTTTTTAAATTCTCCAATACCGGATTTAATCTTGCCCCACAAATTTTTTGATAAAATTCGTCTTCAAAGCTTTTTAGATCTACATTGACTGCGTCTAAATAATCAGAAATTAACTCAAACAATTCTTTTGACCAAAAGCCATTACTGACCCAGTTATTTTTTATCCTTTCTTTTTTGGCTAACCTCATTACATCTAAAGCAAAATCTGAGAAAATAGTGGGCTCAGTATAAGTATAAGAGATGCTCTCTACTTTTTTTCTTTTTGCTATTTCAATAATTTCTTGAGGCGAGAGATTTTCTCCGGGAATAAAATCAGCTTTTTTATATTTTTGAGAGATTTCCCAGTTTTGGCAAAAAAGACAGGTGAAATTACATCCCACCGTAGCTATAGATAAAGAGTAGCTTCCTGGCAAAAAATGAAAGAAGGGTTTTTTTTCTATGGGATCAATATGAGAGGCAATAATTTTCCCATAATTGAGGGCATATAATTCCCCCCCTCTATTTTCCCTTACTCCACATTTTCCCCTCTCCCCTTCTTCCAAGACACAATAATGTGAGCAGTTTTGACATTGAACTACTTGATTTTTAAGTTTTTTATATAAAATTGCTTCTTTCATATTTCTTTACTATAAAGCCTAAATCCAAAAAAATCAAACTTTAAATTCTTTTGAAAAAAATATATAATTCACAAAATGAAGGATATGTTAAATAAACTCAAGGGTCTTTATAAGAGATATTTAAAATTTGAGAGGAATCAATTTTTAAAAGATTTTAAATTTTGGGTTCGGCAAAAATATGAAAAAGAAAAAGCTCTTAAGGTCTATCAGGTCTTCCAAAAGACAGATTTTTTAGATTTTTTAATATCTCTTAAAAAGATTCTTTTTTCAAAAAATCTCTCTGAGGTCTTAATTGACTTAGCCATTGATAATTGGGACCTCTGGTATTTAATTTATTTTTTAAGAGAGGAAGGAATCATTGAAATTAAAACCAATGGCGAGATTTCTGTTAAAAATAAAAAGCTCTTAATTGCTTTTTCCTACCCTAAAACAGAAAGAGAAATTGAAAAAATATTGGAGAAAAAATTAAAAAAGAAAATTGAGAGAAAAAGACCTATTTTTGAGTTATATAAAAACCTAGGTAAGTTTGAGTTAAAAGAGAAATGGGACCAATTATTTTTGTCTCAAGAATCAGTAATTTTTTTAGTAAAAAAGATACTTGAGTACCCAATAAGTTTTGAGAAATTTTTATTTTTAGGAGATGATGATTTAGTATCCCTTACCTTATCTCTAGTAGAACCCAAAATTAAATGCCAGGTATTAGACATTGATGAAGAACTTTTGAAGTTTATTGAAAGAGTAAAGAGAAGGTTTCATTTGAAAATAGAGACAAAACTGGTTGATTTCAGGAAGAAATTAAAGATAAAAGAAAAATTTTTCGGGCTTTTAACCTCTCCTCCAGATAATTATGAAGGAGTGAAAACATTTTTGAATTTTGGTTTATCTCTTCTTAAAAAAGAGGGAGGATTGGTTTTTTTAGAAATGGGAAGATCTACTATTGAAAAGCGAATTTTTTATTTAGGAGATTTTTTTAATAAAAAAAAATTGATTTTAGAAGAACTAATCACAGGGAAAATTTATTATCCTCATCAGGTGATTAGTCAAGAAGATAAAATTATTTCTGAGAGGTTTTTAAAATTGGTAAAAGAAAATTATCTAAGGGAAATTCCAAGTCTCTCTATAAAATTATGGATTTTTCAATATTTACCTCAATTTAAAAAAAGAAAGATGATAAAGACCAATTTTTACGATTATTTATGAAAAAGGAAAAGATTTTAAGCTTTCTCTTAAAAAAGCGAGGATTTTCTTGGGTAACACCAAAGGCAATAGTGAAGAAATCTCCCAAAGGCAAAAAAGGCATTTTTGCCAAAGAAAAGATAAAAAAGGGAGAGATTGTCAATATTTCTGGAGGAATTGTTATTACAGAAAAAGAATATGAGGAATTAGAAAAGAAATTGGGAGAATTTGTACGCCATTATACTCTTCAAATTGGAGATAATTTTTATCTAATTTGTAGTTTAGGAAAAGATGAATTAGAAAAAGATGATTTTTTCAATCATAGTTGCAATCCCAATTGTGGAATTGTAGGGCAGATTGTGATGGTAGCAATGAGGGATATTAAGCCAGGGGAGGAGTTAACCTATGATTATGCAATGACAGACTCAGATCCAGATGATTTTATGATTTGTCACTGTGGTTCAAAAAATTGCAGAAAAATTATAACTGGCAATGATTGGAAGATTCCTAAACTTCAAAAAAAATATCAAGGATTTTTTGCTTCTCATATTGAAGAAAAAATTAAAACCTATCAAAAAAATAGAGAAAAAAGAAAGTGTTCAAACCAGAGAGGATAATTGACAAGTTTCAATTTTGCTTGATTTAAACCTTTGTTTTTGTTTAATTGAGCGTAAAAAGGTAAAAAGAGTAAAAACGTAAAAAGGGACGTGCACATTTTTCAATTCAAATCTCGCTCCGTCGCTGAAGCTATGGAGCGTAGGCGACAAAATTCAAAACTACATCTGTACCCTTTACGTACAGTTATTTGATTTTAGAAAAGGAATTTAATATTATTAAATTTAGTATGGCTTATCCATTTAAATACGATTTATCAAAGCTTCCTAAAAAATTTTCAAAAGAGATAGCAAGGATAGTAGCTAAAAAATCTTTGCATAAAAGAGTGGGAGAGATTTCTCGGAAGATTGTAAAGAAATTTAAGATTAGTTCTATAATGGGGATTTATGTAGAGGAGGCAATTTCCTTAATAGAAGATTTAATTGATGTTAATATTATCAATTTAAACAATGAGGAAAAATTCAAAAAACTAAAAAAGAAGATATTGCTTTTGCCCCATTGCGCAAGAAAATTTATGGATAGCCGGTGCAAGGCGAAATTTTCTTCAGAATACTCATCTTATTTTTGCCAAGGATGTAGTGAAGATTGTTTAATAAATCAGGCAACTAAAATAGCTAAAGAAAGGGGTTATCAGGTTTTTGTCCTACCAGGAGGTTCTGGAATAAAAAAAATCCTCCAAAAGATAAATCCAGAAGGAGTAGTAGGAGTAGCCTGTATTGAAGAATTAAAATTAGGAGAAAAACTATTGGAAAAGTTCGGGAAATTAGGACTTTTAATTCCTCTCACCAAAAATGGCTGTGCCAATACTGAGTTTAATTTAGAAGTGCTTAAAAAAAGCCTTATTTAATATTTTTCAATTGTAGTAAGAATTTGATAATCTCCCTTAGCAATATCATCCCTAAAAATAATTCCTTGATCAAACCCTATTTTTTGCTCCGGTAAAATCTCAAACATCATCTCTTCTCCCAATCTTCCTAACCAGATATTAGCATTTACCCTTCCCTCTGATGAATATCTATTATTTTCTGAAGCAAAAACTAAAAAAATCTGATTTTCAATCTCAAAAGGTAAGGGCTCAAGGTTCCATCGATTCTCTCTTTTGACTAAGGTTTTAGGTAAGGAAAAATTTTTAAGATCAGTAGAGGTAGCAAAATTTATCCATTTTGTAATTTCTCCCTTATCTTCTCCTTCCTTCACAGTCCAAAATAACCAAAAGGTAGAAGAAGAATCTTCAAACAAAAAAGGACTTTCATCTGCTGTAGAAAGTCCTGAAACCAAATAAGACAGAGAAGAAGTGCAATTTACTGAATCCTCTTTTAATTGACAATCTGTAAGGTAAATTCCCTTTTTGGTCTCTTTGTCTACCCAAACAATTTTTAATCCTCCATCCTCTGTAAAAATTCCTTTTGGAAGGGTTCCTCTTTCTTCTATTAAGAAAGGTCCCTTCCAAGTATTTCCTAAATCTTGGGTCCAAACCAGTTTTATTCCCTCATCATCCTCATAGATTAGGCAAATTAATTCCTCTTTAGCCACTGAGAAGGCTCTTTTTACATTATCTCCTACAATCTCTAATTCTTCAGGAGGGTTAAATTTTTTGCCATCAAAAATCAAATAATAAACTTCATTTTTGTTCTTTGAGTTTGAAAGGAAAATCCAAATTTTGCCTTCTTTGTCCTCTAAGGCAGAAACCTCTTTTGGATAAAAACCTTCAATTTCTGGCAATTTTTGGGGTAAAGAAAAGGAAAGACCTTTTGTCTGGGAGACCATATAATAAACCTCGTATTGATGATTTTCGCAATCTACCCCCTTTTCATCACAACCCTTTCCCTCCTGCCCCGAATACTTGTCTTGAGAGAAAAACAACCAAAGATTTCCTCTCTTATCTTTTAGAATGAAGGGGCTCCTTTTGTATTCTTCATCAGTAGTAATTTGGATTAATTGCCAGATTTGACTTACCGGCGAAGGATCTAAATTTTCAGGATTAACTTGGGCTTTTATTTTTACCCTTTGAGGCAGAGAACTTTCATTCTTTATATAATGGGCTCCCAAAAATCCAGTTTCTCCTCCAAAGATATTTTTTATTTCCTTTTCTATTTCTTGTGAAAATTCTTTATTATCAACTTTTATTACCTGGCCAATTGAGGCAAGGGTGCTAATTCTACCAAAATATTCTATTTTTCCTTTATATTGAGCCTGAGAAATTAAAATAAGGGCGGATACACCTCCTAACACTACTCCTAAGAAAAAGGAAATGAAAAACTTATTTTTTCTCATTTCTTATATATTCTCAGCCATTATACACAAAAAACCAATATTCAGCAACGGAACGTATTAAACATCTAAAATCCAACCAAAAAGGTAAAGGTTTTGTGATATAAAATGACACCGAGATTATGTCTAACACATTACACCCTCTAACTCTGTAGCACCTTCCCTTTTTTAAAATTAAGAAGATCTCTTTAATTATCTTTTACGGTCTTTTATAATCTCAATTGAAAGTTCTTTTAGCTGTTCCTTGCTTACTTTTGAAGGAATGTCTAACATTAAATCCCTATTATCTCCAGTCTTTGGAAAGGCAATTACTTCTCTAATGTTTTCTTCTTTTAACAATATCTTTAAAAATCTTTCTATTCCAATGGCAATCCCTCCATGAGGAGGAACACCATAGCTAAAAGCCTCAAAATAGTGAGAGAATTTTTCTTTGATCTCTTCTTTTGAATACCCCAAAACCTCAAAAACTGCCAACAAGAGCTCTAAATTAGTATTTCTTATACTCCCTCCTCCTATTTCTTCCCCATTTAAGACCACATCATATTGATAGGCTAAAATTTTTTTAGGATCTTGTTTTATTCTCTCTACATCCTCTGTTTTTGGCTTTGTAAATGGGTGATGCACTGCTCCCCACCTTTTTTCTTCTTTTTTCCATTCAAACATTGGAAAATCAGTAACAAAGCAAAGAGAAAGCTCATCTTCATCTGATTTATTCTCTCTTAAGTCAGGTCTATCTGAATGATAGTTTTTAATTGAAAACTCATAAGAAATTCTCGGAAAGGGAATCTTGGTAATTCTTTTTTTAGGAAAAAGATTTTTAATTAAGCTTACAAAAAGCCTCTCAATCATATTTAAGATATCTTCTACCTCAATAAAACTCATTTCAATATCTAATTGAGTAAACTCTGGTTGTCTATCAGCCCTGGGATCTTCGTCTCTTAAACACCTAGCAATTTGGAAATATCTTTCTATCCCAGAGACCATCAGAAGTTGTTTATATTGTTGGGGCGATTGGGGTAAGGCATAAAATTTTCCTGGATACAATCTTGAGGGCACTAAAAAGTCTCTGGCACCTTCTGGAGTAGATTTGGTTAAAATGGGAGTTTCCACTTCTAAAAATCCTTCCTTTATTAAAAAGCCTCTCATAAAATGAATTACTCTTTGCCTGGTTTCTAAATTCCTCTTTAGTCTCTCTCTCCTTAAATCAAGATATCTATATTTTAACCTTATATTTTCTTCAATTTCATATCCTAAGGTATCAATTGGAAAGGGGAGGGTTTTAGCTTGAGAGAAAATATTTATCTCTTTACCTTCAAGTTCAATATCTCCTGTTTCTATTTTGGGATTTATCATCTTCTCTGGCCTTTTCCTTACTTCACCCTCTACTGAGATTACCCATTCGGGCCTCATCTTTTTTGCCTTCTTAAATAATACCTTATCTTTTCCCTCATCAAAAACTATTTGTAAAACCCCACTTTTATCTCTCAAATCTAAAAAAATAATCTTCCCATGAGCTCTCACCCTATCTACCCAACCACAAACCTTTACCCTCTTTCCAATAAAATTTTTTGTTTCGGTATTAAAGACCCTTCTCATAAATCTTATCTATCAGTTTTTTTGCAATCTCTTTTTTTGTTCTACAAAAAATAACACTCTTTTTCTTATCGATAATGAAGGCTTTATGGCTATTTTCTTTTATATCTTTCAAATCATTTACCACCAGTAAATCTGCACAAGAAGAGACTAAATTTTTATATCCTCTTTCTATAAGCTCTTTTCTTTTCAAATTGAAATATAGTTTAAACTTTACCAAAAAAATATTCTTGTCCCATTTTTTAATTTTATCTATAATCTTTACAGTAGGAACTAATTTAATCAAAATCTCTTTTTTTTGAGAACTTATCTTTCCCGGAAAGATTTTTTTCACCTTAAAATCAGAAACAGCTGCCGAATGGAAAACGATATCATACCTTTTAGAAGAGATTTCTCTTCTCATCAATTTATAAAGTTCATCAAAAAATTTAAAGTGGAAAATCTTCAAAAGAGGATGCCTTGGTAAATCTATCCCTCTTGGGCCTAACAACAAGGTAACTTTCATTTTTCTCTTTAAAGCTTCTTTTACTATCTCTCCTCCCAATCTTCCAGTAAAAATATTAGTAATTATTCTTACCTTATCAATTGGCACCCAGGTGGGACCTGCAGTCACTAAGATTTTTTTTTGCATAGGAATTTAATTACAGTTTCCAAAATATCTTTTTCCTCTGCCATCTTTCCCCTTCCTATCTTCCCAGAGGCTAAGGTTCCCTTTTGTGGAAGGATAATTTCTAAATTTTTCCTTTTTTTTAGCTCTCTCAGATTTCTTTGAAAAAAAATATTTTCCCACATATTCTCATTCATTGCAGGAACTATTACCACAGGAGTTTCTTTTGGAAGGGCAAAAAAAACACAACCTAAGAGATTATCTGCAATTCCATTTGTTAATTTGGAGATGGTGTTTAAGGTAGCTGGGGAGATTAAAAAAATATCTGCCCATTCCGCTAAATAAATATGTAAAATTTTATTTTCTTGAGAAAAGTCAAAAATAGAGGTAAAGACAGGTGAAGAGCTTAAAGACTGAAAAAGAAATGGAGAGATTAATCTCTTGGCGGTTTCTGTCATCACAATCTTTAATTTGGCTTTTTCTTTTTTAAAAATTCTCACTAAATTGCAGGTTTTATAAATTGCTGCCCCTCCTGTAATTCCAATTAAAATTTTTTTATCTTTTAAAGCTTCTTTTTTCATAGACTTTTTAATTTTAACATCTCTTTCTCAAAATTATAAATATCCCCTGCTCCCATAATTACCAAAATTTCTTTTCCTTTCAATCTCTTTCTTAAATAATTCAAGAGATTTCCTTTTGGTAGATAGATGACGGAATCTTTATTTATTTCTTCTACCAATTTTTTTGAATTTATTTTTTCTTTTATTTCTTTTTCCTCTCTTCCCGGAACATCATAAATATTTGTAATAATTATCTCATCTACAGGTGCTTTTTTGAAAACCTGAATAAATTCTTTCCATAAATAGTAAGTCCTTTGATACTGATGAGGCTGGTAGATACAAATAATCCTTTTTCTTTTCCATTTTTCCCTTATTGCCTCAAGAGTTACTTTTACTTCAGTAGGATGATGGGCGTAGTCAGAGATAATTCTCAATTTAAAATTTCCAATTTTCAATTCCTTTTCCTCCAGTCTTCGCCAGGAACCTCTATACTCTGAAATGACCTTAAAATAGACTTTGTGAGAAATCTTCAAAACCTCTGCTAATTTAAATACCGCCAGGGCATTTGAGACATTAAATTCTCCTGGAATTTTTAAAATTTTTTTTATTTTCTCTGCTATTTTCTCTTCAAGAGAAAAACGCCTGATTTCAAAAATTTTTTCGTCTTTCTTAATGGAAGAGATCAATTTTTCAACATTTTTATCATCTTTATTGGCAATTAGAATTCCATCTTTTGGCAAGTGAAAAATAAATTTTTTAAAGGCTAAAAGATAGTTATTAAAGTTTTTATAAAAATCTAAGTGGTCTTGTTCTAAATTTGTCAAGATAATTATTTTGGGCCAATAATTTAAAAAGGCTTCTTTATATTCATCAGCTTCAATCACCAGATATTGAGACCTCCCCCATCTAAAATTTGAATTTTTAAACTCTTTCAACTTGGTACCCAAAATTACAGTGGGATCAAAATCTGCTTTTTTTAATAAAAGAGAAGAAAGAGCAGAGGTAGTGCTTTTTCCATGAGTTCCGCAGATAGCAATGGTATAATACTTTTTTGTAAGCTCTCCCAGGGCTTGAGGATAACTTAAGCATTTAATTTTTCTCTTTTTTGCTTCCTTTAATTCAGGATTATTTGAAGAAATGGCTGGGCTATAAATTAGTAATTTTAATTTACAATTTAGAGATCTTATATGCTCAGCTTTTTGCTTTCCAATAAAAATTTTTGCCCCTTTCTTTTTCAATAAATCAATGATTTCAGAAGAGAACAAATCTGAACCAAAGACTTTTTCTCCTTTTTCTAAAAAATATTGAGCTAAGGCTGACATTCCAATTCCTCCAATTCCAATGAAATATACCATAAAAGACTAAGAAAGAGGAAAACTTTCTAACACAGAATATTTTGGACCGCTTCTCTTTAATTTGCTTTCCATAATCTCTATTGAACCTACCTTAAAGCCTAATTTAATTTTGGTCTCAATTTCTGGAAAATTCTCCATTTCTTTCAGTTGCCACTTCTTAATCCGAGCCAGGGTGATATGACAGGAAAACTCTCTCTTTTCTGGAATTAAAATTTTAGAAAGGGAATTATTTTTAAAAATGATGTTCTCTAAATCCTTCTGTAAAGAAAAGAGTTCCTCACTTCTTTCTCCCAAAACCCATATCATTTTGGGAAGCTTTTTTTGAGGAGGGAAATAGGAAATTTTATTTAAGTTTATCCAAAAAGATTTATGCCTTTTAGCCACTTCTTTTGTTGCTGAGATAACATTTGGTAAAAGCTCTTCCTTCAAATAGCCTATAAATAAAAGAGTAATATGCAAATTTTCCCTTTTCGTCCATTTGCAAGGAATTTCTTTCCATTTTTCTTGAAATTCCACTAATTTATCTTTAACACTTTCTGGTAAATTTATAGCAATAAAAATTCTTAAAGCCATTTTTTTCTCTAATTCCTCTTTTGACTTCTTTCACAATCACAAACAACCAATTTTAGATAAAAATTAGATTATCAGGTTAAAATTTTTTAAAAATAAAAATTATCTTTTTAAACTCAATTTACCTTTTTAATTATTTTTTGTCAACTTTCTGTTTGTTAAAAGACAAAAGGTGCGGGGTTAGAATTTTGAATTTAGAATTTTTGACAGTTTGATAGAGGTGACACCTCTGCTAATTTCTTTTTAAAAATATTTTTTAGAGCAGGTATTTCTTAATTCAACAACCACTTCTAAAGAGGAATGAATTTTATTCTTTTCTCTTCAATTTTCTCTTCCCCTTCTTCTTTATCAGAAGTTAAGGGTAGTGTTAACTCTCTTGGTAGGGCTTTTGGTGGTTTTTCGTATTCTTTGAAATAATCTATGACTTTTTCTTTTTCAATCATATACTATTTTTCAATCATATACTATGAATAATAACATTCTTTTAAAGGCAATAAAGGACAATAATTCCCTAAATTGTCCTTATGAAAAGGATATTTTTATTTGAATGTCAATTTGATTCTCAAAAATACTAATTTATTTAAAATTCAATTTTAAAAGTAGGATCTGGCATTGTTCTCCAACTTCCTTTATCGCTTCCTCCTTCATCTTTTAAATTTTTTCCAACAGAATAAATAATTTTTTTGTCTGGTAAATATTTTAATTTACCATTAAAAGGGTCTTTGGGAATTTCAGAAAGGTATTTTGGTGTAAGCTCTTTTAAAGAAGATGGCAGTTTGCCAGTCTCTATCTGGTAGGCTTTTATTGCCATTAGCAATTGGGTTCCATTTGTTGAAAAGTCTTCAAGACACTTTCTCTCTAAAATACCTGAAAAAGCTACTGCTGTAGTATCATGAAAAATTTTACCTATTACATTTTCTGTAAATAACATTTTTATTTTGGAATGAGGAGTTAAAGTTCTAATCTCAACAGGCTTTATTTCATTACAATCTTTCTTGGCATTATCAATAAAATTCCGATAATATTGAACAAAAATTTTTTGGCTCTGGTTTGGTTTGTAAAGATAATTAAAGTAAGTTATTCCTTTTATTTCAAAATAAACATCTTCCATATCTAATTTCTTTAGTTCTTCTTT
>CAZJYT010000012.1:0-22014 GCA_964550325.1 uncultured Candidatus Saccharibacteria bacterium | reverse complement strand
CAAGTTTAATTGCTCTTTCGGTAGGTCTCTTACCTTTAATTTTAGCTCCTATGGTTCCTTTTATAATGGTGGGGAATGCTATCTTGGTAATTGTCTTTTCTAAATTAAAAGAAAAAAACTTTTGGTTGGGAATTTTTTTAAGCAGTTTTCTAAAATTCCTTTTTCTCTCTTTTACGAGTGCATTTTTGTTTGATATCTTTTTTAAAAAGGAACTTTTACAAAAAATTGCCTTGATGATGAGCTGGCCCCAACTTTTTACTGCTCTCTCTGGAGGGGTGATAGCCTTTTTGGTTTTAAAAATTTTAAAGAGAATTTAATTATGGGTATTTAATAACCAATTCGGTAACGAATTAGTGGAGAAATTACTGCAACTTGTTAATAGTTCAAATTATGAAAAAAACTAAAAAAAATAAAAAGCAAATTTTGGTATTACCTGGTGATGGAATAGGTCCAGAAGTGACAAGAGAAGCCCTTAAGGTCTTAAAGAAGGTTGCCAAGATCTTTGGGCATAAATTTTCTTTTAAATATGGATTGATTGGAGCTTGTGCCATTGAAAAAGAAGGCATTCCTTTTCCTCCCCGAACAAAAAGGCTTTCTCTTCTTTCAGATGCTGTTTTATTGGGAGCGGTGGGAGATCCAAGGTATGATAACCCAAAATTGAAGGTGAGACCAGAACAAGGACTTTTGGAATTAAGGAAAACCTTGGGTGTATTTGCTAACTTGAGACCTGTTTTTACCTTCCCCTCTTTATTTCATATTTCCCCTTTAAAAGAAGAAATTTTAAAGGAGGTGGATTTAATTTTTGTCAGGGAATTAACGGGGGGGATTTATTTTGGAGAGCCCAGAGGAAGGACAGAAAATGGAGACAAAGCCTTTGATACCTGTATTTATTCAAAAGAAGAAATCTTAAGAATAGCGAAAATTGCTTTTGATTTAGCAAAAAAGAGAAAGAAGAAGGTTACCTTGGTAGACAAAGCCAATGTTTTAGCCACTTCTCGTTTGTGGCGGGAGGTGGTAATGGAATATTCAAAGGAATATCCAGAGATTAAATTAGAGTGTTTATATGTAGATAATATGGCAATGCAATTAATTAAAAATCCTTCTCAATTTGATGTTGTCCTCACCGAAAATATGTTTGGAGATATTTTAACTGATGAGGCAAGTGTGATTTCAGGTTCTCTTGGAATTTTACCCTCTGCTTCATTGGGTAAGAAGAGCTTTTTGTATGAACCAATACATGGTTCCTTTCCCCAAGCGAAAGGAAAAAATATTGCCAATCCTATTGGGGCAATTTTGTCAGTAGCACTTTTGTTTGAATTTAGTTTTAATTTGAAAAAGGAAGCAGAAGTGATAAAAAGAGCAGTAAGGGAGACATTAGAGCAAGGTTTTGGGACATTTGACATTGTAAAAGAAAATCCCTTATCTACCTCAGAATTGGGAGAAAAAATTATCAAAAAAATTGAAAAAATCTGTGAGAAAAAAACTTTTCTTAGGGATTGATCTTGGGGGAGAGAATAAAAAAACAACAGGTCTCTGTATCTTAAAAGAAGATGGTAAGGTGTTAAAGGAATTCTGTAGAGAATGTGAGGATGTTTTTGGAAAAGAAATCCTCAAAAGGATTTCTCCTTATCTCAAAGACATTAAGGTAATTGCCATTGATGCTCCCCTTACAAGAGGAAGGGGAAAGGGTAATTTTAGGCTTTTTGAAAAATTTTTATCCCAAAAGCCTTTTAAAAAAGAGAGAATCTCTCCCTTACCTCCTGCCTTTATGCCTCAGCTTTGTGAATTTGCGTTAAAATTAAGAGAAAGGTTAAAAGATAAGGGATTTGTTTTAGATTTTAATTTGATTGAGGTTTTTCCTACATTTTTAGAGAAGGTAGGCAAAAAGGAATTTCTCTATGATAATTTAAAATTACCTTGTCAAACCAAGAATCAAAAAATGGCTTTTTTATGTGCAAGGATGGCATTCTGGCACTTTTATTTTAAAACAAGGTATTTGGGTTACAGAGATGGCTTTTTATTTTTGCCCCAAATTGATTTTTGGAAAAAAAGTTGGCAAAAAAAATTTATTAAAGCTTGGAAAGAAAAGCCTTATTTAAAATATCGTTATTTGATCACCAACCTTTTTTAAATCTATGCCAAAAAAGAGATTTATCATTTTTGATGCCAATTCTGTCATCCAAAGAGCTTATCATGCTCTTCCTCCTTTGAAAACAAAAAAGGGAGAATTAGTGAATGCTATTTATGGATTTTTGTTGGTTTTTTTAAAAATTTTAAGAGAATTTCAACCAGATTATTTGGCTTTTTGTTTTGATTTTCCTGCCCCAACTTTTAGGCACAAGAAATATAAAGAATATAAAATTACCCGTCCACCAACACCTAAAGAGCTGATTTCGCAAATTTCTAAAATAAAGGAGATTTTAAGAGCATTTAAGGTTCCAATTTTTGAAAAGGAAGGATTTGAGGCAGATGATTTGATTGGCACTATCAGCTTTTTAACCCCAAAAGAAGTAGAGGTTATTATTGTTAGTGGAGATTTTGATCTCTTACAGTTAATTAATTCTCATATTAAGGTTTATTTGTTGAGAAAGGGAATGAAAGATGTGGTTTTATTTGATGAGAATTTATTTAAAGAGAAATTTTCAGGGTTAAGACCTTCTCAATTTCTTGATTTTAAGACTCTCAAAGGAGATCCTTCTGATAATCTTCCGGGAATAAAAGGAATTGGGGAAAAGACAGCTTTAGAGCTGTTAATGAATTTTGTGAGTATAAAGAATTTGTACAAGGAAATTGAAAAAAAGAAAGAGGGTAGTTTTGAATTTAAACCAAAGATAAAGGAAGCCTTATTGAGATTTAAATCACAGGTATTTTTAAATAAAGATTTAATGGAAATTAAAAAAGACGTCCCCTTAGATTTTGCTCTTCAAAAATGTCAAAAAAAAGAGTATGATAGGAAAAAGGTAATTCAGATGTTTGAAGACTTAGAGTTCGAGAGCCTCATTGAAAAATTAGACCAATTAGACAAAATTCAGATAAAGAAAAATTTGGGAAGAGAGGAGCATAAGAAAGAAAAACTAATTTCTAAACAAAAATCCTTATTTTAAAATTTATGAGAATTTCCCTATTTTGGAAAATAGTAGGAAGTTTTATTTTGGGAATAATATTGCCTGCTTTAATAATTTTTTTAACCATCCAAGAGATTCTAGGAGATTATCTTACTCAACAGATCTATTTGGGGGATCAAGTTTTAGCCAATCAGATCTCTCACCAAACAGAACTTTTTTTTTCTAATCTTACAGATTCCTTATCTTATCTTTCTGGTTCTGGCCTCCTTTTGAGATTTCAAAGCTCTTTAGAGGAAGAAGAAAGAATCACAATTTTTCAGCAACTGCTGAAACTCTTTGAAGAACATCAAAATAAATTCAAAATATTTGGAAAAAAGATTTTTGAGAATTTCATAATCTTAGATGAAGAGGGGAAGATTTACTTTACCTATCCTTATAAAAGAGAATATCAAGGCTTAGATTTTTCTTTTTCCCCTTGTTATCAAGAGATAGTTTTGGAAGGTGAAGAGAAATGTATTTCTAATAAGGTTTTCACTTCTTTGATTACCCAAAAACCAGTAATAGAGATAGGAGTTCCTATAAAAAATGAGGAAAACTCTTTAACATTAATAGGAGAAGTTAATTTAGAAAGTGTTGAGATTTTTCTTAGAAAAAATTTTTTGAGACAAGAGAAAGGATTTCTTATGGTTGGTTCCCAGGGGACAGTAATTTTTAATTCTTCTCAAGAGAGAAAGGGAGGGTTTCCAAAAAAAATAAATGAAATTTACCCAGGCTTGTTTGAAAAGATAAAAGGAGGAGAGAGAACTTTTTTAGATAAGAAAAACTCCCCTCATCTTTTTTTTACTTTTTATTCCTTTCCTTCTCAGAACTGGTACATAGTTTTTTTTCAGGATATAGAAAAAGCATTTTTTATTTATTATAATTTTAAAAAATTATTTATCTTATTAATTTGTACCTTTCTTTTAGTAGTAGTTTTAGTAAGTATTTTTATTAGCCAAAGAACAATTACTCCTATTAAACGTATGAAAGAATTAACCAAAGAAGTAGCTAAGGGAAATTTAAATGTTACCTTTACTACCAGAACCGGAGATGAGATAGAAGAACTAAGTAAAGATTTAGATTTTATGGTTAGAGAAATAAGAGAGTATCAATCACGATTAGAAGAGGCAAAAAAGGTATTAGAAGTAAGAGTGAGAGCAAAAACTCGGCAATTAAGAGAACAGGCAGAGATGTTAAAAAGAGAAAATGAGAGAAAAACCAGAGAAATTAGGCGCAGATTGGAAGAGTTAGAGAGGTTTTACAGAGTTACTATTGAAAGAGAATTAAAAATGGTGGAATTAAAAAAGGAAATAGAGAGATTAAAAGAAGAGTTAAAAAAATATAAAAAAGGTCAAGAGACCTAAAGACAAAAATTATGATTAGGGCAGAAATAGGAAGAAGCAATCATATGAATTCTTTTGAAGCAGGTAAGGAGGCTTGTGAGATTGCTTTGAAAAGATTGGGTGAAAAGCCTAATCTTATTTTAACATTTTCTACTTCCAGCTATGACCAAAAAGAGATACTGAAGGGAATAAGAAATGCTTGTCCAGAGGTACCTGTGGTGGGGTGTTCAAGTTCAGGAGAGATTACTACTGAGGGCCCTCTTTCAAAACATATAGTATTGATGGCTTTGAAAACTGAAAGAATTAAATTTGTAATTGAGATAGGTAAGGGAGCTAAAGAGAATTCTTTTGAGGCAGGAAAGGCGATGGCTAAAAAAATCAAAGATAAAGCTTTAAAAGATTTAAAATTGCTTATTATTCTTACAGAAGGGCTTCCTGAAAATGGAGCAGCTATTGTAAGAGGAATCCAATCTGTATTAGGAAGAGAGCTTCCAATTATTGGAGGGGCAGCGGGAGATGATTTCCAATTTAAAGAAACTTATCAATATTTTAATGAGGAGGTTCTTAAAGGGGCGGTGATAGGAATTGGTCTTTGTGGAGACTTTTCTTTTGGAATAGGTGTAAAACATGGATGGGAACCAATTGGTTTACCAATGAAGGTTACCAGATCTAAAGGAGCAAAATTAATTGAAGTGGATAATCAGCCCGCCTTACATATTTATGAGGGTTACTTTGGGAAAAAAGCAGAAGAATTAATTAAAGAGCCCATTGCCAAAATAGCCTATACCTACCCCTTAGGGATGAAGGTAGGGGGGACGTCTGAGCTTTTAATTCGCGATGTAGTCATTGCTAACGAAAAAGGAGAGATAGATTGTGCTGCTGAAATTCCAGAAGGAGCAGAGATTAGATTAATGCTTAGTGATCCTGAAAAAGCCATTTTAGCAGCCAAAGAAGCAGCCCTGAATGCTTTGACCCAATTAAATAATCTTTTTCCCCAGACAATTTTGGTATTTGATTGTATGGCTCGGAGGAAGCTTTTGGGCCAAAAAGCAAAAGAAGAAATTTCTGCAATTCAGGAGATATTGGGAAAAAGAGTAGCTCTTATTGGATTTTATACTTATGGAGAGATAGCTCCTTTAGGAGGAGAGTTAGGAAAAGAGTGTTTTTCTGTATGGCACAATGAGACCCTTACCTTATTAACCCTAGCCGAAGAATAAAAATTATGGAAGAGCATAAAAGCTCAAGCCTCTTTTCTCACAAACATTCTTTATTAAAAGAATTAAAAGGGGTGAAATTAGAGAGAATTATTGAGCAGTTGAGACAATTTACTGAAGAGAGAGAAAAACAGCTAAGGGAACTGGATAGAATTGCCAAGATGTTAGTGAGAAGAGATTTAGAATTGCAAGAGATTAGAGAGAAGAGAGAGACAGAATTAGAAGAACTAAGAAGAAAAACAAAAGAGTTAGAAACTACGAGATTAGCCCTGATGAATATCTTAGAAGATGTAGATGAAGCAAGATTAAAAGCAGAAGAGGAGAGAAGTAAAACCTTAGCCATTATTAATCATTTTGTAGATGGAATTTTGGTCTTTGATAAAAACAACAAAATAGCTTTAATTAATCCTCAGACAGAAAAATTTTTTAAGGTAAAACCAGAAGAGATAATAGGAAAGAGCCTCTCTCAGTTGAGATCACACCCCTTCCTGAAAAAATTAGAAGAATTAATAGGAGAGGAAATTAAAAAAATTTATCGGAAAGAACTTTATTTATCTGAGCAGTTGATTTTAGAGGTTTCTGTTGTTCCCATTAGCTTGAGAGAAAAAAAGATAGCAACTATTTTAATTTTTCATGATGTTACCAGGGAAAAATTGATAGAAAGGATGAAAAGTGAATTTGTTTCTATAGCTGCCCATCAATTGAGAACCCCCCTTTCTGCGATAAAATGGACCTTGAAGATGCTTTTAGAAGGAGATTTAGGTCCGATAACCCAGGAACAGGCTGAATTTGTAGAAAAAATTTACAATGCTAATGAAAGAATGATTAGGTTAATTAATGATCTTTTGGATGTAACGAGAATTGAAGAAGGCAGATATGTTTATAAACTGAGCCTGGTGAAACTTGACATAATTGTAGAAAAGATGATACTCTTTTATAAAGATCTTGCTGAAAAGAAAAAATTAAAGATTGGGTTTAAAAAAGAGGGAGAAGATTTTGAGGTAAGGGTTGATGAGGAAAAAATCAAATTAGCGATTCAGAACCTTGTAGAGAATGCTATCCGTTATACCCTTCCCCAAGGAGAGATTATGATTTCTCTAAAAAGGAGGGAGGAAGAGATAGAATTTTCTATAAAGGATACTGGAGTAGGAATTCCCGAGGATCAAAAAGAAAGGGTCTTTAGTAAGTTTTTTAGAGCAGAGAATGTGATGCGAATAGAAACAGAAGGAACGGGTTTGGGACTCTTTATTACAAAAAATATTATTGAAAGTCATGGAGGAAAGATCTGGTTTGAGTCAAAAGAAGGCAAGGGGACAACCTTCTATTTCACCCTTCCTATTTCTCAAGAAAAGAAAATGAAACATAAAGGTTAAATTTAATTTAAAATAATTAAAATAATCGATTAAAATTGTGGGAAAAAAAATTTTATTAGTAGAAGACGAAAAAATTATAGTGGATGTTTTAGAGAAAAAGTTGGTTAAAGAAGGATATGAGGTAGTGGTTGCTCAGGATGGAGAAGAAGGATTAAGAAAAATGAAGGAAGTAAAACCCGATTTAGTCTTATTAGATATTGTAATGCCTAAAAAAGGAGGATTTGAGGTAATGGAAGAGATGAAAAAAGATAAGGAATTGAAAGAGACTCCAGTAATTGTGATTTCAAACTCTGGTCAACCTGTAGAGTTGGATAGGGCTCAAAGATTGGGGGCTAAAGATTGGCTAATAAAAACAGAATTTGATCCCAATGAGGTGATTGAAAAGGTCAAAAAATATATTAAAGAGTAATTTCCTAAAAAAGATTATCTTCTAAAAAGTTATGCCTAAAAAAATTTTAGTGATAGAGGATGATAAGTTTTTAAGAGAACTTATCTCTCAAAAGCTATTAAAAGAAGGCTATGAGATTTCAGAGGCAATAGATGGGGAGGAAGGTCTAAAAAAAGTGAAAGAAGAAAAACCAGACTTAGTCTTATTAGACCTCATCTTACCAGGAATAGATGGATTTGAGGTTTTATCAGAAATGAAAGATGACCCCATTTTGGCTCAAATTCCAGTAATTATTCTTTCTAATTTAGGACAGAAAGAGGATGTGGAAAAGGGATTGAGATTAGGAGCAGTGGATTATTTAATAAAGGCTCACTTTACTCCTGGTGAAATTGTAGAAAAAATAAATAATGCTCTAAAAAAATAAAATGCCCGAACTCCCAGAGGTGGAGAATACGGTAAGGTTTTTAGAGAATAAGGTCTTACAAAAGACCTTTCTTGATGTTTGGACAGACTTTAAGAAGATGATAAAAAAGCCAAAAGATTTTGGGGAATTTAAAAAAGGAATTAAAGGAAAAAGGATTGAAAAGATTTGGAGGAGAGGAAAAAATATTATTTTTGGTTTAGGTTCTAAATATTTATTAATCCATCAAAAGCTTACCGGACACCTGCTTCTTGGAAGATGGAAATTAGAAAATGGGAAATGGCAATCTGAAATTGAAGGTCCTTTAAAAAAAGACCCAATGAATAAATTTTTACATCTAATCTTTTACTTGGACTCAGGAGAACAATTGGCTTTATCTGATTTGAGAAAATTTGCCAAGGTAGAGCTCCTTTCAAAAGAAGAACTGGAAAAAGAATTAGAAAAATTAGGACCAGACCCCTTAGAAAGGGGATTTACTTTGGAAAAATTTAGAGAAATTCTAAAGAAGAAAAAGAGAGGAAAAATAAAAAAGGTTTTAATGGACCAAAGTGTAATTAGTGGAATTGGAAACATCTATTCTGATGAAACATTATGGAAAGCCAAGATTCATCCTTTAAAAGAAATTTCAAAATTGACTGACAAAGAAATAGAAAGGATTTATTTTGCCTTAAGAGAAATTTTGACTAAATCAATTAAATTAGGGGGAGAATCAATTTCAGATTATCGGAGACCAGATGGAAAAAAAGGAGATTTTGAAAAAATTAGAAGTGTTTATAGAAGAGAAGGAGAAGAATGTAGAAGATGTGGGGCAAAAATTAGAAGGTTAAAAATCAATAACAGGAGTTCTTATTTTTGTCCTGTTTGTCAAAAACTTTAAATGTACTATCTAATTAATGCGGTAACCACTCCTAATAATTTATCTACTGAGGCATCTTGTCTCGGGGAGCACGGAGTCGCCTTAGGTGCTGAAAAAGAGAGTTTGTTTACAGGCGCTCCTATACCTCGCCGAGCCTTACAGAGTCCCTACTGAAATACAATTTCCTTCTCGGGCTCGGCTGCGGTATGCTCCCCGAGACAAGATGCCTCAACTAATTCGTTACCAAATTGGTTATCAAATACTCTTTAAAAACCTATGATTTTATTCCTTTATGGACCAGATGTTTACCGGATGAGGCAAAAAATAAAAGAAATTGTAAAACGCTACCAGCAAATTCGGAAGAGTGGTCTAAATTTGAAATTTTTTGAGGGAGAAGAATTGAATTTTCAAACCTTTAAAAATGAGTTTCAGACGGTTCCAATGTTTAAAGAAAAGAAACTTTTTGTAATAAAAGAAATTAGCAAAAATGAGAATTTTAAAAAAAGGTTTTTGAAAGAAATAAAAAAATTTGCCCTTTCAAAAGATTTAATTTTATTTTGGGAAAAAGAGATTAAAAAGGAAGACGAATTTCTCAAAAAGCTAAAAGAAAACAGTAAATGGCAGAAATTTGAGTTACTGCCCAATCTAAAATTAGCCCTTTGGATTAAAAAAGAAATTAAAAAATATCAGGGAAGAATTGAAGACTCAGCACTAAAGAAGCTGATTGAGTTTGTGGGAAATGATCTTTGGCAGTTATCACAAGAGATTAAAAAATTAATAAGCTATACTGATGGGAGGAAAATCAAAAAAGAAGATGTTGAGCTTTTGGTAAAACCAAAAATTGAAGCAAATATTTTCAAAGCCTTAGATGCCCTCTCTCAGAGAAATAAAGAAAAGGCTTTCAATCTCTTCCATCAATATTTAGAAAAAGGAGAATCTCCTCTTTATCTTTTAGCGATGATTAATCTTCAAATTAGAAATTTACTTATTTTTAAATCTACAGGGAAGTTAAATAGCCATCCCTATATTGTAAAAAAGACCATTCAACAATCAAAAAACTTCTCCTTAGAAGAGTTAAAAAAGCTCTATCAAAGGATGCTCCAGTTAGATTTTGAGATAAAAAGAGGGAGAATTTCTCCAGAGATTGCCTTAGACTTATTAATTGCTGAAATATAATAAAATTTAGCCTCAGGTTTTACTCCTTTTAAGAGCTGAATCAATTAATTTGGTAATTTTTGATTTCTTTCTATTAGCAGTATTCTCTTTTATTACATTTTCTTTTACTGCCTTGTCTAAAAATTTATATAGAGTAGGCAAAAGCTCTTTTGCTTTCTGGGGATTTTTTTCAGAAATTAATTTTTTAATTTCTTTAATTAAATTTTTTATCCTTTTTTTGTGAAAAAGATTATGAGCCCTTTTTCTTAGGCTTTGTCTTAATGCCTTTTTAGCTGATTTAGTAACTGGCATACATCTTTTCTCTACCACTTTTTATTTTTTTAATCAAGTCCCTAATTTCAGCTGCTCTCTCAAAATCTAAATTTTTTGCCGCTTCCCTCATTTCCTTTTCTAAAAGCTTTATGTCCCTTATTACCCAAAATTCACTCTCAATCTCCTTTTCCTTTTTTCCAAAACCCCACTCTCTTATCGGTTTAATAATGGGCTTTGGAGAGATATGATGTTTTTTATTATACTCCATTTGGATTTTTCTCCTTCTTTGAACCTCCCTGATTGCTTTTTCCATTGAATTGGTAATTTTATCAGCATACAAGATTACCTCTCCTTCAGGATGTCTAGCCGCTCTTCCCATAATCTGAATTAGGGCTCTCTCTGACCTCAAAAATCCTTCCCTGTCTGCATCCAAAATGGCAATTAATGAAACCTCAGGCAAATCTAAGCCCTCTCTTAATAAATTGATCCCTATTAAAACATCATATTTCCCTTCCCTTAACTCTTTTAAAATCCTTGGTCTTTCTAATGTTTTTACTTCAGAATGAAGCCACTGACAGCTAATCTCCTTTTCCTTTAAGTAATCACTTAAGGCTTCTGCTAATCTTTTGGTTAGGGCTAAAACCAGGATTCTTTGTTTTTTTTCAATCCTCTTTTTTATTTCTTTTAATAAATCCTCAATCTGATTTTCTGTAGGTCTTACCTTTACCAAAGGTTCTAACAATCCCGTAGGTCTTATTAATTGTTCAACAATATAACCTTTAGCTCTTTCTCTTTCTTCTTCTGCAGGAGTAGCAGAAACATAAATTATCTGAGATACCCTTTTTTCAAATTCTTCGTAGGTTAGGGGTCTGTTATCAATAGCAGAAGGGAGCCTAAATCCATATTCAATTAAGGTCTTTTTTCTGGCTCTATCTTGGTTAGCCATGGCATGGAGCTGGGGGAGGGTAAGGTGCGATTCATCAATAAAGACCAAAAAATCTCTTGCCCGCCCAAATTTCGAAGAAATTTGTGGCGGGTAAAGATAATAATCTAACAAGGTGAAGGGGGGTTCTCCAGGATTTCTAAATTCTAAATGTCTTGAATAATTTTCAATTCCGTGACAATAACCTGTTTCCCTAATCATTTCTAAGTCATATTTTGTTCTTTTTTCCAATCTTTGGGCTTCTACTATTTTGTTTTCTTTCTTTAACACTTTTACCCTTTCTTGCAGTTCCATTCTTATATTTTCTAAAGCAATTTCTAATTTTTCTTGAGGGGTGACCCAAAAATGAGCAGGATATAATTTAAAAGATTCTATCATTTTAAATTTTTGATTCAATAAAGGAGGAGATTTTAAAATTCTCTCAATTTCATCTCCAAAAAATTCAACCCTTAAAATTTCTTTTCCTGTAACTAAAAAAACATCAATTATATTCCCTCTTACCCTAAAGGTGCCAGGCGAAAATTCAATATCATTTCTTTGATAACCTAAGATAACTAAATAAGAGAGAAAATCTTTTCTTTTTATCTTTTTTCCTTGTTTGATTTCTAAAGCTATTCTCTGATAGTTTTCCGGAGAGCCAATGTTATAAATACAGGAGACAGAAGCTACAATAATAATATCATTTCTGTTTAACAATTCCTGAACCGCCATATGCCTTAATCTGTCAATTTCCTTATTTATTTTGGCGTCCTTTTCAATATAGGTATCGGTTTGAGGAATATAGGCCTCTGGTTGATAGTAGTCATAATAACTGCAAAAGAAATGGACTGCATTCCCAGGAAAGAACTCTCTAAATTCTTGGTATAATTGGGCAGCTAAGATCTTATTGGGAGAGATTACTAAGACTGGTTTTTGGATTCTCTCGATGAGACAAGACATCACAAAGGTCTTTCCGCTACCTGTTACTCCCAAAAGTACCTGATGTTTTACCCCTTTTTCTAAATTCTCCATCAATTTTTTTATTGCTTGAGGCTGGTCCCCAGTGGGTTTAAAAGGAGATTTTAATTTAAACATACCTCTATATTTTTATCTCAATCTCTTTCTTTTTTCAATCATCTGCACATAAAAGGGTACATCGGTAAACTCTTAGTAAAAAGTAGTAAAAAGGGATGTGCACTATTTTTAAATCTGAAATGAGAATTCAAAACTATCTCTAAATTTTTAATTCTTAATTTTTGATTTTTAATCAATTTTTAATTTTTAAGTATTTTAAAAATTAAAAAATAAGAATTGAATAAAAATTAAGAAATAAAAATTAAAAAATTGTTTTTAGATTTTTGAATTTTATTTGGGATTTTGCCTACCCCGTTAGAGATTGGATTCTCTAACGGGGTTTAGGATTTAGAATTCCCATTTTAGGTGACCTAATGTGAAAATCTTGAAAAATTTAACTTAATGAGTTAAGAAAAAGAATATCTCCCAAATATGCCTCCAAAAATTGGAATTATTGGACATGGAAGAATAGGATCTGAGCTTTCAAAGAGGGTGAAAGAGAAAAAATTTGAGGTAATTATTGCCGATCTTTCTGGAATTTATACATTAGAAAGGAAAAAGTTAGATACCTTATCCAATTGGCTAAAATATTTTAAAAAGGTAGACATAGCTTGTCTATGTATCCCCACCTTGGACGATGGAAGGACTGCCTTTCATTATATGAAGACCTTATTGAGAGAAAATGTGCCGGTAGTTACTGCTGAGAAGGGAGCTTTGGCTAATTATTTCCCCGAATTGAAATTATGGTTGGACAAAATTGGGTATTCTGCGACCGTGGGAGGAGGTACAAGAATGTTAGGTTGGCTAAAAGATAGAATAAGTACTCATATTGAAGAAATTCATTTGGTAATCAATGGCACCTTAAATTATATTTTTTATCAATTAAGCGAGGGAAAGAGCCTCCATCAGGTAATTGAAATGGCAAAGGAATTGGGTTATACAGAACCTAAAGCAAAGACACCTTTAGAGGTAATTAATGCCGAAGCCAATGGAGATATTCCCAGAAAAACTGCCATTTTAATTAATGTGTGCAATCTTGGAGAAATCAGAGAAAAAGAAATTTCAGTAGTTCCCTTCTCTGAAAAGGATTTAGAAATTTTGATAAGAGAAGCAAAAAATAGAAGGTATATTGTTTCTATTAGTCAAAAAGAATTGAAAGAAGAAGTAATAGGAGGATTTAAATTTAAAATAAATAAATGGTACATTACAGCAGGATTCAAAAAGTTGAATTCCCATCCTCTATTTTCTTATTTAAGATTACCCAAGGTAGACAACGGAGTGGTGATATCTGGTTTAGAGGGGAGATATTTCCTCTGTGGCCCGGGAGCAGGAGCAATTCCTACAGTTTGCGCGGGAATAATAAAAGACATTGAAAAATTGATAAAAGACAAATTAGTTTAAAGGTGGTGATAAAATCTTTTCTTAAAAAACTTCTTCCTTCATTTTTATTGAACCTTTACCATTTTTCCTTAGCCTTTTTGGGAGCTCTTTTATATGGGAGGCCCTCAAAGAAAATAAAAGTAATTGGAGTCACTGGAACCAACGGTAAGACCACTACCACAGAAATGATTACCCAGATTTTAGAAGAGGCAGGTTTTAAGGTTGCCTTGATAAATTCTATAAGATTTCAGATTGGAGAGGAAAAAAAAGAAAATAAATTGAGAATGACAATGCCAGGAAGATTTTTCATTCAAAGGTTTTTAAAGAAGGCTTTAAATGTTAAATGTCAATACGCCATAATAGAGGTAACCTCAGAGGGAATTTTACAATACCGACACAAATTTATTGATTTTGATATCGCTTTATTTACCAATCTCTCTCCAGAGCATATTGAAAGACATGGTTCCTTTGAAAAATACAAAGAGTGTAAAGGAGAACTTTTTAAATCGTGCAAAAAAATTCACATCATCAATTTAGATGATGCGCACAAAGACTATTTTTTGAGATTTCCAGCAAAAGAAAAATATTGTTATACCATAAAGAATCAGGAATCAGGAATTAAGAATCGGGAATTGAATGAGAATATGGAGATTATTAAGGCAGAAAGGATAGAAACGAGAGAAGATTATTTTTCATTCGTAATTCGTAATTCATTGTTCAAGATTCATTTAATTGGGCAGTTTAATATCTACAATGCATTAGCGGCAATTTGTGTAGGGTTATCTCAGGGAATTAAGTTGGAGACTTGTAAATCGGCTTTGGAAAAATTTGGGGGAGTTCCTGGAAGGATGGAGGAAGTCATTTCTCAGCCCTTTAAGGTAATAGTAGATTATGCCTTCACATCTAATGCTTTAGAGAAGGTTTATCAAGAAATTTACTCAAAACTCAAAACGCAAAACGCAAAACTGATTTGTGTCTTAGGAGCTTGTGGTGGAGGAAGAGATAAATGGAAAAGGCCTATTTTGGGAAAGATTGCCAAAAGATATTGCCAAGAGATTATTGTTACCAATGAAGATCCTTACGATGAAGAACCAATGGAAATTATAAAACAGGTAGCAGAAGGAGCAGGAGAAAGGGCAAAAAAGATTTTAGATAGGAGAGAAGCAATAAAGGAGGCTTTAAAATTGGCTCGAGACGGAGATATAGTGATAATTACAGGTAAGGGAAGTGAATCTTCTATTGTAGTTAAAGACAGAGAGATTCCCTGGGATGATAGAAAAGTAGTGAGAGAAGAATTTGAAAAACTGAATACAGAATAGCTTATCTCTTTTCCTTACAATTATTATCTCTATGAAAAAATATGAGATTTTAGAACATATTTCAGATTTGAAAATTAAGGTTTTTGGCAGGAATAAAAAAGAACTTTTTTTGAATGCCCTTTTGGCAATGGAGTCTTCTTTGCGACCCGAGATTGAAAAGGGAAAGAAAAAAGTGAAAAAGAAAATAAAAATTAATTCAGAAGACCCCTCTTCACTTTTAATAGATTTTTTGTCAGAAGTAAATTACCTAAACGAAACGCTAAAAGAAGTTTATCATAAGATAAAATTTAATAAATTCTCTGAAAAAGAAATAGATGGGATTTTAGAGGGGGAAAGGATTTCTCGTTTTGGGCTTCAAATAAAAGGCATCACCTGGCATGATTTTAAGATCTCTCAAAAAAAAGATGGCACCCTTGAAGCAGAAATTTTGTTTGATATTTGAAATAAACTTTTTCAAAGGATATATAGAGGCTAAAAACAATACAGGGCAATTAATTTTTCCTTTTGACATATTAAGGAGCCAGGCTCCTTAAAGCTAATTTTTGGGTTTTTGAGGAGATTTTTTAAATTTCCCTCTAAATAGTAGAGGAATTTTTTGAAAAAAAATGACAGGGTTAGACCCCCGTCAGGTTGATTTTAGTTTTAAGGTAGGATAAAATTTTTATAATATGTATAACTGGTCAGTTGATGAGGAAAAATTTAAAAAGGAAGATCCTGAAGGCTATAAAATTTGGCGTCTGGAGCAGATGATTAATTATGGGCTTGGCAAGGAAAAAATCAGCGAGAAATTAGTAAGAAAGTATTGGGACAAACTTTTTTTAGATCCGGAAACTAAACGGTTTTTAGAGTTTTTATTATGGCCAGAGAAGAAATCTTTACCGTAGAGCAAAAAAAATTTTTGGAGTTATTTTCTCAAGAAAGCTACTTGACCAAAAGATTCTATCTCACCGGTGGCACCCCTTTGGCTGTTTTTTATCTTTTCCATCGAATTTCTGAAGATCTTGATTTTTTCAGCGAACAAGAAATCCATTTACCAAGCATTGAAAAATTTATTGGCAAAATCAAACAGAAATTAAAATTAGTTAACATTGATTATCGCAAATTTTTGGGTTTGCATAGCTTTTATCTCTTTTTCTCTAAAGATAATTTTTTGAAGGTTGATTTTAATTATTACTCATTTCCCCGAATTGAGCCAGGGATAAAATATAAAAATATTGTTGTGGATAGCCTTTATGACATTGCGGTTAATAAAGTGCATACTATTTCAATGAAGCCACGGGCGCGTGATTTTATTGATATTTATTTTATTATCAAAGAAAAAAATTATTCTTTTCAAAAACTTGTTATGGATGCAAAGGCAAAATTTGATTGGCATATTGACCCTATTCAGTTAGGCGTTCAACTTATTAAAGCTAAAGAAGTAAAAGATTTCCCCCGTATGCTTAAGGAAATTAATCACCAAGAATGGCAGAACTTTTTTATTAAGCAAGCAAAAAAATTAAAAAAGGAGATTTTTAAATAAAAGCGCTTCCCACTAAAGGTTTAAACTAAAAGTTTAAAACCCGAGGCTAAACTCACTCTTACTAATTTAGAAAAAGCTTTAAGATATAAATAAGTCTATGAGAGAAAAAGGGATTGAGGGTTTAAAAAGATTTCAGAAAGAGGAAAAAGAAGGAGAAAATAGATTATTAGAGAAGTTATTAAGAGAGCGGGCTGATAATTTAAGAAAATTAGGAGTGCCAGTGGATGAGAGGTTAAGGATTGAAATGGAGAAATTTAAAAATATCCTTTCTGAGGAGACAGTAAAAAGACACACAGAAAGATTAAAAGAGGTAAAGAGAAATCAATACAGAGGAAGGTTATCATTAGAGAAAATAGAAGAAAAAGAAGAAGTGAGAGGAGGAGAAAAAGGGGAAATTTTTGTTACTCTTTTGCTTCAAAAGTTTTTAGGAGATAATTTTTTGGTCTTGAGGACCGCCCCTTATGACGATAGAAAGAGTAAAGTGGACCTTTTTGTAGTAAATAAAGAGAGGAAAGAGATAGACTTTGCCATTGATGTTTCTGTAGATGATTCCTTTTCGCCTTCAATTGGTGAAAAGCAGGACAGACTTTTAAAGAGAAATACCTATAAGGGCACCTTACTAACATATGGAATAAGATTTAAAGACGGAGAACCTCAACCTCATCCTCATATTAAATATCTCCCCGCTTTCTTGCTTAATCTTCCACTAGAAATTTTAGAAAGTGGAATAAATTCAATTACTTCTCTAAGAGAAAAAACCCCAGTGGAGAAAAAAATTTTTAATTTTCTTAAAGAACAAATAGAAAAGCAAATTGATTCTACAAGAGAGAAATATTGGAGAGAGAAAAAGTCACCTCATCCAAATTTACAGAAGAAATTAGAGAAGGTAGAAAAATTGGTTAAGGTTGATTTATCTTTGAATTTAGAATAGTTTTTATTTCAGCCAAGTTAAATTTAAAACTTTCTTTACTTTTTCTTGCAAATCCTTTCTAAGGTTATATTTGTAAGAGAATTTGGATAAGGTTTTTAAAGGGGAAGCAGTTTGCGTCTTTAGGATAGGGTTGTAAGATTTGACTTGATTTTCGAAAGGAATATAATAAAGGTGATGGCTAATTTAAGGAATAAAAACTCAATATCTATTCCTAAAAAATTGCTTAGGAAAAAAGGCGTAGTGATTTTAGATTTAGAGGAATATAAAAAATTGTTGAAATATGAAATAGAGAAGGAATATATTGATAAGATTGTTAAAGAGGGCTTAAAAGAAAAAAAAGAAGGAAAAACCGAGTCGCTGGAGAGTTTTCTTCAAAGGGAATATCCAAGATTGTATGAGGATTACACGCATTGAGGTTTCCGCGCGATATAAAAAATCTTTTAGAAAGCTTCCTCCTCCTATTCAAAGAAAAGCCATTTTGAAAATCAAAATTTTTAAAGAAAATCCTTTTCATCCTCAGTTAAGAACACATCCTTTATTAGGAAAGGAGAAAGAATGTTGGGCTTTTTGGATAGATTATCATTTTCGGATTAAATTTATCTTCCTTAATAATAAGGAAGTTTTATTTTTAGATATTGGGCTTCACGATATTTATAGATAGGAAAGGAAAGATTTAAGATTTGTATCTTGGGCTGAAAATTGAAGTTTGACAGGGGTCTGATCCCTGTTAAATCGAAATAGATAAAAACTCATAGAAATTTATAGAAATTAGTAGAAACTTATTGAAACTTGTAGGAATCTGGAGATATTTATATTATAATATTAGTAAAGGTTGAGGGTAATTATTAAACATTAAGTTTATTAACTACTAATTATGGGGTCAGGAGTAATAAGCATTCTTTTTCTTCTTTTTATAATTTTTGGCTTAGGGGGATTGCGGGTAGTTAACCAGTATGAAAGAGGGGTAATACTTACCTTAGGAAAATATACCGCTACCCTCAATCCAGGATTGCGATGGATTTTGATTGGTATTCAGAGAATGATAAAGGTAGATATGAGAATTACCACTATTGATATCCCTCGCCAGGAGGCAATAACTAAAGATAATGTGCCAGTGGGAATAAATGCAGTTGTCTATTTTAAAGTAATAAGAGCAGAAGATGCAGTGCTAAAAATTGAGAACTACTCCTATGCGGTTTCCCAATATGCCTTGGCTGCTTTGAGAGATATTGTGGGAGGAGTTGAGCTTGATACCTTACTCACAGAAAGAGAGAGGATTGCCAAAGAGATTAAAAAGATAGTAGATGCAGAGACTGATGCCTGGGGAATTGATGTCACCGCAATAAAAGTACAAGACATTGAACTACCCGCTGGAATGAAAAGAGCAATGGCTGCCCAGGCAGAAAGTGAGAGAGAAAAGAGAGCAATTATTATTAAGTCTGAGGGTGAAATTAGAGCAGCAGAAAATCTTCAAAAGGCGGCGGATATTCTGAGGATGGTTCCTGGTGCTTTTTCCTTGAGAACACTGGAAACTATTGATAAGCTTCAGCCCGATCCCTCAAAGACAATTATCTTTACTTTACCAATAGAGATCTTAGAAGGACTGAAGTCTCTAAGTAGAAATAAGGGAGGAGACCAGCGCTCTCAATTTGGTGGCTCTTGATAAGATATTCCTATTTGTTTGAAGACTACCTAATCTCTTTTAAAAATTCTTGGGCTAATTTTGCAGTTTCAGCGGTGCTCTTATAAAAAGATTTCCAAACCACTACAATATCAGCGTCGTTAAATATGGCTCGCTGAACCTCTTGGAAGGTATCACCACCTGCAATAGCAATCATAATGTCGTAGTTACTTTTAATTCTTTGAATCTCATGGAAAGGAATTTCTTTTTCTGGATTAAAGGCTTCCTCGTCAACGCCCCGGTGCAAAATTACTACCTTAGGAAGTTTTTTTAGTTTGCGCAAAATATTTAGAGGAAAATCTACATTCATCATATCAATCATTGCATCTAAATTATAGGCTTCGCATTTTTCAATAAAGCTATTTAGGGTCTCAATTGGAGCTTGGCCAAGGATAGTAACAGCATTAGCTCCTCCCTCTTTAGCAATTTCTACTTCTCTTTCTCCTCTGTCCATACACTTTAAATCAGCTACAATATAAGGAGTGAGGGCTATTCCCTCTTCTTTCAAAGGTTTTTCTTTTTGTTGAGGGATTTTTTTATTTTCTTTCAATAAATTACTCCACCAGGGATTGGAAGAAAAGGTTTTGTAACCACCTTGATAATAGCCCAAAACCCTCTTTACCCACCAAAATCTTATCATTTTGATACCCCGGACTCCATAAGTTTTTATTAAAGGAGTGCCGGCTTCAATAATAATTCTTTTATCTAAGGGAATCTGGTTGATAATAGCCTCGGCTTCATCTAATGTGCTATTTAAGGCAATCTGGAGGTAACGCTGTTTTTTAGTGAGCATACTTTTTTATTTTAACAGAAATTATGGTTTTTACGAATTCTAATTCTACGGTCTAAAAATGTAGCCAAAAAGATAATGTTTTGCAATGCTAAATTGCTTGACATAGGTTTTTTCTAAAGCTCTAAAATTAGAGCCCTTTCTTTACAATTTGGAAAATGAACGCAATTTATACATTCCTTCCATATTTTATGGGGAAGTTTACTTTTTGCTATTTTTTTAAAACCTATTTTTCTAAAGTAGCTTTCTACAAATGTAAGCACAAATATCTTTTTTACTCCCAAAGATTTTGCCTCTTCAATGCAGGCTTTCACAAGTTTGATTCCTATTTTCTTTTTTAAATGATTTTCACTGACAGCTAAGGATCTAATTTCAGCTAAGTTTTGCCATCCTACTATATGAAGAGCGCAAACACCTAAAATCTCTCTTCCTTTTTGACATACCCAAAAATCCCTAATATTCTCATAGATATTATCAAGCGATCTCTCCAAAAGCCTTCCCCTTTTTGCCCAAAAACCTATGAGAGAGTAGATCTTTTTTGCGTCAGCTATTTTAGCTTTTCTTATTTTTTCTCTCCCTGGCATCTTGAGACTGATGGTGTCGGAGGAGGGATTTGAACCCTCAAGGGAAGCTCCCACTGGGTCCTAAGCCCAGCGCGTCTGCCAAATTCCGCCACTCCGACATTGTTTGCCTTATAAGAGGGCTATCCTTGTCACTTCAGTAATAACCCTTGATAATTTCTTTACTGAGACATCTTGTCTCGGGGAGCACGGAGTCGCCGTAAATACTGAAATAGGGAGTTTATTTCCCGGGCGCTCCTATACCTCGCCGAGCCTTACAGAGTCCCTTCTGAAATACAGTCTTTCTTTGGGGCTCGGCTGCGGTATGCTCCCCGAGACAAGATGTCTCAACTGATTTCTTGCCAAAGTGGTTAGCAACTACACCTTATAAGTTATACCAAAAAGCTACTTTTAAATAAAGCTGATAAATTGAGTTGAAATTTTTTTAGGGATATTCTATGATTTTATTTAGAAAAACCAAAGATATTATGTCTCTCCAACTTAAAATGTATCTCTTGATTTTTGGAATGTTCGCTATTTTATATGGCCTTTTTGTGATTGGAGGAAATTTATTAGGAGTAGGGAATATTCTCTCCTATTTAATTTTAGCTCTTTTAATTTTAGTAATTCAATATTTAACTTCTCCCTTTTTAATCTCTTCAATGATGAGAATAAAATGGGTCTCAGAAGAAGAAGCTCCAGAATTACATCAAATGGTAAAAGAACTTTCTCGAGAAGCAAAAATTCCCAAGCCCAAAATTGGAATTGCCCATATTTCTATCCCTAATGCTTTTGCCTTTGGCCGTAGTTTAAGTGACGGAAGGGTTTGTATTACGGAGGGAATAAAAAATCTATTAACCAAAGAAGAATTAAAAGCGGTCTTGGGACACGAGATTTCTCATCTCAAAAATAAAGATATGGTAGTAATGACCTTGCTTTCTGTGATTCCTTTGGCAATGTATTGGATTGCCTGGAGATTTTTATGGGGAGGATTTTTAGATGACAGAAGAGAAAGAGGTCTTTCTATCTTAATTGGTATTTTGGCAATGATAATTTATTTCCTTACTAATTTATTAGTTTTAGCAGGTTCCAGAATTAGGGAATATTATGCAGACGAAGGGAGTGTAAAATTAGGAAATCCTCCTCGTTACTTAGCCTCTGCTCTATATAAATTGGTTTATAGTTCAGCCAAAATGAGAGGACTTCCTCATTGCCAAAATGAATTAAGAAAAATTCAGGCATTAAGAGGGTTCTTTTTAAATGATATTAATAGGTCAGAAGAAGAAATTCAGGAGTTAAGAGAGGTTGACAAGGATCTCTCAGGAGATATTGATGAAAAAGAATTAGCTATTTTAAGAAGAAAAAAGATAAAATTAAGTAGAGAGGAAAAAATAATGGAAATTTTTACTACCCACCCCAATACCCTAAAAAGAATTAAAAGATTAGCCACCTTAGCCTAAGCTTATATTTTGTAACCAAAAGAGGTGTTAAAAAATCCTAAATCTCGTTAGAAAATTTAGGAGAATCTCCTCTTTAGTCCTCTCCAATTAAATGCCTCAATACAAAGTATTGATTGAAAATAGAAATTTGATAGAATTTAAGAGTTAAGGAGAGAATAACTCAGTTGAGAGGAATTGATTTGTTTTATCAGTTTAAATTTTTGAGGGCCAGTAGTTTAGTGGTAGAACACCGCTTTTGCACAGCGGAG
>CAZJYT010000011.1:0-23687 GCA_964550325.1 uncultured Candidatus Saccharibacteria bacterium | reverse complement strand
CTTCCCCAGGCTGATAGTTTATTCCCGTATCTGAAAGGTCTGCTCCATAATTTACTGTTGCCTCTTGGGCAAAAACAAAATTGTTTGGAACCAAACTCAAAAACCCTAATACTAATAAAAAAATCCCCAAAATAATGGGGAAAAATGAAAACCTTTTAAATGTTTTTTGGTATTCTAATTTCTTTATTTTATTACTCATATAGTTTTCATTTTATTGCTTATATTTATAAGACCTTTTCATAACTATAAAAAGACCTTTTTTTCGGCCTTTTCCTTTTCAAACTCCTCGAGGTAAGATGCATCAATAAAGAAATTCCAAGAAATTGTTGCTGGATTGCTTAGAGAAGACATTTTATTATTAATGTTTTATCACCCCAAAATTTGTTGTCAAGAGTGGAAAAACTATTGGTTCTCCATATCTCCAAATCTGACCCACCTTTCATAAATTTTAGTTAAGGACAATTCTTGAAACCAAAACGAGGATTTTTAATCTTCAATTTTGAAGGCGTAATTTCATTAAACCTACCCTTTGAGTAGAAAACTAATTTTGTTACCATAAATTAAAATTATATGATTTTAATTTGTGGATTGGGAAATCCAGACAAAGAATATCAAGAAACAAGGCATAATATTGGATTTAGGATGATCGAAAAGATATCTCTTGAATTTGGCTTTCCAAATTTTCTATTTTCTCCTCATCTTCAGGGAGAAATTTCAAAAAAGAATGTTTTTCAAAAGGAGGTTTTACTTTTTAAACCCTCCGTCTTTATGAATAATTCAGGAATTGCTGTTAAAAAAGCAATAGAATATTTAAATATTCCCTTTCACAATTTATGGATAATTCACGATGATATCGATTTGACATTTGGGAAAATAAGAATTGTAAAAAATAGAGGAAGTGGAGGCCATAAAGGAGTAGAATCAATTATTAAAGAAATAAAAACAAAGAATTTTGTTAGATTGAGGATAGGAATTCAGCCCCTTTCAGGAAAACCAAAAGATGTAAAAGATTTTGTTTTAAAAGGGTTTAGTAAAAAGGAATTAAATCTTTTGCCTCAAATAGAGAAAAAAATTATTAAAATTTTAGAGAGCCTTTTAAAAGAAGGTTTTGAAAAGACAATTTCAAAATATAATGAATGAAGGCAATTTAAGAGAGCTCTTAATCTGTGGGGTAGTCCCCTATTTTTTAGAAAGAGAGAATTCTTGGATTGAAAAAAATAAAGAAAAGCTTTTATCTGCTCAAAAAACCCAAGCCTTCTTTCAAGAAAATTGTCTTTATTTAAAAGAAAGTCAAAAGTGCTTTCTCTCTCAGATCTTGAGAAGATTAGATGAGATGGGATATGAAAAGGTTTGGGAAATAGGAGAAATAGGAGAGTTTTCTCAAAGGGGAGGAATTTTAGATGTTTTTCCGATTAATCAAAGCTTTGCTGTGAGAATAGAATTTTTTGGAAATAAAATTGAAAAAATTTATCAGCTCAAAATAAAGATTGAGGAAGAAAAGAAAGCCAAAGAAATATTGAGAAATAAATTAAAATCTCAGAAGTTATACTCTAATCTAACAAATTTAAAACAGGGAGATTATTTAGTTCATTTAGACCATGGGATAGGAAAATTCATAGGTATTAAAAAGCTTTCCTTACCTCATTCTCAAAAAACTCATCGTTTCTATATCTTAGAATATGACAAGGGTGATAAACTCTATATTCCCTTCGGATTAGAAAGGAAATTAACAAAATATATTGGTTTTGAAACGCCGGAGTTATCAAGATTGGGTTCTCCTTTTTGGCAAAAGACAAAAAAAAGAATAAAAGAGGAAACTGAAAAAGTAGCTAAAGAACTCTTGGAAATTTATGCCAAAAGAGAGATCACCAAAAGAGAGCCTTATTTTTGGGATCAAGAAATTGAACTTCCTTTAATCTCCAGTTTCCCTTTTGTAGAAACTCCAGACCAAGCCCAAGCATTAAGAGAGATAGAAGAAGATTTAAAAAAAGAAAGACCAATGGATAGAATTGTTTGTGGAGATGTTGGATTTGGAAAAACTGAAATTGCCTTAAGAACAATGGTAAAAATAATAAGTGCTGGCTACCAAGCCTTGATGATATGTCCTACTACTATTTTGGCTTATCAACATTTTCAAAATTTCAAAGAAAGACTCAAAGATCTTCCTATAAATTTGGCTCTTTTAACGAGATTTCAAAAAGAAAAAGAGCAGAAAGAAATAGTAAAAAAAATAAAAGAAGGAAAAATTGATATATTAGTAGCTACCCGCAGAGCTTTATCTAATGATGTAGATTTTAAAAATTTAGGGCTATTGGTAATTGACGATGAACACAAATTTGGGGTGAAAGATAAAGAAAAGATAAAAAAGCTAAAATCTGATGTTGATGTCTTATCTCTTTCTGCTACCCCTATTCCAAGGACTCTCTATATGGCTCTCTCTTCTTTAAAAAATATCAGCCTCATTCAAACCCCTCCTGAAGGAAAACTACCGGTAAAAACTTTTATTTTGTCATTTTCAAAAGAGGTCATCAAAAGAGCTATTGAAAGAGAGTTAGAAAGAAAGGGACAGGTGTATTATCTTCACAATCAAACAAAATCTATTAAAAAGGCGAAATTATTTTTGGAAAAATTGGTCCCAAAAGCAAGGATTGCTATTGCCCATGCCAAGTTAAGAGAAGAAGAACTTTTAAAAACAATGATTGATTTTCAAAAGAGAAAAATAGATGTCTTGGTAGCAACCACCATTATTGAAAATGGATTAGATTTACCTGCGGTGAATACCCTAATTGTCAGCCATAGCGAAAAATTAGGGCTTTCTCAAGCTTATCAAATTAAAGGAAGGGTTGGGAGAAGCTTTCTTGAAGCTTTTGCTTATTTCCTTTATTCCCCTCCTTTGAGTAAGCGAGCTAAAATGAGATTAAAAGCATTAAAGTCTGCCGAAAAATTAGGAAGTGGATATAAAATTGCTTTAAAAGATTTAGAAATGAGAGGAGCAGGAAACATTTTAGGAAAAGAACAATCAGGAAATATTAATAAGATAGGACTAAATTTGTATTGTCAAATGTTAGCGGAAGCAATGGAAAGATTAAGGGGTAGTTGCTAACCATTATGGTAACAAATCAGCTGAGACATCTTGTGGAGGGGAGCATACCGCAGCCAAGCCCCAGAGGAAAATTGTATTTCAGAAAGGACTCTGTAAGGCTCGGCGAGGTATAGGAGCGCCTTTGAATAACCTCCTTTTTTCAGCACTTAAGGCGACTCCGTGCTCCCCTCCACAAGATGTCTCGGTAAAGAAATTATCAAGAATTGTTATTGAAGTGGTAAGAATAGTTAAGAATAGTACAGTTAAGGTCTTAGTGTTTTATCATTTTTAGGAACTCTTCTTCTGAAGTGGTTTTTACTCCTAATTTTTTTGCTTTTTCATATTTTGAACCTGGATTTTCTCCCACTATTACATAATCTACATTTTTTGAAACAGAACCCACCACCTCTCCCCCTAAATCTCTTACTTTTTCTTTGGCCTCCTCTCTCGTCATTGATTTTAAAGTACCAGTAAATACAAATTTTAGTCCCTTTAATTTTTCCTCTTTCTCTCTTTTTTGAGGAGGGATAATTTTCACTCCTGCCTTTTTTAATTCTCTTATCAACTCCAAATTTTTCTCATTTCTAAACCAATCATAAACTGATTTTGCTACTATCTCTCCAATATTAAGAATAGAACTTATCTCAGATAAAGGAGCCTTTTTTAATTTTTCAATTGAACCAAAATGGTTAGCCAAATCAATAGCGGTCTGCTCTCCCACATATCTTATTCCCAGAGCATAAATAAACCTTGCTAAGGGAATTTCTTTTGCCTTCTCAATAGCAGAAATGATGTTTTCTGCTGACTTCTCACCAAATCTAAATAGACTTACGATATCCTCCTTTTTTAATTTAAAAATATCCACCGGTGAAGAAATAAAACCTTCTTCTATAAACCTATCAATAATCTTTGGACCTAAATTAACGATATCAAAAGCCTTCTTGGAAACAAAATGATATAAAAATCTTCTCCTACTCGCAAAACAGTCTTTATTTGAGCAATAATAATCTACCTCTCCAGGCTTTTTAATTAAGGGCGAATTACAAGCAGGACAGGTTGAAGGAATCTTAAATTCTTTCTCATTCCCGCTTCTTAAAGAAGTGATTACCCTTACTACCTCCGGAATTACATCCCCTGCTCTTTGGACAACCACGGTGTCGCCAATCTTCACATCTAATTTTTTAAGTATTTCAAAATTATGTAAAGTAGCTCGAGAAATGGTCACTCCTCCCAAAGAAACAGGTTCTAAATCAGCTACCGGTGTTAGCTTTCCGGTTCTTCCTACCTGAACTACAATACCTTTAACTCTAGTGGTAGCTTCTTTACCCGGGAACTTAAAAGCAATTGACGCTCTTGGCATTCTTCCTCCGACTACCCCTAATTTCTCAAAAATAAAGTTATCGTTCACATTAACTACAATCCCATCAATCTCATAGGGTAGCTTTTCTCTTTTTTTAGCAATTTCTTTGTGAAATCTAATTACTTCTTTTAAATTTTTGCAGTATCTATTGAGAGGATTTTGAGGAATACCCAAGATTTTCATTAATTGATGTTCCTCTTGGTGAGTCTTTTGTCCTAAATCAGTGACAATATCATAACCAAAAAAAGCCAGTTTTCTTTGAGCAGTAATCCTTGGATCCAATTGTCTTACTGAGCCAGCAGCTGCATTTCTTGGATTGGCAAAACCTTCCAGGCCCTTTTTTCTTTGCTCTTCATTTAGTTTCTCAAATGCTCTTTTTTCCATATAAACCTCCCCTCTAATCTCAATTTCCTCAGGAACTTTATAATGCGGACTTAAGGCAAACAATCTTATTTTTAAGGGAATACATCTGATAGTCTTTATATTCTGAGTAACATCTTCTCCAGTGTAGCCATCTCCTCTGGTAGAAGCCCTTTCTAAGATGCCATTTTTATAAATTAAGGAAATTGCCAGCCCGTCCATTTTTAACTCTGCAAAGAAATCTAATTTTTGAAATTCTGAAGGAGCCAAAAGTCTCTCTATCCTCTTTAACCAATCCTCCATTTCTTTCTCATTAGAAGCATCCTGAAGAGTCAACATCGGAACCTTATGGGTTACCTTTTTAAACTCTTTTAAAGGTGTGCCTCCCACTCTTTGGGTGGGAGAATCAGGAGTAATAAATTCAGGAAATTGCTTTTCTAACTCTATTAATTCCCTTTTTAGGGAATCGTAGGCAGAATCTGAAATCTCGGGTTTATCTAACACATAATATAAATAATTATGCCGTTGGATCTCTTTTCTTAGTTTTTCAATTCTCTTTTTAGCTTCAGCCTTTGAAAGATTTTTCTTCATATTCTAATATATTATATTGTAACAATTCTTAATAATTTCTTTCTTGAGGCATCTTGTCTCCGGGGGATTTGTTACCAAGGTAGTTAGTAACTACATATATTATATAATGGAAATCAAAAAAGTGACAATTGAAAGTGAGATTTATCCAGAAATTTTAAAAAAGATTCCTGACCCACCCAAAATTATCTATTTTTTAGGAGAATTGAAAAATAAAGAAAATTGTTTTGCCATTGTTGGCACAAGAAAGTGCACAAATTACGGGAAGGAGGTAACTCTAAAAATTGCTGGAGAATTAGCAGAGACAAAATTAACTATTGTTTCAGGATTAGCTCCAGGAATTGATACTATGGCCCATTTAGCAGCCGTGGAAAGAGGAAAAAGAACAATCGCAATCTTAGGAACCGGTCTTGATGAAGAATCAATTTATCCTAAAAGTAATTTAAAATTGGTAAAAAAAATTTTAGAAAAGGGAGGCTGTCTCATTTCCGAATACCCACCTAAACAGAGAGGAACCAAATTTACCTTTCCAAGAAGGAACAGAATAATCTCTGGCATTTCCCTGGGCGTGTTAGTAGTAGAAGCTCCGGAAAGATCTGGAGCTTTAATTACAGCTAACTTTGCCTTTTTACAAAAGAGAAGGGTCTTTGCTGTCCCTGGCTCTATTTTCTCCAAGCATTCAAAGGGATGTCATCTTTTGATAAAAAAGGGAGCTAAATTAGTAGAAAAAGCAGAAGACATCTTAGAAGAATTAAAAATCCCTTTCTCTCAGAAAGAAAGAAAATTAAAGGGAGAGACGAAGACAGAGACCTTGATTTTAGAAGCCTTAAAAGACGGGGCTCTATACATTGATGAAATCGTGGAAAAAACAAAATTACCTATTAACGAGGTATTAACCACTCTTTCTTTGTTAGAGATTAAGGAAAAAGTAAGAAATTTGGGAGGGAATATCTATGGCTTAGGAAAAAAGATTAATTTTTAATAAATTTAAGAGTCTTGACAATTTTCTCTATATGAGATTTATCGCCTCCTAAAACAAAATAATTATAATCTTCTCCCAAAATTGAAATTGGCCAACGATACCTTAAAATCAAAATCGCCCCATTTTTCATTGATTTTGGCTGGTCGTCTGAAGGTAAGATTAAACATCCCTTTCTATGAGAAATTTCTAAAATTTTAATTTTAGGAGAAGATCCATAGGGTTTTAACTTTTGAAAAACTTCATTTTTGCAAATCTCTTCAACACTCAATCCCTTTTTGGAAAGAGCTAAGATTTGAAAAAAACCATCTTTCCCTTCATATCTGTGGGCTAAAGATATCTCTTTTTTTAATTTCCATTCAGAAGGATATTTAAATTCAACATTATAAAATAAATTAGAATAAGTAGCCCAATTAAAATTTTCTTCATTAATCTCCTGCTCAATTTTTTGAGTTGTAATGACAGGAGCTTTCTCTATTGCCTTTATTAAGCTTATAGTAATTACTAAAATTATAAAAAGCAAAACATACTTCCACCTTCTTTTTTGGAAAAATTTCTCTCTTTTATTTCTTTTATTTAAGAAAATAGAAAGCATCTTCGCAAAGGGAAATTAGAAGTTCTTTAATTATATCTAAAAGAAGAAAAAATTAAAAGACCCCGAATTAAACGGTCTAAAATGTAACCGAAATTAATGGAGTAAAATGAGATAATAAAAAGTTAGCCAAAAATTGACAGGGTCAGACCCCTGTAAACTCAAATTCCAATTAATACTCAATTTCCAATGACTGAATTTTCAATCAATAAAATTGTTTTGGTCATTTGGTCATTGAATATTGGAATTTAATTGAAAATTGGAATTTGGAAATTAAATAGAATAGGATGTTGGTTACCCAGGGTAAGCAATAACAAAGATCTTCATTAAGGAGCTAAGTTCATTAAGACTAATTTTTGGTTACAAAAATATATTGCCCAAAAAAAATCCTTTCGGTTACCTACTTAAACCGTTTGACACGCAAAAAGAACTCATTAAAGACAATAAGAAATAACGGACCTCTAAATTATCAGTAGGATTTAATTAAATTAAAATTGAAAATGAACTGGTACATTTGTAAGCCCTGTAATATCTTTCACTTTTAAATTTTTTGCCAAATATATTAGCTCGACTCTAAATTTTTCCTCTTTATTTTTTGTTAAGAGCTTAAAATATGGGTTAGCAGAATACAAATAACGAAAACTTTTTCCCTTAACTTTTCCTCTCCTTACAATACTTGTCTTGTAATGGGAATATAGTTGCCCATTTGGAATGCAAATTAATTTAAGAGATTTAATGTCTGGTTTAGCTTCCTCATGAATTACTTGAATCACATAAGTCAAACAAGGTTTTATTTTTCCATCTTTTGGATGGTAATAATGAGGTAAACTCGGAGAAAATATTCCTTTTGAACCATAGGAGGTTTGCCTATCTAAAATATTAACCTTTCCTTTATAATCTGCGGGGTTATCTATAAGAGCTGTTTTAACTTCAATATGAATAAAGGCGTCATACACCTCAAACATTAAATCAGAACCAATAGGGGAAGAATTGGGAATATGTAAAATAGAAGCAAAGAAATGATGAAAAATTCTTTCGGCTCCTGTATCTAAATCTGATGATTTATATCCTTTTCTTGCAGTTTTAATAAAAGTTTTATACCAGTCATCTAATATTTTTATCCTTGAATTTAACCCATTAATTATCGGATTTAAATTTGCACTCAAAAAAGTCAAAAAATATTCAAAATACTTCCTTTCAATTTTTTCTAACTCAAGATCATTTAACATAAATAACTTTTTTTATATTTTTACATCGTTTTTTAATAATTTTTAAATATTTGGGCACCAATTCAATTAAAATCGAACTTCTTCCTAACTCTTCTCCAACTTTACCAGTAGTACCAGAACCAGCAAAAGGATCTAAAACAACACCATTGGGTGGACAACCAGCTAAAATACATCGTTTCACTAACTCTTCCGGAAAAGTAGCAAAATGAGCTTCAGGAAAAGGTTGGGTATTAATATCCCAAACATCCCCAGGATTTTTACCCTTTGGATGAGGCTTTACAGCTTGAAGAACTAAGTGATAGTTTGTAACCCATCTATCATAAATATCATCAAACCCAAGAATTTCTTTTAGTTTAATCCAATCATCAGGTGAGGGTACCGCCCCTCCTTTCCCCCAACTACCAATATCTTTTCTGAACCAATGGCCAGCAGTATCTCGATATCCTAATAATTTATCAATTTGCTTTATAGTAATCCCTTTTTTTCTTTTCCAAAATCTAAGATACTCAGCAATCACAGGTTGAAATACTTTATATCTTCTTTGCAAAACCAAATATTCTCCAAAAAGAGATTTTCTTGCTCCGGGAGAAGCTCCTCTATTTTCTGGACTTACTTTATACTTTCCATTATAAGTGGAAGGTGAAATAAAAAGAGGGGCTTGAGCTCCTATTTTTTTAAGTTCTATCTTTTTGTCAAAATCTGATTTTGGAGGAAGAATTGGTTTTAGAAATCCATTGCAATTGGTATGCTGATTTAAATCAATCTCATTAGAAATTTTTCTCCCACAACTTGGACAAACTAAATCAATCTTAATTTGAGATTCCTTATCAAACTCATTTACTAAAATAAGAGATCTTTCTCCGTTAATCCATTTTATTTGAGCAAGAATGCTTCCATCCTTTGTCTTAAAAACCTCTTCTACTTCTCCCCAGGTTTTTCCTTTTTTATCTTTAAATAAAGAATTCTTTACTTTTAGACCAATGAGATCTTGGGGTTTTTTATTTATCACAAAATTATTAATTGGTTTTCTTAACTCATCGATTGACAGATAATATTTATATTTACTCTCCTTTTTTACAAATAAAAATATAGGTTCGTAAACATTTGAAAATCTATTATCTAAGGGAGAGGGCATAGCGTTTGGTTTGTTCCAAATAATTTTATTTAAAAGTGCCCACCCATTTTTTTGAAGCTCAAATGTAAGTAATTCAGGAATAAGTAATAATTCCTTGTCTTTCCATTTATAACCCACGTTTAGAAAAAAGGTTCCTGTTGGTTTCAGAATTTTTTTTATTTCTTTGAAGACATCAACTAATTTATTTATATATTCAGTATAAGTTTTCTCTTGACCAATTTGTTTTGGATGTTTGTAATCTCGCTGTCTCCAATAAGGAGGACTCGTGATAACACAATCAACAGACTCATTTGATAACTTTGAGAGACATTTTTTTACATCACCAATATAAACTATGGTACCATTTGGTTTTATTGGAAATTCTCCTTTTTTAAAGTCCATAATTTAACATTAATCTTTCTTTTAAATTTTCCCATAAAAACACTACTTTTTCAAATTAATTTCTTTTGATGGTATTTATACCAAAAAATACCCATTTTAGAAAATTACCTAAATTTTAACAGGGGTTAGACCCCTGTTATTTTTAAAAAAATTCTAAATCCGAAATTCTGTTAGAGAATCCAGTCTCTAACGGGGCAGGCAAAATCCTAATAAGGTAAATAAATAGCAAAAAGTTAGGGGGTTAGGAAGCCGGTATAGAAGAAGTTAGAAATATGGGACAAAATATAAATAAAAATTACTCTCAACAAACAAAAGATCTCCAATTGTATCTCATTATCTCTGCTCTCTATTTTACATTTTACTTTTCCTTATTTATTTTTTATAAAATATTACAATTTATAAAAATTATGAAGATAGTGATTGTAGAGAGTCCAACCAAAGCAAAAACAATTTCTAAATTCTTGACCTCAGAATATAAGGTTTTATCTTCCTTTGGGCACATCAGGGATCTACCAAAATCAAAATTAGGAGTAGAAATTGAAAATAACTTTAAGCCAAAATATATCATCCCTAAAAAGGCTAAAAGAGTTATCTCTTCTTTGAAAAAAGCTATCCTAAAGGGAAATACAGTAATTTTGGCTACAGATGAAGATAGAGAAGGAGAAAGTATTGCCTGGCACTTAAAAGAAGTTTTAGGCATTGGAAATCCAAGCTCTCTTCCTTATCAAAGAATTGTCTTTCATGAGATTACAAAATCTGCTATTGAAGAGGCTCTCCAAAATCCAAGGGATATTGATCTAAACTTGGTAGAAGCTCAACAGGCAAGAAGAATTTTGGATAGATTGGTTGGCTACGAACTATCCCCTTTTTTATGGAAAAAAATAGCTCATAAGCTCTCTGCAGGAAGAGTGCAATCAGTGGCGGTAAGATTAGTAGTAGAAAGAGAAAAGGAAATTGAAAATTTTGTTCCTAAAGAATATTGGACGATTGAAGCTAAATTCTTAAAAACTGAGGATAAAGATGAAAAAAAAGAATTTGGAGCAACATTAGTTAAAAAAGATGGAAAGGTAATTCCTAAACTGGGAATTAGCTCAAAAAAAGAGGCTGAAAAGATTATTAAGGATTTAGAGAAGGCTGAGTACAAAATAATAGATATTGAAAAAAGAGAAAACAAAAAAAATCCCCTTCCCCCATTCACCACCAGTACTTTGCAGCAGGAAGCCTGGAAAAGACTTAAATTTCCGGCAAAATACACGATGTGGATAGCTCAACAGCTTTATGAAAGAGGTTTTATCAGTTACCATAGATCTGACTCTCTCCACCTTTCTGAAGAATCACTTTTCCAGGCTAAAAATTTTATTTTAGAAAATTACGGAAAGGACTATTGGGCAGGATTTTTTAGAAAATACAGAACCAAAGGTATAGCTCAAGAAGCTCATGAAGCCATTAGACCAACCTTTGCTAAAAATTCTCCTCAAAAAATCTCTAAGGAATTAGATAAAAATCAACTAAGGCTTTATGAACTAATTTGGAGAAGATTTTTAGCTTCACAGATGGCTCCGGCTATTTTCTATTCTACTCAAGTAGAAATAGAAAGTGTCTTGTCTTCAGATAAACCAAAATATATCTTTAAAACTACAGGCCAGATTTTAAAATTTGAAGGATTCTTAAAGATTTATCCTCTAAAATATGAGGAAAGGGAACTCCCGGATTTAGAAGTTAATGACTCCTTAAAAGTTTTAAAATTAATTCCCCTTCAACACTTCACCCAGCCTCCTCCAAGATATAATGAGGCAAGCTTAATTAAAGAATTAGAAAAACATGGAATTGGTAGACCATCCACCTATGCCCCCATTTTGTCTATCATCCAAGAGAGAAATTATGTCAGAAAAGATGAAGAGAAGAGATTTAGACCTACTGAGATAGGAAGAGTGGTTAATGACCTTTTGGTCAAACATTTTCCAGAAATTGTAGATATTAAATTCACTGCTAATATGGAAGGAGATTTAGATAAGATTGCCAAAGGAGAAAAAAGTCGTATTAAGGTGTTGAGTGATTTTTATTTTCCTTTCAAAGAGAACCTAGAAAAGAAATACAAAGAGGTAGTAAAAGAAGAAATCGCCATTCAAAAGACTGAGAAAATATGCCCGAAATGTAAGGGGAAATTAGTCATTAGATTAGGGAAATTTGGAAGGTTTCTCTCTTGCTCAAACTTTCCAAAATGTGATTTTACTGCTCCCTTAGAAAATCATAAGTTAGGTGTTAAATGTCCTCAGTGTGGAGGAGAAATTGTAGAAAAGAGAACCAAAAAGGGAAAGACATTTTACGCCTGTTCAAATTGGCCAAATTGTAATTTTGCTTTATGGGAAAAGCCAATAAATAAGAGATGTCCGAAATGTAATTCTCTCTTGGTAAAAACTAAAAAAAACAAGATAAGGTGTTCAAATAAAAATTGTGACTTTGAAACTGACACTTTAGAGCCTTAAAATTTTTATTGGAAAGGTAGTTAAATCTAAAATAACAGAAGGTTTAGCCCTTGGTAAACTTCCACTGTCAATTATTAAATCGGGTTTTTCTTTCTCATTTTTGAATTGGTTTAAAATATCTCTTATTTTTGTTGAGGGAGGAAATCCTGATAAATTGGCAGAAGTCGCAGAGAGAGGAAAATTAATCTTTTCCAAAATTTTTAATAATAACCTATGGTTGGGAACTCTCAAGGCAATATTCTTTGAAGAAACTCCATAAATTTTCAATTTTTTTCTTCTCCTTTCTAAAACAACAGTCACCTTTCCTGGCCAAACTTTTTTTAAAAATTCTTCCTGCCACCTTTTAATTTTAGCGATTTCTTTTGCCATTTTTATATCTTTCACAAAAATGGGAAGAAAATTCTGAGAAGATCTTTTTTTAATCTTGAAAATCCTCTCTATTGCTTCTCTATTGGTAGCATTAGCCAAAAGGCCATAGACTGTATCTGTAGGAAAAACTATCACTTTCCCCTCTTTTAAATATCTTATAATTTCTTCTATCTCTTTTTTTGAAACCCTTTTTTTAATTTTTAAAATTTTCATTTTTAATTTTTTTCAAGGCTAATTTTACAGCTCCCCTTACTGGCTCTCTTGAAAGAACAAAAACTACCTTGGGAGAAAACTTTTTGATCTCGTTTTTCACTAAAGCCAAAAGAAACTGAGAATTAAAAACTCCTCCCACTAAAACCAAAGGAAATCTTTCTTTTTGAAACTTCAATATTTTAATTGCAGTCTTGCAACTCAGAACTAATTCTTTACCGGCTAATTTTAAAATCCTTTCAGCTACCTCATCTCCTTTCTCTACTGCAATATTACAAAGAAGAGAAAACTTGGGAAGAATTTGAAAGGGCCCTTGGGAGTAAACCAAATCTAATAATTCTTGGGTGTTTTTAAGATTAAATCTTTCAAACACCAAATCTTTTAGAATTGTCTTTTTTCCTCTTCTGTCAATGCTTTTTAAAATCTCTTGAAAAACATTTTTTCCAATCCAAAAGGCAGAGCCCTCATCAGCCAAATAACCCCATCCAGAAACATGAACCTTTTTACTTCCTCTCCAGCCAGAAACTACACTGCCGGTACCAGCAATTAAAACTATTCCATCTCTCTCATCCGTCCCCGAAAAAAAAGCAATTAATTGATCAGAGACAATTTCAATTTTTTCTTTAATTTTAACAGGTAAATCTATTTTCTCTTTTATTCTTTCAATCAAATATGGTCTCTCTTCAACTGCTGGCAAACCAGCACAAATAGAAAGAACCTTTCCTTTTTTTGGAAAAATTCTTTCAATACCCCATCTTAAATTTTTTACTGTTTCTTCTAAGCCTACATTGGTAAGGTTAGTAGAACCTAAAATTCTCTCTTTTAAAATCTCCCCTTTTAAATTAGCCAAAGCTACCTTGGTTTTAGTGGCTCCTCCATCTATTCCAATAACAAATTTTTCTCTTTCCATATTTACTCTAAAACCCCAATTTCTTTAATGATTTTCTCTCTTACTTTTTCAAGTCCCAATTTTAATAAGGGAAGAATTAAAAAGAGAGAAATTAAGGTCACCAAAAAAGAAACTAAGTAGATTATTTTTGGAGATTTTAGGGTTGAGAAAGAGAGAGCTAAAACTACCCCGGAAACTGAAAAAGCATTAAATAGGGCATTTAAAAACTCTAAATTCTTTTTGTCTGTAACATCTCCCACAATGGCAAAAGATATCGGAGAAGAAAAGATTTGACCTAAAATTAAAAAAAATACTCCCAACATTAAATAAAAAGTTTTCGGAATTGAAAGAAAGAGAAAAGAAATTAGACGAAAAAAATAGGAAACAAAAATTAGAATCTCTCTTCCTATTTTATCAGATAATCTCCCAATAAGATAAGAAAAGATAATTGGTAAAATTAAAAAAAGCGAGCTTAAAATTCCCACAAAAGAGACCCCTAAAGCCTTCTCAACTTGAAGGGGTAAAATTCCAATTGTTATCCCAAAAACAAATGTTTGAGCAAACCACAAAGAAGAAAACTGAAGTGAGGTTTTACTCAGAAAAAGCTTCTTGGGAAATTTGATTCTTTCAAGATTCTTCTCTGGCTTCTTTTCTTTTAATTTCAAAAAAATAAAAGCTCCAATTAAGGGAAAGAAGGCAAAGAATAAAAATGGGGTTTCAAAGTCTTTTAGTTTTTCAATCAAAAATCCCAAAATGAAAATTCCCAGACCAGAACCCAAAGATAAAAAGGTATTAAAAAAACCAGAGCTCTCTCCATAAAATTTCTTTTCTGTTTCCCTTACCAAACAACTTATTTGGCCCATCCATAAAAAAGCAGCTGAAATCCCCAAAAGAATTGAGGCAAGATAAACCAAAAAAATTGATTTTGTTAAAAGAGAAAAAATAAAAATGGAATAAAACAAGGAGGCTATCAAAAGGGGCTTTTTAAATCCGTATTTTTTAACAAAGAGGGCTGAAAGAAAGCTAAATAAAATAAAAAATAGATAAATTAAAATAAGGGAATAAAAACCTACTTTAAACAGATTTAATTTAGAAAAATAAAGGGTGAGATACTGTTGAACTCCATTGTAGCCAAAAAAAACGAAAGAAAAAGCCAAACTTAAAATTATCACCTCTTTTGAAATGTTTTTCATAAAGAGAAAGAAATTAAGGTTCTATCTGTTCCAAACTTTTCACAATTCTCTCTTGCCTTTTTAAAAGTAAATTCATCCAATTTATTTTTGTCCCTTTTTCTCAATATCTCCAAAAACTCTAAAAATTTTAAATACTCAAGAAACCCATCAGAGTAAAATACCACCAACTCTCCCTTTCTTAAATTCCTCTTTCCAACTTGATAATATTTCCGCACTCCTTTTTCACCAGAAAAGCTTCCATATCCAAAACCAGAAGGATTATTTCTAAATTCTTTGTGAAAAATCTTTGTCTTTTCTCTCTTTGATAGCTCATCCCAGTTTTTATAAATTTTCCTTACCCTTTCTTTCAGCTTTTTCACCTGGTCCTCTGTCTGAAATTTTAATTTATTATCTTTGTCAAAATTGCCAAACCGCAATCTCCTACATATCCATAAAAAAGTTCCTTTTTATTTTTCAAAAAACCCACTATTCCTACGGTATCAAATAGATCATAAATATCATAATCCAATTTCTCTACCATCCCCTCATTTTTGTTTAATTCCCAAATTCTCTGGTTAGCAAAGTCGAAGGCTTTTTTTATTACCTCTTTTTTGGAAAGAAAGTGATTTTCTAAATATTCTATTACTGAAAAACAAAAAATCTGGGCAGCAACTCTTGCTCCCGCCGGATAGGCATATTTACCATTCTCAAATAAACCTTGGGTTACTCCATCTGCAATGGCAAAGAGAGGGTATCTGGAAGAAATTAAAAAGAAGTCCTCATTGGGCTTTTTATTAAATTTTATGAAATCAGTGTAGCTGGCACTAAAAATTTCCATTTTTTAAAAGGGTATTATTTTTAAGATTTTCTTTGACAATAGAACAGGGATAAATGAGACAATCAGAACCAATGAGCACCCCTGGCATCAAAGAAGAATGAATTCCAATTTGGGTATTCTTTCCCACAATTGTTCCCAAACGAGTCAATTTGGTATTTATCTTTTTATTTTTTACCTTCACTCCAATTTCTCTTCTATCTAACCTTGCATTGGCTATAATTGTCCCCGCTCCAATTTTGCAGTTTTCTGAAAAAATAGAATCCCCAAAATAACCAGAATGACAATGACAACCCTCTTCAAAAATACAATTTTTCACCTCTGAAAAGGCACCAATCAAACAATTTTTCTCCAGATTTGTCCCCTCTCTAATGAGGGTATTATTTCCAATAATAGAGTTCTCTCCCAAATAGCAAGGTCCTTTTATGATTGCCCCTTCAAAGATTTTTACATTTTTTTCAATCCAAACCCTACCTTCAATTATCGCCTTTTTTGAAATTTTTGCTGATTTTTCTATTTTATTTCTCAAAAATCTCTTAAAAATAAGATTTTTTATTTCAAACAAATGCCAGGGATATTTTAAAGAAGGAAACCCTCTTTCAACATCTTTTAAAATAGTGATTTTGGTAGGGAATTTTTTAAAATAAAGAGAGAGGGCTTTTTCAAAATCATAATGTTCTCTTTTTATTTTTTGATAAATCTCAAAAAATTGAGGATTTAAAACATAAATTCCCAAAACCTTAATATCTGAAGGAGCCCTTGAGGGAGAGGGTTTCTCTACAATCTCTAAAATTCTCTCCATTTTTATTTTGGCTATTCCATAAAGAGAAGGCTCTTTGGTTCTCACCCCAAAAATTAAAGCCTGCTCCTTCTCTATTACCCTTTGATATTTTTTAAATATCTCTCCAGCTTCTAACCTTTCAGGATTTAACACCAAAAATTTTTCTCTTAAATAATTCCTTGCCTGCCAAAGGGCATCTCCCATTCCTTCAGGTTTTTCTTGAATTACATATTTTATCTTTAAATAAGAAAATTCCTTTAACCTTTCCTCAATTTCTCTTTTTGGACCCTGAACGATAAGAATCTCCTTTATTTCTTTTATCTTTTTGAGTCCCTCTATGGTGTAGTAAATTAAAGGCTTTCCTAATATTTTAAAGAGAGATTTGTGTTGGTAATTGAGGGGCCAAAATCTGGAGCTCTCCCCCCCGGCTAAAATTACAGCCTTCATAGTCCCATTATTTCTCTCAACACCCTTTTTAATTTTTTCTCTTCGTATTCCATCATCTCTTTTGAGACCAAATCTCTGCCAATAAATTTCTCTGGCTCTAAATCATTATTAATTTCTGGCGGTTCTAAAATAAACTCTTTTTCTTTATCTTTTTTATATCTCTTAACCTTTCTTTTATCTATTCCAGTATTGTAAATGACAAAATCTAACTTACACCCCATATATCTTTCAGCTTCTCTTTCAAAATCTCTAATTGAAAACCCTTGGGTCTCTCCCAATTTTGTCATCGCAGGACAAATAAAAATCTTTTTTGCTCTCGAGAGAGAAAGGACTTTTTTCATTCCTCGGGGGAGAAAACATGGCAACAAAGAGGAGTATAAGTCCCCCGGTCCAATGATAATAAAATCTGCCCTTTTTATCACCCTTAAAGTAGGCAAATATGTCTTTACTTTTGGCTTTAAAAAAATTCTTTTAATTTTTAAATTACGGTTATGATTTTGGCCCAAATCAATCTCAAACTCTCCTTTTATTATCTTTCCATCTTCCAATTCAGCAAATAAAGTGGTATTTTCAATGGTGGCGGGAAGACACTTTCCCTTTACTTTCAGAAACTGATGGCAAATTTTTAAGGCTTTTTCAAAGCCATAATTCACTTCTAAAGCAGTCAAAAAGATATTAGCAAAATTGTGGCCGAAGTGCTGGGGAGAAAATTCAATCTCTCTTGAAAATCTAAAATTCCATATTTTTTCTTTCCATCTCTCTTTCTTTGGTAAATCAGCCAAAGCCAAAAGGTGTCTTCTAATATCACCTGCAGGCAAGGTGTTAAATTCTCTCTTTAAAGCCCCCGCTGACCCCCCATCATCTACCATTGAATTTATGGAGACAATTTCAAAATGAGGATTCTTTTTAAAGGGTCTTAAAATCAGTTTTGATAAAGCATTACCCCCTCCAAAACAAACTATTCTCTTCATAATCTTCTATACACCAATTCTTCAAAGGATGGTTTTTTTACCTTATAAAAAATCCCTATGGGAATCTTTCCATCTTTATCATTATAATCCCATTCTTCTATCTTCTCTAAGACTTCTTTCTTTGATGATAAATTATTATTTTTCAACTCATAAACCCTTCCTTGATAAAATTCTCTTAAATCAAAAAAGGTAATGCAGGGCTGTAAAATTTCTAAAAAAGAGAATCCTTTATGTAAAATTGCCTCTACAATTAGATTTTTGAGATGCTCTATTTTTAAAGCATATCCTCTCGCTAAAAAGGTAGCTCCTGCAGAAAAAACTAATTTCAAGGGATTAACAGGTTCTTCCAGGCTTCCCTTAGGACTAGAACTTCCCTTAAAACCCTTTGGAGAGGTGGCAGTAAACTGAGAAACAGTGAGAGCAAAATTTCTATTGTCAAAAACCAAGACCGAAATATCTATATTCCTCTTTGCTGCATGAACTAAATGTGAGAGACCTTCATTGTAAGCATCTCCATCTCCTGCAATTGCTAAGACCTTCAGCTCTGGATTTCCTAACTTTATTCCCTCTGCCAGAGGAATTGCTCTTCCATGTAAACCATAAAAACTACTTAAATTTAAATAATCAAACATCTTTCCATGACAACCTATACCGGTGGTAAAAACAATCTTTTCTCTTCCAATTCCTCTTTTTTCTAATTCCAAAACCGCTTTTTTAAGAGCGGTAAAAATTAAAAAATTGGTGCAACCTGGACACCAGGTAATTTTAGCAGAAGTATTTAAATCTTTTTTATCCATAAATTTTTAATTATCCCTCTTTAACCTCTTTTTCTATTTCTTTGGCAAAAAATGGTCTCCCGGTATATTTTAAAATTTTTTTGTTTATTTTTATTCCCTGATAATTCAAAACCTTTGCCATTTGTCCAAAGGCATTCATCTCAACACAAAATATTTTTTTCACCCTTTTTAAAGCTCTCTCTATTTGTTTTTTTGGGAAGGGCTCAATGATAATAGGCTGAATTAATTTAATCCCTAAATTTTCAGCTGCCTCTCTAGCCGGACCCTTGCTTATCCCCCAAGCAAAAAGAGCTGTTTTTGAATTTTTATTCCCATAAACCTCAATTGCCTTTAATCTCTCTACTTCTCTTTTCATCCTTTCAAACTTCCTCTTTCTTTTTTCTTGCATTTTCTTAATCTCTTCAGCTTTCTCAGTAGTAATTCCGTATTCATTATGCTCATAACTTGTGTTTTTTACTACCAAGTCTTTATCTCCAGGAAAAGCTAAAGGAGAGATACCTTCTTTTGTGAGCTCATACCTTTTGTACTCTTTCTTTTTTTCCCAAAGAATAGGTTTAATTGAAGGAACCCTCTTTAACACCCTTTCTTGGGCAGAAAAAGTATTTTCAGAAACATCTTTGTCTAAAAGCAAAATTACAGGTGTCTGATATTTCCAAGCCAAATTTAACCCTAAATAAGAATAATACAAACATTGGGTAGCATCACCTGGAGCAATAACAAATCTTGGGAAATCTCCGTGTCCCGCAGAAATGACAAAATTTAGATCTCCCTGTAAGTTGTAGGTAGGCACTCCGGTAGAAGGAGAGGCTCTTTGACTTTCAAAAATCAAAATTGGAGTCTCAGATTGACCAGCCAAACTCAATCCTTCTGTCATTAAAGCAAAACCACCACCTGAAGTTCCAAGGACGGTTTTCCTTCCGGCAAAGGCTGAACCTAAGCTCATATTAATTACTGAAATCTCATCTTCTGGCTGAACTACTTTTATTCCAAATTTTTCTTTATTTTTAGCCAAAAAATTTAAAATAGAGGTAGAAGGAGTCATAGGATAGGCAAAATAAAACTCTAATCCCGCTTTTACCGCCCCCAAAGCAACAGCAGAATTTCCAGTTAATAAGGTGGTAGAAATTCTTTTTTTAATTTTTTTAATTTTTAAAAGAGGTTTTACCCTCTCAAAGGCCTTTTTGGCAATAGTTAAATTAAGCTCTACCCTCTTTCTTATTTGACTTTTTAAAACCTCTTTTAAAATCTCCCATTCAAAACCACAAATTCTGGAAAAAGCAGAAATTAAGGCAATATTCTCCATTACAGGAAGGCCTCCTGTCTCTTTGATAATATTTCCTGCTGGAATTCCTATCCCTTTTTGATATTTAATTTTATCGCTATTAAAAATTAAAAAACCCCCACTTTTGAGGGAATCTTTGTGAAGTAAGATAGTATTTTCATCCAAAGCTAAAATAAAATCATTCTTTTCCTTTCTTGCTTCAACCTCTTTTTTTGAAACTCTTATTTGTGAAAAATTGTGTCCTCCCCTAATTAGGGATTGATAATCTTCATAAGTATAAACAAAGTAACCCAGCTGATGAAATAATTTACTAATAATTAATCCTCCTAGTCTACTTCCTTGACCTGCTTTTCCGCCAATTAAGATTGAATAATCAAAAAGCATTTTATAAAAAAATATATATCAAATTATTTCTCTTTTTTCAAATTCTCAAATACCTCTTTCCATTGAGGATTTATCTTCTTTGCTTCCTCAATAATTTTTTTTCCTAATTTCTCATCCTCCATTATTTGAGAAGCCCTAAAGGCTACAATGTAAGACTTTAAAAGCCGAGGTTCTAAAGAGATCGCCTTTTCAAGAGAAGCTACCGCTTTATCAAATTTCTTCTCTAAAAGAAAAACCTGAGCCAAAACCCAATAACCTTGCTGATTGGTAGGAGAAAGCTCAATTGCCCTTTTGGCAAGTTTTTCTGCCTCCTCAATCTTTGAAGGATCAAATAAGGTAGCATCAAGATAGTAAAGCTGAGTTAAGGTTAAATGAGATTTAAAGTCAATTGGGCACTCTTCAATGCTTTTTCTAAGTTCTTCTTCTAAAAACTCAATCTCCTCTTTTAATCTATTAGGGGGAATATTTCTTAAATTCTGGTTAGAAAGTGAAGCTAAGGTGTGCTGAGCGAAAAATCTTCTTATTTGAAATTTTCCTAATGGAGAGGTAGAAAGGGCTAATTTATAGTAATCTAATTTGGTTCTACTAAGGGGGGTCTCTATATGGGGAGCCTGAAGGGCAGAAATGACATAAGCCGAGGTTTGAAGAGGAAAGAGAATAAATTTAAAAAGACAGAAAAAGAAAATGATTAAAATGGGAAAAATGAAAAATGGATTTTGGGAAAAGACCTTTTGGGGAGATTTTCCAAAGGAAGGAGCTGAAACATTTGAAATAAAAGCTAAAATCAAAAATAGCATCAGATAAGAAGAGACCATGTCAAAAACTGTTAGATTTTGAGCAGAGTAAGCAATTAATAGAGAGGTAAAAATTGCGGCAATCCAAAAGTCTATTTTCTTTTGAAAAAAGCCCTTCCATAAGATAAAGATTGCTGAAATTAACAAAAAAATATAAGCTAAAAACCCTATTATTCCACTACTGACTAAGGTGTCGAAAATTATATTATGGGCTCTGTCAAACCAGATCTCTCCTCCACACACTGGTAAGGGCATACAAGCGTTAAAGTGTTTGGTGAAAGCAAATTCAAAGTTTTCTGGTCCCCATCCTAAAATTGGTCTTTCCAAGAATGCCTTCCAGCCACTCTCCCAAACTACCAACCTTGCTTTAGAAGCCTGTTTTATAAACCAATTTTGAAGAGAACTCCCTGACTGAAAGAGATAAAAGCTTCCTATTAAAAAGGAAATTAGCCCCAAAATTAGCCCTATTCTTCCCAATAAATTAAGAATCTTCTTTTGATTTCCAAAGGCAAGATAAAACAAAGCTATCAAACCCAGTCCTCCTATAGAAGAAAGAAAGGCTGCTCTTGCTGAGATTGAAAACTCAGTATAAAGGAATAAAGAAGCACAAAAAAGCGTGAAAATCTTTAAAAAATAGTTCTTAGAATCAAAAAATAGCCAGATAGCTAAAAAGAAATTAAATAATAAATAAGTACCCAAAAAGGAAGAGTTTCCCAGGGTTGCTCCATGTCTCATTGTTTGATCTTTCTCAGTAAAATTGATAAGGCATAAAACTAAACCTATTATTAGGGTGCCATAAAAAATTCTAATCCAATCTTTTTTTCTCATTACGCAAGAAATTGCCAAGAAGAAAAAAAACAAATGAATGTGCATTAAGAGTCCTGTCATTCTTTCTGGTTTTGACCAAAAGCTATAAGAAGGATTAACTCCAAAAATGGTACTTAAGAATAAAGAGATTAAAAATAAAGAAAGGGAAATTAAAATCAGATTTTTCTTTGGCCGATATTGGGGATAGTAAAGAACTAAGATTAAAAAAGCAAAAGAAATGATTTCTACCATTCCCATAAAATAGAGAGATTTGGGACAGACATAGGGAAAGAAAAAGTGACTTCCTACAAGAAGAGGAGTCAATAAACTCAAATAGACTCCTGCCTTAATAATAAAGAGGCAAACTTTCTCTAAATCAAAGGTTTCTTCTTTGATTTTCTTCATAAAGAATTTAATAAAGCATTATAGCAGTTTTTAGGAAAATTAGCTATATTATTAAAAAAATGACAAGCCTTCGCAAAATCTTCCCATTTATCGGAGACATCATTTCTTTCTATTTAGCCTTAATTATAACCCTAAAAATTGGCTTTTGGCAAGAATTTAATTTAAAAGTCTTCTCTCAACACTTATTTCCCTTCTCTATTCTTTATCTTTTATGGCTCATTATATTTTATATCTTTGGACTTTATGATTTTCCTCTTTTAAAAAATACCTCTTTTCTCTATCTTAATCTCTCAATAGCCCTTTTTCTATGCTTTTTGGTAGGAACGGTATTTTTTTATTTTTTCTCTTTTTCAGGGATTACTCCAAAAACCAACCTAATTTTTCACCTTGTTATATTAGGTTTTTTAATTATTGCCTGGAGGAAAATCCTCTTTAGCTTATTCTCTTCTCATTTTCAAAGAAAAATTGCCTTTTTAGGAAATCATCCTGAAGCAGAGAAATTGAGAAATTTCTTGAAGGAAAATCCTCAATTGGGATACAAATTTGTAACATTCTTGAATCCCGAGGACAAATTTTTATTAAAAAAGATAGAAAAATTAAAAATTGATATTCTGGTTTTAACTTCAAACTCTTCTCTTGATTTCCCTTTTGAAAAATTCTTCTCTTCAAAATCTCAGCTAATGGACTTAATTCAGGCTTTTGAGCTTTTTTTAGAAAAAATTCCTCCCTCTCTAATAAACCCGGAGTGGATTTTAGAAAATGTAAAAGAAAAAGAAATTTATGAAAAAGTAAAAAGGGTAATAGATTTTACCTTGGCTTTTTTAATATTGCTTGCTACCTTGCCTCTTTGGATCTTAATAATCTTTGCTATTTTTTTAGAAGATAGAGGACCTATTTTTTATTTTCAAAAAAGAGTAGGAAAAGAAAAGAGAAATTTTTGGTTAATTAAATTTAGGTCTATGATTCCTGAAGCTGAAAAAGAGGGACCAAAATGGGCATCACTGAAGGATGAAAGGACTACCAAAGTGGGAAGAGTTTTGAGAAGATTTCATTTGGATGAACTTCCCCAAATGATAAATGTAATAAAAGGAGAACTCTCTTTGGTAGGACCCAGACCTGAAAGACCAGAATTCGAAAGTCAATTAGAAAAAGAGATTCCTTTTTATAATTTGCGCCATCTCATAAAACCAGGTTTTACCGGCTGGGCCCAGATAAAATTCAGATATGCCAGGTCAGTAATGGATAGTTTTGAAAAATTTCAATACGACCTATATTACCTCAAAAACCGCTCTCTTCTCTTAGATATTCGGATTTTGCTCAAAACCCTTAATTTATTTTTCCGGAAAGAATAA
>CAZJYT010000010.1:0-25485 GCA_964550325.1 uncultured Candidatus Saccharibacteria bacterium | reverse complement strand
TAATCTGCTAATTCTAATTCTGTATTTAATGCTTTTACTTGTTCATCTGTTAATTTATCTTCTGCTATTATTCTTCCTGTGTTTGTGTCTGTGAATGTTATTTTTAGTGACATATTATACACCTCCTTTTATTGGATTTTAGTTATTGAAAAATATGTATAAACCGAAGAATTATATAAAGACTTAGATGCTCCAGTCTGTTGAAAAATATAAAACTCAATATAATCACCCGCTGTTAAATGAACTACAGTAGAAATTATAGGTCCTTGATATGTCCCACTACTTCCACCAACATCACTGTTTTTGTATTCTGAGCCATTCTTATGAATTGAGACAAAGATTCTGTTTGTTGTATTTAATGCGTCGCTAAAAGTTATTTTACAGGTTATAAGATATTTTCCGTCTTTCGTCGCTGTAAACCTATAATTTGTGGTATTGTCATATTCATTTTGCAAGTCATATTCTTTAGTATCAAAAGCTACTTTAGTGGCAGAACTATCACTTATACTTTGAGCTGTCCCTAAATACCCTGCACACCCACTCTGCTTCGGTAAATCTAAAATTCCTGAACTATAAATCCTTAATGCTTCAACTCCTGCGACTTTTCCTACTATTTCGTCTTTGTCTGCGGTTTCTTCAGTATCCCAGCCACTGTCGCCATCTGCGTCTGTAATTTTGTGGTCGGTGTTTTGAGAATGTTTTTTATTTACTGCATCACTAACTTCACTATCTGTATTTGTTGAGGCTTCTAATGCAGTTTCATCGCTGTTTACTTTCATAAATTTGCCTGCAAGTCCTGAAAAAGAAGAGGGAGTATCAATAAGTTCAATAAATCTACGCACTCCTTTTTTAATAATCTGAATCATCTTTACACCTCAATAACTCTAACTTCTCCTGTTCCAGAAGCTACAATTCCTGTAACTTGCCCTGTATAATCATCACAGAAAAGAATATCTCCTTCCTCTAATAACATATCATCAGTAGTTGCCCCACTACCTAAACGGATATAAACTGAAACACTGCCAGTGTTGCGAATAAGAAAAGAAGTCCTGTTATCATTTGCAGCTAAGATTTCTGTTGAAGAAGTGCCTATTGAAACCTTTTTTGCAGGAGTCTGAGCGGTTTTAACCGTAGGTTTAACCCCAACCCATTTAACTTGATTATAGATAGCCATAATTAAAATAAATTCTGCACAGGTTTAGATAAAGTAATATTTTTCTTGTTAACCTCACATTTTTCCTCAAGAAAAGAAAGTAATTCATCTTTTGTAAACTGCCTGTCTCTAAAAGTTCTAAATGTGCGATATAAACCACTTGAGGTATAACGGATAATAATCTGGCATTCTAAAGAATTTTGATGTTTTATATATGCAAGGCCTCGCACTTCAATCATATCTTAAAAAGTTAAATAATTGCGTAAAGAACAAATATAACAACGATGGGGTTCCTCCCATGTGATTCATGATAACCTTTCTTAATTTCACTCTCAAAAGTTACATTTCCAAACCACAATAAGCTATATAAATAATTAACCTCATCATAGGTTCCTATTAATGGATAACCATAAAGAGGATAAGTCAAATTCCAATCTAACAACTGTTTATAAGTAGGTGTATCATCACGCACTTCATCAAAATATCCATATAGATAATCATCATGTTGAATATCAGCTCCATAAGTTACTACTCCATCTGCAAAACAATATCCTTGCCCTGTTACAGAGAAAAACTCCGTATCTGCATTAGCATTAACAGCCTTTATAGTTTTAGCAACATTAAACCCTCCATATTTATTACGCATAATAACTTCTGGTAAAGTTTGAGAAAATAAATCTACATCTATTCTTGATGATCTTACTGGCATTTTAGAAATACCTCTTTTCCATCCATATTATCGGTGAAACTACCCCACTTTGACTGCTATTAGTAAAATATAACTCTGTAAACTCCAAAAAAAACTCATCCCCACTATATATCTCATCGCTATCCAAGCTTATTGTTTTTCTGCCCGGTAATTCAAAGATAAATGTAAAAGTTCCTGTTCCCTTTTTCAATATCTTTAAATAATGCCAGGTTGGATATCTGACATTATAGTCAAATAAACCTTCTCCTCCTCCAATAGATGAAAGCCTTTTATTGGTTCTTTCAATGGATAAATCAACAGTAAATTTAGCTATCTCATTGGGAAAGCGAGATTTATAAAATATCTCATCTAACCTTTTTAAAACCTCATCAATTACAACATCAAGAGGAGTAAATTTTCCTAAAAGTTTTTGTAACCTATTCATCTTTCTTTCTCTTTTATTGCTTCAGCAATTTCTTTTCCTCTTCCCACCATTCCTGCCATAAGCCCTACTAAGCCCAAAGTTCCCAGAAGTTTCCAATTAAATTGAACTTTAGTTTCTGGTTTAATCTCTTCTGGTTTAACTTCCTTTTTAGATAAATACTTAGCGATAATCTCTTCAATACTTGATATGGGCTTTATTCTTTCTTCTAAGGTAATAGATAAACTTTTAAGTTTATCTTCTAAAACAGGAACTTTAGATATCTGTTTTTGATAATCAGTTATTTTTTGTGATTGTGATTCAATTAATTGCCTAAGCCTTTCTAATTCTTGATTATACTTTTGAGTTATATCTTTTATTTTTGTATTGTATTCTTCGCTAATTTTTTTAACCTGCTCATCTGCTTGGGTCCTTATTGCATTAACTTTCTCATCAGCTTCTTTAGTTATCTGCTGTATTCTCTTAGTTATTTCTGGTATATAAGTTTCTACAGCAATTTTTTGAGAAATATCCGTTATACCTAAAGCTTTATTTATCTGAGTAGTTAAAGAGGTAAATTGCTTTTCTTTTTCTTCTCTTATAGCCTTTACCTTTCTATCTGCTTCTTCTCTTGCTGCCTGGACTTTTGCCTCTGCTTCCGCTCTTATTTGAGCAATCTTTCTTTCTGCTTCCTCTCTTGCCTGTTCTACCTTTTTTGCAGCCTCAGCCCTTACCTGTTCATCTCTTTTTCTATATTCTTCTTCAATCTTTTTTAAAATTTCTTGTTGTTTTATAGTTTGAAGTTGAAATTCTAAAGAGTTAAGATCTGCTTTTAAATTACCAATTATACCAGATAATTCTTTTGCAAATTTAGGCTGTTCCCACTTTGAAACTGAAGTTGGAATACCATATTTTTTATATATTTTCCAATAATCAGTTTCTTGTTGAAACCTCTGACGCCAAGCAGGATAGTAGCAGTAGTCCCAATCACATATTGGCCAACCTGATGATAAAATACTTATTTCATGTTTTAATTTTTTTATTTTATCTTCCAGTTCTGCTTTTGTCATTTCACTCTCCTGAAAGGTATAATCTCAGCAATATAAAAACCCGGTGGTGGAGGTGAATATTGAACTAATTTAGGCAATTTTTTTAATTTTTTATCTTCTTCTATTCTTCTTTCAGGTATAACAGCAGCTTTTGCCTCCTTCGTCCGCCACAAAATTAATAAGCCAATTCCTAAAAGTATCAATAATCCTTTATCTCTCATAATGCCTTTTTAGGATAAGAAAGAGTTCTTCTTTTTGTAGGGAAATTTTTCCACCAGAACCCAGAATATGAAGGTGCTGCCTCCCCTTCATTTATAACTTTTACAAACACCCAGTCATAGCCACGAGGTAAAATTATAATGTCATTATGGATTGGGCATCTAAATACATTCTGCCGCCTTTGACCAATTCTTTGTCCTTCAAATAAAAATATTGCTCCTTTAGAACACCTGACAACCCTTCTTATCCTATGAGGATAAGTTTCTCTTATAGAATTTATTCTTTTAGGTATTTCTCTGTAAAGACGAGTTCCTTCTAACTCCGATAAGCCCCGATAATATACTGGTTTAAACATCCTAACCTCCTTTATACATTATAAATTCTTGTTTTAATACTTTTTACCTCTCCAAATAAGGGCAAAGGAACAGTTAAATCTATTGGTTTATAAGAACCATTTACCAACAATAAAGGATATATATGGTTCCAGATTTTACCATCCTGAGAAATTACCTTCCATTTTGAAGGTATTCCTACTGCTCCTGCTAAGGTGGATATAAAAAGACTGAGATCTTCACAATCGGCAGCCCTTAAATTTATCAATCTTAAAGGAGGGACAATAATATCCAATTTAGGTGGTTCTCTCTGGTATCTTATATTATTTTTTACCCAATTAGCAATTCTTATTACTTTTTCCATATTAGTTTTTGCCCCCTCAGTAATCCTGTAAGCTAAATTTCTGATTACTGGATGATTAACACTTCCCCAATAATACTGTCTTAATCGGTTTATCTTCACATCTAATGCGTCCATGCCTTCCATAAACTACTTTACCAAAATTGTTGTAAATACTGTAAGTTATTAACCTTACCTCTCTAAATACTTTAAAGGCATAATTAAATGTTTTAATCCAGTTATTACCAGCCTGAATGGAAACTACTCCTTCCTCTTTCAGTATATTATTTACATCTTTATAAAAATCTACTGTATATAAAGCCTCTAAATCTTTATTAGTCGGGTCAGGGAAATCTAAAATTACTGCAGAAAACTTATCCTCAGTTTCTAATACCCACCTCTTTGCATCAGCAATTACTATCTTTACTTTATCCAATGAACCCTGATTAACTCTTCTAATTTTAGGATGAGTTCTGCATAGATTAACCACTTCCTTATCTATATCAACTAAAGTTATATCTAAATCAGGGCAAACCTGAAGCAGGTTTCTTGCTGCCAGACCATCTCCTCCTCCCAAAATAGCCACCTTTTTAATATTTTTAAGATGTGCAAGCACAGGAATAGTTAAGGCTTTATGATAAGCCTGTTCATTTAATCCTTCCTCAAATTGAACAAATCCATCTAAGGATAAGCTCAAGTGTTTATCCTCTGTATCTTCAAAAAGCTGAATTTTTGCATATTTTGATTGTTTTTCAAAAATAAGCTTATCCATTTAACTTCCTTATTAAAGTAAAAACAGATGCATCCAATAAAACTGTTTCTAAAACTTTTTCCACATCAAGTATCTTTTTAATATGAACTGATACAGCTTCCCTGTTAAAATCTTTACAAGAAAATATATCCATTATACAAAGACCCAATTCTCCCCAGTAACTTAAAGCTATATGACTTTCCTTTAAGCCACAGATAATATCAAAACCAGGACTTAAGTCTATAAATTTGATAAATGTTTTTGTTGCACCTATTATAGTAGTAAGATAATTTACAAATTTTAAAGCTTTTTTAGGCTTCAGATCCGCTCTAAATATATACTTAATATGTTTTAAGTATGCTCCTTTCAATATTAAACTCCTTGATTTTAAAAAAAGCTAACTGGTCTTTATATTCTTTTATATTATCATTTAGCTCTTTCTGAATATTTTCACATATTTTTTGCCAGTGTATTTTTTCTTTTTCCAGAAAAGAAATTACACTATTTAATCTCTTCTTAAAAATGTTAACTAACTGCAGAATTAGGTCAGGCTCATTTTTATATTTATTTAATAAAAATTCCATTCTCTCTTCTATTTTTTTCTCTACATCATAAAGCTGGTGCAGAGTTTTTTGCATATCTTTTGCTAAATGAATACTCTTAAGACGCCAGACGCATTTATATTTTGTATCTACCTGCAAGTAAATATATTCTCTTTGTTTAAATATCTCTTCTTCTTTTTCAATTAACTTAGTTAGCTCTTCCATTACTTTATCAATCCCTGTCTTTTCAAAGAAATTTCTAAGGTCCGGTAAGTTTCCAGTTTAGCCCTTAAAGCCGGGGGGAAAGGGATACCAGCCTGAGTATATTTTTCAATGTTCTTTTTAAGCTGGTTATATTCAGCTAACTGTTCATAATAGTATCTTCCCCTTCTTTTCTGTCCCTGAACATCCAAACCCTGATATTTCATCTTGCCTCCTTCACTCTAATATGTAATTTTCCTTTTGCTTCTTTACCTTTAACAATTTCAATTCTTTCTTTTTCTTTTTTAGGCAAAAATAATAATAGAATTCCTAACCCTACTGCTAAATATGGCAATACCGGTATAATCTTTTCCTTTAACTCCTCCTTTTCTGCCCCTTCCAGAGATTGATGAAACTGCTCTTTAATAAACAAAGATTTAATAGCTTTTCCTAAGGTTTCTAAAATATTGAAAGGTTCCTGTAGAACTTTTTGCTGTAAATTCACCATCTGCTCTCTTATAGCGACCTGTTCTGTTTCTATCTCTATTTGTTTTTTAGTAAATTCATTTATCTTTTTTAAATTCGCCTCAATCTGATTAATTATAGAATTTCTCTGTCTTATATACTCATTTCTTATATTTATTTCTCTGGCTACTTCTGGATTAGGCACAGGAACTTCCTGACAGCTTTTCCCGATACCTAAAAAGGCTGAACCGCATACCTTTTTATAAACTTGAGCAGGTTTTTCACTGATTTTTAAATCCTCCTCTTGAGCTTTTCTTTCTAAATCAGAGGCTTTTGTTCTTAAAGATTCTACAGTTTTTAAGATTTCATTCATCTTTGCAGGTAAGGAGTTTTCTTCTTCAACTAACTGATTATACCTCTGAGCTAATTCCTCATAAGTCATTTCCTCCTCCTCACTAATAATAAAATACCTAAAATAACACCACCAAAGACTATAAATGGTGCAATTTTAATTATATTTTGTCTTAGAGCTTGCCTTTGAGCGATTCTTTTGGCCAGCTCTTCCTGCTTTTTAGCAAGCTCTATTTCTGCTTGATGTATAATTTCCAATTTCTGCCTTGATTTACCTATCTGCTCCATAATATTTGTGCTTATTCCCCTTTCCGCTAAAACACCCGGTATTGTTACAGGAGAAATTTTAGGTTTTTCAATCATCTTAATAACACTATCAGCTGTCATTGCTGCACTCACAGTAAAGAAAATTGCTGAAAGAGGATCAAATCCTAAATTTACTCTATTTATCTTGCTCATTTTTTCTCTTTTCCTTTTGCTACCAGTATCATTGTTACAACTAAACCTAAAGCTACAGGTAAAAGATAAGGAGAGTATTTTTTTAAAGCTTCCTTAGACAATAAATTTGAGATTTCTCTTTGATAGGCCTGAGATTGAGTCTGAGCTTGAGCTACTCTTGCCTGAGCTTCAGCAATAGCTTTAGCAGCTTTTTCACTTTCTATCTGAGCTTCAGCCATTTTAGAGTAGTATCTACCACTTTGTTTTGCACTGTAATATTTTAAAAAATTATCTACCCCCCAATCTAAAAACTTCCAAGCTTTAGACATCCAATCTGTAGATGTTGATGGTAAATTAGTAGATAAAGGTAGTCTGTGTTGAACTCTATAAAAAGCAGATTCAACCTGTCTTGGTTCCATACGCAGAGTTATATCACTAATACTGGTAGGCACAGGCAGAGATGGAGCAGTTCTTTCAAGAAAACTTTCTTTTAAAGAGGGTATTTGTAATTTAGTGGATAGAGTAAAAGGAGTTCCTGCTGGTTCTGGAGCAGGTGTTGGAATAATAGTAGGATTAAACATATTATATTTTTTAGCAAAAGCATCTTTTAAGGAAATTTCAGGTAAAATAGGCTCACTTGATGCTTTAGTAGGGAAAATTTCTGGCCCCGGAGTAAAGAAATTAACAATATTTTTACCAACATTTGATAAAAATTGAAAAAATCCTCCTAAATTAACTTCTTGCATATCTCCTCCTTAAACATATATAGAAAATGAAACTTCCCAATAAATACCCTTATCTTTTACCTTTACCTGAGATTCTGATATTGCTCTTTTTACTTCCCATATTGTTTTTAATTTAATAAACTTTTTAGGTGGGGTAAAACCAAATTTACCAAAGGAGGTATCAAGCATAATTGGGTCCCATTCCAAGCTAACTCCTAAAGGAACAAGAGAAGGTAATATCCTTTTTGGTTTAAGTTGTTCTGTAATCTTTTTTAAACCACTTTCTCCTACCATCTTAGGAATAGGAACCTTTACTAACACAATAGTCTTTTTTTCTTCTTTAGGAGGAAGTGTTCGGGGAGCAGGCTTAGAAAAAAGATTATAAAATAAATAGCCCGCTCCTGCTCCAATTAAACTATAGATTACTAAATCTTTTATTTTCATCTTAATCTCCCAACAATTCTATCAAAACTAACCCTCCTAAAATTATTCCTCCTGCTATCAATACCGGTTTAAGCCAATCAGGCATTATTTTGCTTTTCTCTTCCTCTCTTTTTGCTCTCTCCTCTTCTTTTTTTCTCTCCTCCTCTGTCTTAGCTGGTTTTAAAGAAGTTGCTTTAGTAAGTGCAACAGATTGTCTGGAAGGAAGAGGAGGTGCAGGATTTCTTTTTAATACTTTTTTAGGATACCACATCCTCCCCAGACCTAAAAATCGGACAGTATTGACAATAATTTTCTGTCCACATACCGGACAATATATCTCCTGATATTTAGGAGAGCCGGGGAAGGTTGCTCCTTCAATTATAAATATACTTTTACAATTCGGACAGGTAATTACTTTTTCATCAACAATCGGCCACATCTTTCAAAATAAAAAAGGTAGCCGCTTTAAGGCTACCTCTATCTTTGATAATTTATAAAAATTCTGTTAAAAATTACTGATAGACATTTCTATACTGATAAGGCATCGCTTCTATTTTAAAATGCTTCATATATGGAAATTTCTCTATAAACCAGCTTATATCATAAGTAACTTTACCATCTACGGGAACAGTTACAATTCCTTTTTCAAAATCAACGCTCCAGCCTGCTGGTATCTTGGGAAGTTTAGCCTCAGGAGTAATCAAAGATAGAGGTAGCCTTTCCTCAGGCTCTCCAGCTTTTTCAGCGGCCTTAGCCTCTTTAGCTTTAAGAAGGAAGTATACCGCAAGCCCTCCTAAAGCCAAAGCAATAAGGGCTTTAGTTTTTTCTCCCATTTGGTAGAGTATATTATCCTAAAGCTATGCTTCTGTAGAGGAGTAAAATTGTTCCATTAGCAGTAGCAATGGTAAAACCTAACTTTACATCTCCGGTCATAGCTGTAGTTAAATCCATACCAATTGCCTTTCCTGTTACTTCACTGAATCTGAAGAGGAACACTCCTGTCAAGTCTGATAACCAGCTTGAAGGCTGTCCCACTACAGTTCCAGGAAGCAGGTATTGTTTTCTGTTTATACCTTTGATGGCATAGAAGTTGTCAATCCTATACTCCTCTAAAGCAAGCTTAGGATACTTTGTCCCGAATTCACTTACATAGGTGTCAGTTCTATCTCCACTGCTGTCCAGAGAGATTACCAGAACTGAATGAAGCATACTTCCTACAGGAACATCATCGGTCTTACCCAAATTAGCTGCCGTTGCTGTGGGAGTAATTGACCTTGATTCAAATAGAGGAACATTTATTCCTGCTGGCCAGATTGTATCTCTTGTCTCGCCTTTTTCTAAAGTAAGCTCTTTTACAATTGCCCTCATCCGAGAGGAACCTGCTGTTACAGTGTAGCCGGTTCCTAAATCAGAATTTGCTCCCCAGGTAACCTCAAGTTTGAAATTAGAAAGCTCTGCTGCAGGGATAATTATTGATTTATCAAAGGAATCAAAGGGGTCCAATCCAAAGTGAAGAGGAAACAATGCTCTTACAGTAGCTGCACTTCCTCCTGCTGAAGGCAAAGCATCATGTAAGAGTTGTCCCTGATACTGGTGATAGCAGTGGTAAAGCAATTGTCTTCCATCCTCTACTGTAAAATAAGTTTTACCACCAGCAGCAGTAATCTTTAAAGCATCAATTATTCTTGCTAAAGCATCCTCATTAGCTGAGACTGAAGTGGCTGGAGTTACATAAAGTTCCAAAAGCAGATTCATCTCAGTTACATAACCAGTCTCAGGAATATCTATGGATTTAGTAGTGGAGGCTGCAAAAGCAACGCTATCGGTAACCTGATAAGTATGATTTAACATCTTAACACCTCCTTTCTTTTTAAATTTTTATCTTACTTTTAAAGTTTCTAAAATTCTTCTTTCCTGCTCAGAAACCTCAGCCTGCCCTAAACTCACAGCTTGAGAGGTAGAAACTCCAGAAGTGATTGCTCCTGCAGTTGCTGTGCCAGCAGGAAGTATTCTGCTTATTAAACTCTGGACCTTAGCTTTTACTCCTATCTGATGGTCTAAACCAGTTGCTAAAGCTGTTGCTGATAAAACATTTCCCATAGTAGGTCCTAAGAACCTTTCCACAACGGGTAATTTTGCAATTACTCCTATACCAGCACCGGTTACTGCAGGAAGATTAGGTAATCTGATTAAGCTGCCTAAGGTGGGGACCAGAACCTCATTTACTCCTAAACCAATAAGTAGAAGCAGGGCATCTCCAACGGGAACACCAAAAATTTTTGTCTCCTTAACCCTACTTGCAATCCTCTCCAAACCGTTCATCTTCGCACCTCCTTTCCTTTAACAATTTGACCATCTATAAAAAAACCCCGCCCTTTCCGGCAGAAGGGCGGGGTCAGAGTTTTCTTGTTGCCCCAAATAAAAAAGGGGCTAATCAAGTAGATTAGCCCCCAGTTTTCTGGTTACCTATTTATCTATAAATAAAATACTACTTTTTTTTTATTTTTGTCAAGAGTTTTTTTACAGAGGAGTTTCTTTTTCTAAAGTAATAGTTTCATCTCCTCTTTCCAAAACAATACGAACAGGCTTTTTATTATAAATTTTTATTTCTGGCTTTATAGCTCCAAAAGTAGGACCATTCTTTTTAATCCATTCCCTTAAAGTATCCAGAACATCAACCTTTTTTTCTATATCTTTAAAGAGTTCTGCCACTTTTTTTCATCTCCCTGTATTTAGCTACACATTTAGTAAATCTTTCAGGAATAGTTCCTGCTTCTTTTTTTATACATTCCTTCATAAATAATTGATAGGCACTTAATTTCCTTTTCTTCTTAACCGTCCCTTGAGATTGTAACTGAGATTGTAATAAATTTTTAATTTCTGCAAATTCTTGTTTGATTAAACCGATTAAATCAAGAATAAGTTTTTTTATCTCTTCCATTTTTACTCCTTTAAATGTCTTCTTTCACCTAAGGGTATTCCTCTTTTTTCCTCAACTTCTTCCTTCATTAATTCTAACCACCTCTTTATTCCTGGTCTGCCTTCTTTATTGTATCTTTCTTCGGCCTCATCTGCTCCTTCCTGAAATCTTTTTATTCTTTCCTTTAAATCCTCAGGTATAGGGGTTTCCCATCTCACTTTACCCTGTGCTTTTTTAAATTTTCTCTGAGAAGGAGATAAAGCTCCTACCACTCCTGCACACCAGACCATCTCCGTATCATCAAACCTATAGCCATGAGCGGTAGCTATTTTATATAAATCCTCATCAATAATTACTCCCATCTTACACCTCCCTTAAATGCACATCCCCATAAGAGGTTGTATCTCTCTTAGGAAACAGTAATGTTCCTTCTACTTCTTTTCTAAAATCTCTACACTGTTCTAATCTGTTTATAACCTCTTCTTTATTCAAATTAAATAGTTTACTTTGAAAATTTACAGCCCATTTTTTTATTTCCTCTAATAAAGGATTAAGTTTACATTTTGCAGGCAAACATTCTTCAGAAAGTATCTCTAAATATTTTAAGTGCTTAAAAATGCAGGAAGCACAAAAAAAAGGTTTATCCTCATAGTTTTCTAAATGACCTTCAATAGCAATTAAGGTTTTGTAAACTTCGTTATAGGTGTATTGCTCAATATCAATTTCTTCTTTCATTCTTCTAAATGAGGTTCTTCTTTACTTTTTGTTTCAAACTTCTCTATTTTACTTTCTCTTAAAGCCTTAGGAAATATGGTAAAAGTATCTCTTAACTCTTCTAAAAAATTTTTTCTAAAGGCTGACTGTATCTGTAACAGTTTCGTAAAGGCGCCTACCATCATATCAAATCCTTTACCCAAACCCTCTTCAGTTGAAGAAGGAGGCGGAGGTGAACTTGGCCTTCCTAACTCAGCTAACTTTGCTAAAAGACTTCCCCAATACATTAACTTATCGCCAGCAGAAGTAGGATTTTGTAATTGAGGAGGATTGGTATTACCAGAAGGCTCCTGGTTTGGATTTGTAGAAGTCTGTTTTAAAGAATTTGTAAAATTAACAAATTCTTCAGTAATTGTAGATACAGCCTGAGCTAACTGGGTAATATTCTGTTCGCTTTTATTAACTCTTTCCTGAATTATCTCAATGGCTTTATTGGTATTCTCCTGAAATTTAGCTAACCCTTCAGAGAGTTCAGCTATACCTTGAGTTATAATTTTAATTGTAGGGTTTTCTTCTAAGGATTCTTCTTTTTTATTAGAAGAGGCCGGTTGATCTTGTTTCTTCTTTGGAGGCCGACCCTTCTTTTTTGGTTTCTGTATCATTTGGTTTTCCAGTTTCTCCTCCACCTTCTCCTCCTTTTTGGACCTTTTGTCCTATTTCTATTAACTCTCTTAATCTATTATCCGCTTTGGTCTCCTTTAAAGAACTTATAAACTTTTTAGCAAACTCTTCATTTTCAACTATATTTTTACTTATCCCTCTAAGAAGTGCCGGTCCACATTCTGGACAGGCTAAAGTTTCTGCTACAGTCTTATGAGGAAGATGCTCTTTCTCTTTAGGGAGTAATTTATCAACTTCAATCTTACAAAGCTTAGGATTGGTTTTACAAAAGCTAATTATATCGTCTTTATGCTTTAAAACCTCTTCTAAATCTCGCATCTTCCTTTCCCATTCTATTTGCTTTTTCTGTTCTTCTTCTCTTTTTCTTTTTTCTTCCTCTATTTTTTGTATAGTTTTAGCTACTATCTCCGGTAAAGAACTTACAACCTTACTAACAGAGCTTGAGGTTTCTTCAACTTTTTTACTTAATGAAGTAATATTATTCTTTACCCCAGCTATAGCATCATTTACTAATTTTTGAATATCCTTTTCCTCCATCTCTACACCTCCTTCTGTTTTTACAGTTTCTGTAATTTTCTTTATAACCCCTTTATCTTCTCTCTTTAAACTTTCTATTTTTAAATGCTGGTTAAGATGATATTGACTGATAAATTTTCTTCCACAAGTTGGACAAACAAATCTTCTTTTCTCCTCACTGACAGTCCACTTTTTTCCCATTATAAAATAAATTCCTTATCATCACATTTAACCTTTACTTTATCATTTTCTAATTTTAAATCACATTTTTTAATTTTATCCTGAGTTTTAATAGCAACAGTAGGAATTGCTAATATATCATTTTGGAAAGCAAGGCGAGCATAATTTTCATCTTTGGTTACATCAACTATTTTTATTGAGGGATTTTTAAGACGCTTTTTTACCTCTTCACAGGCAGGACAGCCTTCACCAGTAAAGAAAATTATCTCCTCCATCAGCTTAAATATATCTTTTTATTTAAAATTTGTCAAGAAAAAAAACCTAACCTGAGCCTTCAGGGCTTCTTTTTGGTTAGGCTGATGGAGGAAAATTATTTCTTAAGCTTTGCTGCTATACAGGCATTAAAAGCATTAACAGTTGCTGCTCCTTGACCGGTAGTAATTTCTCCTCTACAACTTCTTACTGCTTCTTTGAATCTTTCAGTATAGGGACGAAGGTGAGAAGGAATAGCACCCTTAGGATAAGCTAATCTTTTAACAATTATAGTTGATTTTGACCAGCTTATTCCTTTAGCAGGATGCCCAGCGACTTTTCCCAGTTCACTTAAAGGAAATGAACCCATCTTTTATCCCTCCTTTCTTTTTAAGATTTCTTGGGCAATAAAAAAAACCCAAGATAGGTTTTTGAGCCTTCTTGGGCTTCTCGGGGCTTTTTGCCCTTGCAATAGAAAATATAACTTATCTAAGTCTTTTTGTCAAGCCTTTTTTTACCTCGCTTTATTCTTATCTGTGGTTCTTCTGTTTCCAAAACTCTTTCAAAAGTTACTAAAGTGTTGCAGTTATAACATTTTATTCTGATTTTTCCCATAAAGATTGCTTCTTCACACAGACATTTACCACAATCAGGGCAATAAATTCTTTCAAATTCAATTTCTTCTTTATTAACTTCTTTTTCATTCATACAGGAGCCTCCTTCTTTTTTATCCTTTTACCTCTCTTTTTATAAAATTCTACAAATTCATTATAATATTTTTCAGTCATAAAAAATTTACAAAAACAATAACCTTTATTTTTTAATTCATCTAAGACAAATTCACAGGGACAATGTGTTCTTTTTGAATCACAAATACATCTTCCACCATAATTTACAATTAACCATGCCCAGTATCTAAAAGTATATTTAGGATTAATTTTAAGATTATATTTTTGAGCAAACTTCTTTAACTCCTGTTCTTTTTGATAAATAAGCTCTTCTTTTTGCATATTTACCCCCTTTCTTTTATTTTTTCTAACCTCTCTTCAACTGTAGGGATAGATATTGATTTTTTAAAAAAAGATTTAAAATCTTTTCCTAAAACTTTTTTTAAATGTTTTATTAAATCTATATAATCCATATTGGCTAATTTAATAAGGTCTCCTACATAAGGAAAACTTCTGTCCTTTAATCTTTTTAATTTTTCCTCACCATATTTTTTTTTAAGATATTTTAAATATAATTTATGTAATAAATTAATTTTTTTCATTACTATTATTTTTTTCTATTTCACTTAATAATGCTAATTTCAAAAACCATTCTAAAGATTTTTCTTGTTTTTTAATTTCTTTTTTAATTTCTGTTTTAAGATGAGGACTATTTTTAGCCTGTTTTAGAAGAGAAAGCCAAGCTTCTAAAAAATCAAAAAAAATTTTTTTAATCATTCTTTTAAAAATATATGATTTCCTATTTCTCTTGTAACTTTCATCTTTTTTGCCCAAGAAGGAGAGACTATTTTGGGATTATAATAATGGTTTGCTCCTCCTGTAATATCTGGCTGTCTTTCTGTTATTATATCTTCAGCAATCTTAAAACATTCAAGCTTAATTCTTTTTTGTTCAGGAGTAAGATACTTATTTTGAATAAATCTATCCCATAAAAGAGAATTTACTCCTGAAAATTGCCCAGATTGTAATATCACTTCTCTATAAGTGTTAGGCCAACGATAAGGTGATTTTACTCTGTTTCTTACAACACAACCTACAGCAATTCTTCCTAAGCGAGGCTCTCCAACCGCTTCAGCAAAAATAATTCTTGCAAGAACAAACTTATCTAAAGGATTAATATATTGAGGTTTAGCCTTAATCTTTTCTGCTTTTGTTTTGGAGATAATAAATGCTATAAGTAATAAACAAAGTAAAATTCCTGCTACTTTCATTACTCAACCTCCTTTCTAAAATTTAAAAAAATTTTCAAACTTCTGTTTTTTAAACCAATTTTTGCCTTCTTCAGTCTGTAAGATTTGGTATAGATCCGGCCTTCTTCTTTTTAAGAATTCTAAAATATCTCCATGAGTTATAGATTTTAATTCATTTAATAAGTCTTTACGATTGGCTAAAAATCCTGCTGCTAAGCCGATTAATACGCCATATTTAGTTTTTATATAGTTAATTAAATCAATATCTTGCGATATATACTGTTTTAATTTCTCAGCAGAACCAAGACACTTTAAAAATATTTCTTCAATTAGAGCGTTCATATTTACCACACTTTGAGCCAAAAAAGGCTTCTCCAATTTGAATAATCTTACAATTATTGGAACAACCCGAACAGAAAAAACAACTTGTTTTTATATCCTTAGTAATTAATTCTTTTAAATTGAAAGAAGAAGGTAGGCTCTGAGAGGCTAAATAAGCTATTCCTTTTGCTGATACAATTAAAGGATTGGAAGCACAAAATACCATACTTTTTGTTTCCTTTTCTAAGTAATAATGTATAGCTTCATTTAAAGCTACTCCTCCACAGAAGATATAAGGAAGGGGCATAGGTTTTTTATACATAGATAAAAAATTTCTTACCAAGCTCTGAGCTACTCCGGCTAAAATATCTTCTTTTTTTGCTCCCTGATTAAGTAAAGATAAGCAAGAAGAAATAGAGAATACCGCACATTTACTGGAGATAGGAAGAGGTTCTCCTCCTAAAGCCAGTAAGCCAAAATCCTCTATTTTAACTCCCAAACGATGAGCAATGCTTTCCAAATAGGTCCCTAAGTTAGCTGAACAGAGGCTATTGAGAACAAAATCTTTAATCATTTTATCCCTTATAACTAAAATTTTAGCATCCTCTCCTCCGATCTCAAAAATAGTAAATTCATTATAGGGAAATTCATTTAATATTCCCTGATATAAAGCGATTATTTCAGTGCGAACAACTTGTGGTTTAATTAAAGCTGCTAAAAAATTCCTTCCTGCTCCACAGATACCAATTCTATTTATATTATCTAAATCTATTTTTTGATTTAAAATTGATAAGGCTTTTTTAAAGGTAGGAACAATACCTTCATTGGGAAGATATACCCATTCAACGAGCTTATTATTTTCTGTTACTACCAGTTTAAGGGAACGATTTCCTACATCTATTCCTAAATTCATTTTAAGTTTAACTTTAAATTTTCTATAAAAGCTTCAACTCTATTATGAAATTGAGTTGAGGAAGCTAATATATTTTCATCTATATTTATCTTTAAAAAAGGAATACCAAAATCTTTAGAAATTTTCTCAAAAACTGGTTCGGAGATAGTCTCGGGGTTGCATGCAAAAGGGGCCAAACAGATAACTCCACTAAAACCTTCCTTAGCATACTTTATCATCCTGACAATATTTTCATTAGCATGTCCTCCGCATATATCAGGAAAGTATTTTTCTGCTAACCGGCGATATTTTTTAATACTATATTTTTTATATTTCAATGGTTTATAAAAGTTTTTAACAGCTAACCTGACCTGTTCAGATAAAGTTAACCATCTATCTACAAAACAGCCCATATTTTGCAATTTATCAACAATATTAAAATTTATACCATCTTCTAATACAGTATAAATCTCACCGATTAAACCAATCTTTATCTTAGCTGAAGTATTTATCTGTTTTTCTTCATCATCTAAAGTTTTAATCTGCCGGTAAGTCCATAAACATTCTTTAAGTAATCTGAATAAGGTTAATTTGGAATTTATTTTCTTAAGTTCATAGAAACTTTCCACTGGATGTTTTAATTTTAAAATAATCATCTTAAATTTAAAACCAAGCTCCTCTAAAATAGTTTTTTGAACACACCAGTAATTACGCATAATACAGTATCCTCCTGTAGAGGGAAAAAGGATAACATCAGCTCCTTCTTTTAATAATTTAATTTCCTGGCCCAATGTTACTTTAAAAGGAAAGCAAACATCTTGAGGAGCATATTTTACTCCCTCTTCAATTATCTCTTTGGTAATGGAAGGAGGATACAGCAGTTGTTTGAAACCTAAATCTGAAAGTAAACTATAAATATATCCAGTATATTTACCTAAGGAAGGAAAACCAATTTTCATTTTAAAATCGTTCAAGTTTAAAATATATGCCTTCTGTAAGAATTAAAGGTTCTTCAAAAAAAATTACTTCTCCAATTCTACATTCTGCCATTGTAGTAAATTTACCTTTCCAGTTATATTTGACTAATAATCTGCATGGACCAAGAAGAGCTGGAAAAGATAATTTACCTTTAACAATTTTACACCAACCGCCAATTTTTTTACATTCTACTAATATTTTTTCTTCAGATGAAATGTTCATTTTTTTTCTAATTCATCTATAAGTTCCTTTCTGCATTTTTCACATAAATATTTATCTGGAGCTAAAATAAAAGAATAATCGTCAGATGTGAGCTTTTTTTTACATTTTATACAGATTTTTGGCTTTGGATTTGGCTCTGAAAATGTTGAAAAAAATACTGGAGATGGAGGAGTTAATATTACTTTCAATTCTCGCCATATTTCTTGAAATAGAAGTAATAGAAAAACATTACAAAGAGGTTCTGTCATTTCAGTTTTTTCTTTTTTTACTTCATTTATTACTTCCAATGCAATTTTTACTGCAAGTTCCATTTCTTCCTTTAGTTTTTCTATTTTTTCCAATTTCTCCAAATCTTTACTATCTATCAATTTCTCCAAATCTTTACTATCTATCATTTCTCCACCTCCTCCCAAAAATCCTTTCCCACTCTATTTTCGCTTAAAACACATATTTTCTTTAAGAACCAAAAAAGGTTCTTTAAAATAAAGTGTTCCTTTAGATGTATTCTCTATTGCTATAAAGGGTTTATGTCTCCAAGTATGTTTAACTAATAATTTACCCGGACCATTAAAGTAGTGTAAAGAAAGAGAACCTTTGATAATTTTATACCAACCACTTTTAAGTTTATAGTTTATCAATATTTTTTCACCAATAAATCCCATTCCTTTTATATCTATATTTATCATTTTATCTTCTCCCAAAAATTTTCTCCCAATTTCTATCCCACCTCTCCTTATCCTCAGGCCACCTATTCCAGGGTGATTTTACACGAGGAGTTCGTGGATCCTTTTTTAAGGACAAAGTTTTAATTTTTCCTTTGCGATTTAAGTCTTCAATTTTTTCTACTGGGTCTTTTTTGTTTATTATCTCCATTATTTTATGATTTTTTTATCTTATAATAATATCAGGAAATCTTTTTTTTATTTCTTTAAGTTCATTGTCTTTCAAATATATATGATAAAGTTTTCTTGAATCTGGCGGTATTGCAACATTTCTAAATGTCTCATCTTCTATCACAAACAATAAAAAAGATAATAAAAAAATTGAAGGAACGCTGATTAGAAGAGATAATATTGGATAAGGAAATTTGTGAATAAAATACCAATACACTGGTGAAAAACCTGTTTTTTCCATTTGTTGTCTTATATCTTTTAAAGATTCAGCATAATCCATAGAGCCTTTACTATATTTTTTAATTTCATAACACCTTCTCATTAAATTCTTAAATACTTGATAATCTAATGAAATATCATTATGTGGAGTTTTTATAAGTAAAGCATAATGCCCTTTTGTCATGCCTAATTTTTCCATTCCTTCTATAAGTTTTTTAAACCATTTTATCATCTGATCAGCATCTGCTGCTGAATACGCCTGTAGATACCATCCATAAACTTCTTTTCTTATTTTTATTTCACTATATATTATTCCAACTATTGCTATCATAGACCAAGTGATAAATATTGTAAGTAAAATTTTAATAAATATTTTTTCTTCATCTTTCCTCCTATTTCTTTCCAATTTCTCTACTAAGTCTTTTTTGTTTATTATCTCCATAGTATATTTCCCTATCTATGCGGTAAATTAATTTTTCTTCTGGTAACGGATAAACTTTCCTTTTTTTATTGTAAATGTCTTTCTTCCTTTCCACTTCTGTCTTGATACAAAATTTGTTTATAAAGTGCTTCTTGTCTTTTATCTACAGGTATTAATTCTCCACTATAACCCTTTATGGGAACAACTTTACCCCTACGCACAAACCAGCCTTCTACCCCAGTAGTATCCGGTCCTCTAATAGCAATCCAAACAACTGCAAGTTGATATCCTTCATCTGTTTTTACCCAAAATCTATCTAACAAATCAGCCTCTTGGCGTGTAATAGGTTGGAGTTCGTGAAGATATTTAGTTAACTCTTTTTTTGTATAATTATTCCACCACTCAATATCAAACTTACTCATCTTCCCCCCTAAATATTTACGATTGCATTTATTCCTCTTTTTACCACCTTATCGTGAATTTAAATCCTCTATATCTTTCTCCTTCTGGAGTGTAAAATGTGCCAAACCTTAAATGTTTCTTAATAAATAATCCTGTTCTTATTACTTTGGCTGTGAATCTGGCACTTTTGGGAAAGTAGAATTCATTTCTCTCACTGCACACTCAATGGCCTTCTCAATATCTTCTTTTTCTATCCCAGGAAGTTTTTTAGCAAGCCATTCATAAGCTTTATCAAATTTATCTCGGCCATGTAAATTTTTGAAGGTTTGTTCTGTCCAGAGAACCGCCTGCCAAGCCAGCTGTTGCATTAAAGCATTGTCAATTTTAGATATTGCTCTTTTAATCAACCTTCCCAGTAAAGCTCCAATTGCGGTAGCTACCGGAATAAGCACCGCAAGAAGGATTGAACCTAAACACTGATTTAAAATATCCATCCTTCACCTCCTCCTTTAAATCCAGCCCAGTATTATTAAAATTATCCCCAAAGTTATCCTAACTACTCTAATATAATTTTCTCTCAAGCCCTCTTTACCCCAATATTGATGAATACTAAACAAACCATCACAAAATAACCAAGTTCCTATCAAAATAAGAAGTTTTTCTTTCATTTTAGATAGTTTTTGTTAATTTTGAAAAAAAATTTAATTTTTTTGAAAACAGTCTTAACTTTTTTAATTTATTTCTTTTCAAAATAATTATTCTTCCCGGTAAAACCTTACCAAATTTATCATTTTTAATCCTTTTTGTCATTTTCTTTGATAATTTTTGTAAGTTCAACAAATTTAGGAGCTTTTGAAAGAAAAATTAGCAAAATGGTTCCTATTACAATCCCTGTTATTAATCCTAAAAAATAAAAAATTAATAATTTTAACATATATGATCTTATATAATATTTCTGATCTGATATGATCTAATATAATATTTTAATACCATAGCTATACCATATAGATACCATATAGATACAGTATAGATACAGTATAGATACGGTATCTTATACCATACCTTTTCTTTTATAATCTGGAGGAAGATGTCCTTCAAGATAATCATAATATTTCTTTAAAAATTCTTCAATAAAAGAATGCTTTGATTGCACAAGCTCTTTAACAATAGAACGAATAATTTTCGGAGACTTAGGGGTATATTTAAATTTATTAACCACCCAAATAAGATTTTCCTCTTCATCCCATTTGATTAATCCATTATCAATTATTTCTTTAAAAGCTTTTTTAAATTTTGAATTTTTTAAACCAGTTTCTACTCTTGCTACTTCTGGATCAAAATTATATATTCCCGAAGGTGTAACAGAAGAGTTTGTAAATGTATAGATAAAACATACTTTACCTTCTGGAGACAATTTTTTTATTTTTTTATCCTTCCAAATTTGGGAATAAATATTGGCGTATTCCATATATAAGCTGGCGCCAAGCCACCAGCCCCCCCTAACCCCTATCTCTTCGGGAAAAGTTAAGCTTGGTCCCTTTTCCCTGCAGGTCCCTCAAGGTTAAAACCGGGAGCAGCTTTAACCCCTACGGACCATTCTAAATGAAAGTAAAAGTGGGTTCAAAATAAAGAAAATTGTAAAGAGCTTTGTGGTTGCCATTCATAATAGCATAATATATAAAGACCTCTCCCATATTTATCCTTAAAAGCAAATTCATATAGAGGTTTTGAGGGAACAATCATTTGTTCATTTTGATATTGAATGATAAGGTTTGGATTAGCCTTAACCTGTTGAAGAGGGACCGCTACCAAAGTTTTATCTGCTAATTTAGGAGAAACTTTATATCCGGGAATAAGCTTTTTAATTTTATATATTTTTCTCTTTTTGTGTATTGTAATATTACTTTTTTGCATTTAGTTCCTCCAGTAACATTTGAATAGTTATAATTCTGCATTGTTTGGCATTGTTATCCCACCAAGCACACTTTTCTCCTATACAGGGAAAACCTATTTTTATCTGAAGCTTTGCTAATTGTGGAGTAATTAATTGTGGAGAGGCCCCTTTAACTACAAAACTAAAGGATAAAGGACAAAGTTTATCTTGCATTATATTTTTTATTTTTCTCTTTTAAATATCTTTCCAAAATATATTCTAATTGCCCAGAGATAGTTCTTTTCTCTTTAGAGCATAAATCTTTAAGCTGTTCATATATTCTTTTATCTACTTTTACGCTTTTATATTTCATTTTTCTATAAAATACTATAAATTTCTACCTTTGTCAAGTTATTTTTTTAACATTTCTTTAAGAATTTTTTTAAACACTGGTAAAGGCTCTGATTTTCCCTGCTTCCATCTCCAAGCTGTATTATAGGCAACTCCTATCTCTTTTGTAAGTTTATATAAAGAAATCCTTCTTTTTTTTAATATTTTTTCTACCATTTCTTTTATCTCCATGTCTTCCTCCTCCTTTCCAGTTCTTCCATATCCTCTGCATATCTATTCCATATCCAGAAAGCTAAAATTCCTCCCAGAATTATTAGAAAAATTTCTATCATTTTTTCTTCTTTCTCTGAACCATAAATGTTCTATATTTACAATAGTAACATCCTTTTTCTTGATAGGTCCCTTTTCTTTTACATTTTTCAATTGTATTACTACTTATCCAATCCTTATATTTTTTACACCAATCGCCAGATTCTATTTCAACAAAGTTTAATTTAAGATGTTCCATCCCTCCTCCTTTTATCTTTAGGTAATCTTAATTTTTCAAACCAGTATGGCATATTAAATTACACTAAATTTATATGGTTTATCTCGCTTGGTTAATTTAATTCCCTTTTCTTTACATTTTTTACATACATAGGGTCTAACTTCTCTTAAAGCCATCATAGTTCCTGATACTTCTTTAAAAGCTAACTTATAATTTTTATCCTTCTTAAACTTCCCGCATCCTTTACACTTATAAAGAACAATTACTCCTCCACAAATTATACTTGTTACCATAATTCCTCCTTTCCGGGTAAAGGACACCAATTAGGAATATCATAAATATTTGGAATTTTCTTATTTGTTTTCTTACAATAATGTTTTAAAAAAATTTTTTTTCTGTAAGGACAAGAATAGCATTGAGCAACTTTAATAATTCTTATATTTCCTGGAAATAGACAAGATTTAAGAAGAATAATTAAATCTGAAGCTACAGAGTAATATTTTGATTGTTCTATAGGATTCACTTCATCAAAATTTCTACCTGAATAATCAAAATGATTAAACAACCTTCTTGCTATTTCTTCTCTGATCATCTTTTCCTCCTTTCCTTTAATCTTCCCAACCTAATTCATCCTCAATAAAACTTATCAATATATCCCTTTCTTTATTTTGAGTAATTTCTTTCTTTCCAAGAAAACAAATTAGTGCCTCTTCCATAGATATGGCATTATAAACATCAGCAATACGCTTTTTTGTTCTTTTTCTGGTAGATCACTTGTTAAAAGTCCTTCATATAGAAACCGTTTAAATTTTTTTAAAGCTATACTTTTCTTAAATATAGCCACCTTTCACCTCCTCCTTCCTTATATTACTCAATTAAATTAATTAACTCTCTTCTAAATTTTAGAACTTCTTCTTCACTAATAGGTTGAAAATGTTGATTATACCAATCTATATATTCTTCAATAGCCTCATATAACTTTCCTAAACCATGTGAAATAGCTACATAGCGTAAAGCAAAACAAAATAATTGCATTATTTTAAAATCTCTATTATCCATTATTTCTCCTCTTAACATAATTTTCTCCTTTTTTTTCACTCCATCTTATAAAAATCTTCAGTTTGATCTATCCAAGTATCTACTTTTTTAGTTAATCGTGTTATTTTTTTTACTATACTACAGCCTGTATAATACTGCCATTCTCCATTTCTTCTTTCTATTCTCATTGATCTAACTCCATATCCATCACTACACCAATTCCATCTGTAATAAAATTCCACTTTTTCACACAAAATTATGCTTATACTCCAGAAAATATCTGCACGACAAGAAAAAACTTCTAAGTTTATAACTAAATCCTTCTTTGAGTTTAATATTTTTTTAAATCTATTATAAAGAAGCCTTCTATTTTTCCTTTGAATTTTTTCATTCCTTTTCTCTTTTTTAATTTCTTCTTCAAGTTCTTTTACCTTCTCGTATGGCAAGTGTTTCCTATTTTCTTGTAAATATTTTTCTTTCTTTTTAATAAAATCCATTAAATTCTTTGTATAAAAAATTTTTTTTGATATTTTAGATGCTTCTTGCTTCCCTGTTAAAACATACTTGATTTCAGTTGTATTAGCGTTCATTAATGAATTTTTAAAAATTTTTAATAATTGTTCTTCTATCATTCCTCCTCCCTAATTATTTCAAAATGTATTCTAACTATTTTATTCCGATAATTGATAATTGCTTTATCAAGATTGCAGCCATAAAAGCTCACTGCGTAAAAACCTGCATTCCGAAGGTCTGTTTCAGAAAGATCTGCCCAATAAAGATTTACTGCACGAAAATCTGCACCACGAAGATTTGCTCCAGAGAGATTTGCATCTTGAAGATTTGCTTCCCTAAGATCTGCTCTATGAAGGTTTGCTTCAGAAAGGTCTGTCCCCCAGAGACTTGCCTTATGAAGATTTGCTCTACGAAGATTTGCTCTATGAAGAATTGTTCCATGAAGACTTGCTTCTTGGAGATTTGCACCGGAGAGGTTTACACCAGAGAGATTTGCTTTACAAAGTTCTGCCCCAAAAAGATCTGCTTCACAAAGATTTGCTCCAGAGAGATTTGCACCGGAGAGTTCTGCACTGGAAAGAGTTGCACCACGAAGATTTGCTCCAGAGAGATTTGCATCCTGGAGATTCGCTCCGGAAAGGTCTGCTCTATGAAGATCTACTCCGGAAAGGTCTGCTCCAGAAAGGTCTGCTTTGTGAAGGTTTGCTCTTGGTCCAATTTTATACCCTTTGATATACCTTAACATTTTGCCACCTCCTTTTTAAACTAAATCCCTATTTAGTCTTAATTACCTCTATAAACTTCATTAACTTTCTCATTTCCCAAGCAACTTCTTTAGCTTCTTCGTATATTTCTTCAGTTGTCCATTTTTTGGAATTTTTAGCCAATTCTTCATTTTCTTTATAATATCCCATATAATCATCACAATGAGCATAATCCCAACCATACCACCAATAACCTTTAGGAAGAGGCTTTCTATCTCCTTTACGACTAAAAGTAAATCCACCGTGAACATTCATAAAAGATAAATCATCACAATCATATCCAGCAATAGGGTGATTTTCAGGAACTCCTACATAAGCACAAGGATGAGTTCCATAAGAAATAATAATTATTCGTAAGCCTACTTCTTCAGTGTCCAAAAGAATTTTAGGCTTTTGTATTCGTGGTTTATATACCATTTTTTTCATCTTATCCCTCCTTTAAATTAAACAATTATTTAGTCTATAAGTTATTCAAAAAATCTTTAAGCCAATAAATCAATAAATTCCATACTTCTTGTGTATTAATATCAGTTAGCTTAGCACCAAATAGGTATTCACTATCTTTTACAAATGTAAGCCTTATTGGTTTTTTACTATTTTTAGTTTTCTCAATTTCAATTATTAACCTTAATTCTTTTGTTTCATAATATGACATCAATCACCTCCTTTTTTAAATTAAACTATCATTTAATCTTAATATTTACCTCCAGATCATTTTTTCTCCTCTTCTCCCTTTTCCTTCACTCTCTCCCAAACTATCCGCCCTTTCTCATCTTTTACTACTTCCGCTGAGTTACAAAGTTCTATCTGTTTTCTTATAATATCTAAAATT
>CAZJYT010000009.1:0-31453 GCA_964550325.1 uncultured Candidatus Saccharibacteria bacterium | reverse complement strand
CATTATAAAGAAATAAAAAATACATTTATGGAAGCCCAAAATTTTCAAAATAAGATTTATAGAAAAATGTCTCCTGAAAAGAAGATAAAAATTGCCGCTCAATTATTTTTGCTTGGAAAAAAATTGCATAGATTAAGAGAACAAAAGCATGAAACAAAAGAATTTCAAGGAATTAGGACCGGAAGAACTTCTTTGTAAAATTGCTGAAATTCTTGAAAAGCTTAAAATTCCTTATATTATCACCGGCGGTTTTGCAGTTGCAATTTGGGGAAGGCCTCGTTTTACTGCCGACATTGATATAGTAGTAGAATTGTTTCAGAGAGATATAGATGCCCTCTGTAAAGAACTGCTTTTGATTGATAAAGATGTGTATGTAGATAAAGAAGGTATCAAGGATGCCCTTCTCCAAAAAGGAGAGTTTAATTTTATCCATCCTCAGACCGGACTAAAAGTAGATTTCTGGATTTCAAAAAGAGATGAGTTTGACAAATTAAGGATTAAAAGAAAAATAATTAAAAGAATAAATTCTCAAAAGATTAATTTTATTTCTCCAGAAGATTTAATTTTAGTAAAATTAAGTTGGTATCGAGAAAATGGTTCTCAAAAACAATTAGAAGATATTAAATCTATTTTAGATATTTCTAAAGTAGACCTAAGCTATATAAAAAAGTGGGCACGACAACAGTCAACAATTACAATTTTAGATAAGATACTAAAAAATAATTAGTTTTATGAATAATCAAACCAATCTAAAAGAGTTTCATTTTAATTAAATAAAGTAATTTCTACCTTAAAAGGAATTGCGATTATTCTCCTTACCTTAATTTACTGAGGGATTTTAGCTCGATAGATAGAATCGTTGAGAGAAAAAACTAACAGGGGTCAGACCCCTGTAAATTTTTTAACCCTAGATTAGTAGAATATCTCATTGATTACAACTTTTACCGAGTCCACCAAGCCTTGGGATATGTGCTTCCTATTGAATTCGCAAAAATACCTTAAAGTGTTACCGATGTCCTCAGATAGTGCAGGGTCTTGACAAATTAAAATTTTATAATTATAATGAAGGTTCAAAGAGGAGATAACATAAAAAGACTTAAAAATAACACTCATAAAAAACTATGAAGATTAAACCTCTCTCAAACCATATTTTAATTGAACCTATTAAAGAAGAGGAAAAAACAAAAGGGGGAATCTTGTTACCAGAAAGTGCAGAAAAAGAGAGACCTGAGCAGGGAAGAATAATTGCGGTAGGACCAGGGAAAAGAACAGAAGAGGGAAAGATAATCCCCTTAGAGGTAAAAATTGGGCAAAAGGTATTATTTAAAAAATATGGTCCCGATGAGATAAAAATAAATGATAAGGAATATTTAATTGCTACTGACGACGACATTTTAGCAATCATTGAAGAATAAAAAATAAAATAAAAAACTATGGCAAAACAAGTAATCTTTAAAGAAGAGGCAAGAAAAAAATTATTAATCGGCGTTAGTAAATTAGCCGAAGCTGCAAAGGTAACCTTAGGACCGAAAGCAAGGCATGTAGTGTTAGATAAAGGATTTGGAGCACCAGAAATCTCTGATGATGGAGTTTCTATCGCTAAAGAATTAGAAGTGGAAGATAAAATTGAAAATCTGGGAGTAGAAATTGTCAAAGAAGTCGCAGAAAAAACCTCTGATGGTGCAGGAGATGGAACTACCACCTCTATTGTTTTAACACATGCTATTACGAGTGAAGGTATAAAGAATGTAGCGGCGGGGGCTCAACCCCTTATTCTTCAAAAAGGACTTAAAAAAGGACTAAAAGAGGTGATAAGATTCTTGAGAGAAAATTCCAAACAAGTTACAGAGAAAGAAGAAATTGCTCAGGTAGCCACAATTGCTGCATTAGATCCAGAGATTGGGAATATGATTGCTGAAGTTTTCTCAGTAATAGGGAAAGATGGAGTGATTACGGTAGAAGAATCAAAAAGGATAGGATTGGAAAAAGAAATTGTAAAAGGACTCCAATTTGATAGGGGTTATATTTCTCCTTATATGATTACAGATACAGAGAGAATGAAAGCAATATTAGAGGAACCCTATATTCTACTCACTGATAAAAAAATCTCTTCTATCAATGAAATTGTTCCTTTGATGGAAAAGGTGGCTCAAACCGGGAAAAAGGATCTTTTGATTATAGCTGATGAGGTAGAGGGTGATGCTTTAGCCACTTTAGTAGTAAATAAGTTAAGAGGGGTGCTAAATGCCTTGGCAGTAAAGGCTCCTGGTTTTGGTGATAGAAAAAAAGAAATGCTCCAAGACATTGCGGTAATTACTGGGGCCCAAGTGATTTCTGAAGATTTAGGATTAAAATTAGAAAATGTAAAATTAGAACAATTGGGAAGGGCAAGAAAGGTAGTGGCAGAAAAAGAAAAAACAACTATTATTGAAGGAAGGGGAGAAAGAAAAGAAATTGAAGCAAGAATTAAGCAGATAAAGGAAGAATTAAAAAGGACTGAATCTGAGTTTGACAAAGAAAAACTTCAAGAGAGATTGGCAAAATTAGCCGGAGGAGTAGCAGTAATTAAGGTAGGAGCGGCGACCGAGGTGGAACAAAAGGTGAAACAAAAGAAAACTGAAAATGCCTTGAATGCTACCAGGGCTGCTATTGAAGAGGGAATTTTACCAGGCGGAGGAACTGCTCTCTTGAAGGCTATTAGCACCTTGAACAAAATAAAAGTAGAAGGAGATGAAAAAACTGGTATAGAGATTCTCAAAAAAGCCTTAGAAAGGCCAATAAGACAAATTGCAGAGAATGCAGGAGTAGATGGATCAATCGTGGTAGAAAAAGTAAGAAGTAAAAAAGAAGATTTCAATTTTGGTTTTAATGCCCAAACCCTTCAATATGAAGATTTAATTAAGGCAGGAGTGGTAGATCCTACAAAAGTAGTAAGAATGGCTTTGGAAAATGCTCTCTCTGCCGCTTCAATGCTGTTAACTACAGAAGCAGTGGTAGCAGAGTTACCTGAAAAGAAAAAAGAAAAAGAGGGTCCTCCAACACCTGAATATTAACCTGAATATTAAAAGCAGGAGGAGTATGTCTAACTGGTAAGACGCAGCTCTGGAGAAGCTGTGGGGACTATTCCCCTTGTGGGTTCGAGTCCCACCTCCTCCGTTAAAATTAATTAAAATGGCTTTCACATTATTTTCTTCTAATTTTATAAAAGAAAGCCCAGAGATGATGATGACCTTACCTCCCGGATAGGGTTGGGGAGAAGAAGTATTGGTTGCTAAATAAAAAATCTCCTAACCAACCCGGGAGATTTTTTTTATAAAAACATTTTTATGAAAACTATTGAAGAAATTAATGAAAAGATAAAAAAAGGAAAGGTAGTAGTGGTAACTGCTGAGGAAATGATAAGGATTGCTAAAAGAGAAGGAATAAAAAAAGCGAGTAAAATGGTTGATGTGGTTACCACTGGCACCTTCTCTCCAATGTGCTCAAGTGGTGCCTATTTTAATCTAAAACCCTCAAAACCAAGAATAAAATTAGGAGGAGGAAAATGTTATCTGAATAATGTCCCTGCCTATTGTGGCTTTGCTGCTTGTGACATTTTTATTGGAGCTACTGCCCTTCCTGATAACGACCCGAGAAATAAAAACTTCCCGGGAAGATTTAAATATGGAGGAGCTCATGTAATAGAAGATTTAGTCTCTGGGAAGAAAATTAAATTAAGAGCTGAAGCCTTCGGCACAGACTGTTACCCTATGAAAAAATTAGAGATGAGATTGGGTTTGAAAGACTTTAGAGACGCTGTTTTATTTAATATGAGAAATTGTTATCAAAATTATAATGTTGCTGTGAATCTATCTAAAAAAACTATTTACACATATATGGGAATCTTGAAACCGAATTTGGCAAATGCGAGTTTCTGCACCTCGGGCCATCTCTCTCCACTTTTAAATGACCCCTATTATCAAACAATTGGAATTGGCACAAGAATTTTTTTAGGGGGCACTATTGGATACATTTGTTGGCCTGGAACCCAGCACAGTCCTTTTAGAAAGGAAGGAAACACAAAAGAAATTCAAATTCCTTCTCAGGCCGGCGGGACAATTGCTGTAATTGGCAATCTAAAAAAAATGAAAAAAGGTTGGCTAAAAGCAATTGGTATTTTAGGATATGGTACAAGCTTAATGGTGGGGATTGGAATTCCAATTCCAATCGTTGATGAAGAAATGGCAAAATTCACTTCTATTGGAGACGAAGAAATCTTCGCTCCAATTGTGGATTATAGTAAAGATTACCCTAATTGTTCTTCAAGAATTTTGGGAAAGATCTCTTATGCAAAATTAAAAAGCGGGGAAATAGAAATTTTTGGAAAAAGAATCCCTACCTTCACTTTTTCTAACTATACAAAGGCAAGAGAGATTGCTGAAAAATTAAAAAGACTAATATTGAAGGGAAAATTTCTTTTAACAAGGCCGATTGCCCCTCTTCCCGGAGGAAAGCTTAAGGTATGAGAACAATTTCAGAAAACAAAATTTACAGAAACTGGATAAAAGCAGAAGATTTAATTTCTTTTGAGGTATCAATAAAAGAAACAGATTGTTTGGTTTTGGCTGATAAAAATCTAAAAAAAGAAACTGAAAAACTTATCATTAAAAACCGTAACAAGATAGAAAATTATATTGAAAAACATCCCGAATTTCTGTTTTCTCTCTCGCCAATTGAGGTTGAAAGGGAGGCTCCAGAAATTATCTCAAAAATGGCTTTTTTTTCAAAAAAAGTAGGAGTAGGACCTATGGCTTCAGTGGCAGGAGCAATTGCTGAATTCGTAGGGAAAGAATTGCTTTCTTTCTCTTCTGAAATCATCATTGAAAATGGAGGCGATATATTTTTGAAAAGTTCAAAAAAGAGATTAATTAGCATTTATACTGGAAATTCTTCATTGGATAGAAACTTTGCTTTAGAAATTCCAAAAACCAATTTTCCCTTAGGAATTGCTACCTCTTCTGGAAAGATTGGACACTCTCTCAGCTTTGGAAAGGCAGATGCTGTCACCAGTATCTCAAACTCTGCCATTTTTTCAGATGCTTTAGCTACCGCTGTTTGTAATAGAGTAAAAAGTGAAAATGATATTAAAAAGGGAATTGATTTTTCAAAGAGCTTTAAAGAAGTCTTGGGAATAGTTATAATAATTGATAATAAAATAGGGATTTGGGGGAATATCAAAATTAAAAAAATATAGATTTTTATTATGGGGAAGAAGCTTTTAACAATTGCATATGGTTTTCCAAGATTGGGTGAAAAGAGAGAGTATAAAAAACTAATTGAAGCTTTCTGGAATAGAAAAATCAAAGAAGAAGAATTAAAAAGAGAGATTTTTAAATTAGAAGAAGAAATATTAGCTCTCTATAAAAGTTATGTAGATAAATTTCCAGTAGGAGAAATGAGCTTTTACGACAATATCTTAGATACTGCCATTATGGTAGGACTATATAAAGTAAAAGATCTAAATGAGTATTTCTCTCTTTGTCGAGGAGAAAAGGCTCTCACCTTAACCAAGTGGTTTAATACCAATTATCATTACTTAGTTCCTGATTTTCCAAAAAACTTTAAGCCAGGAAGTTTTAAGATTTCTTGGCAAAAACCAAAAGAAGAACTTAAATCCCATAAAAAAGGTATCCCTTCTTTAATTGGACCTTTTACTTTTTTAAAGCTTTCCAAGGGGATTTCAAAGAAAAATTTTGAAAAGTATCTTTTAGCCTTATCTGAAATTTATTCAGAATTAATTAAAGATTTTAAGGAGGTCTTTATTGAAGAACCCGCTTTTGTCTTAGAACTTTCTGAAAGAGAAATAGAGTCAATTAAAAAGGCTTATAAAAAAATTCCAAATAGCAACCAGAAAGTTTACCTTCTTACTTATTATGAAACACTTGACTTTTTAAAAGAATTATATGATTTACCATTCTCTGGAATAGGACTGGATTTTCTTAATGGAGGGGGGAATCTCCAACTTGTCCAAAAATTTGGTTTTCCAAAAGAAAAAATTTTAATTTGTGGCTTGGTTCAAGGAAGAAACATTTGGAAAACAGAATTCTCTTTCGTGATAAAAACCTTACATAAAATTTCAAAATATGCCAAAAATTTAGCTATTTCCAATAGCTGTCCTCTTTTCCATTTACCAGTAACCATTGAGAATGAGAAAGAGCTTCCTAAAGAACTCTTAGAAAGAATATCTTTTGCCAAAGAAAGATTAAGAGAACTAAATCTAATTGCCAAAATTTGGGAAGGAAAAGAAAAATTAAAACCAAAGAAAGGGAAAAGGTTTGGAATCAATAAGGAGGTAAGAATGAGAATAAAGAAACTTAAAAATTATCATTTTAAAAGAAAATTACCTTATGAAAAAAGAGAGAAAATTCAAAGAGAAATCTTAAAATTACCTTTATTTCCCACTACTACTATCGGAAGTTATCCCCAAACTCCTGAGATAAGGAAAAAAAGGAGAGAATTTCTCTCTGGTAAAATTTCCCAAAAAGAATATCAAAAATTTATTGAAGAGAAGATAAAAGAAGTAATAAGGTTCCAGGAAGAAACAGGATTGGATGTCCTGGTTCATGGGGAGTTTGAGAGGAGTGATATGGTAGAATTCTTTGCTCAAAAATTAGAGGGTTTCATCACTACCAAAAATGGCTGGATTTTATCCTATGGAACAAGGGTTTATAGACCTCCCATAATTTATGGGGATGTCTGGAGAAAAAAACCCTTAACCCAAAGTGAGATTACCTTTGCCCAAAGCCTAACAAAAAAACCAGTTAAGGGGATGCTTACCTGTCCTATCACCATTTTGGCTTGGAGCTTTCCCAGAGAAGATATTCCCTGGTACGAGGTTGCCTTTCAGATTGCTCTTTGTTTAAGGGATGAAATAAAAGATTATGAGAAAAATGGTATAAAAATTGTCCAGCTTGATGAGCCAGCCTTTAGAGAAAAGGCTCCTTTAAAGAAAAGGTATTGGAAAGAGTATTTCCATTTTGCTATTAAAGCCTTTAATTTGGTAGCTGGGGGAGCCCTTCCAAAAACCAAAATTCAATCTCATATGTGCTATTCAGAATTTGGAGAGATAATTGAATACATCTCAAAACTGGAATTTGATTCATTATTAATAGAAGCCAGTAGGAGCAAGGGAGAAATTATAGATTCTTTTAAAAGGGTTAAATTTCAAAAAGAAATTGGTTTAGGGGTTTGGGATATTCACTCTCCAAAAATTCCAAAGATTTCTGAAATGAAGAGAATTATAAATTATGGTTTAAAGATCTTTCCTCCCGAAAAGTTGTGGATCAATCCAGATTGCGGATTAAAAACAAGAAGATGGGAGGAGATACGACCTGCCTTGAAGAATTTGGTAAGATTAGCTCACCTCTTAAGAGCGAAATTTGAAAAATAAATGAAAATTATAAAAATTTATCAAAAGAAAAACCCTGTCTTTTCCATAGAAATTTGTCCCCAAAAATCAGAACAAGAGCTAAACCCTCTTTTTAAGTTATTTGACACTCTCTCAAAATTCAAAATAGATTTTTTCAGTGTTACTTCTGCCCCCTTTGGAAAAGAAGGAGGAAATGCTTTAACCACTGCTATCATTTTGAAAGAAAAATATCATTTGGAACCCCTGCTTCATCTAACCTGTGGAGATAAAACAAAAAAAGAGCTCAAAGATATCCTCTTTAAGATTAAAAAGGGTAAAATCCAAAATATTTTGGCTCTGAGAGGAGATGTAAAAAAAGAAAAAGGATGCAACCTTGCCTTAGAATTAATAAGAGAAATAAAACAAAATTTCCCCAGTCGCTTTTGTATCGGAGTTGCGGGTTATCCTGAAACTCCTCCTGATTGTCCTTCTTTTAAAAAGAATATAGAATACCTCAAGCTAAAGGTAAAAGAAGGGGCAGACTTTATCATTACTCAAATTTTCTTTGACCTAAATAAATTTCTGAGATTTAGAGAAAGATTAGAAAAAGAAAGAATTTTTGCTCCGGTTGTCCCTGGAATTTTTCTTCTTACAAAATATTCCCAGGCTTTATTTTTTGAAAAAAGATTGAAAATAACACTTCCTAAAAAATTGAAAGAGAGAATAGAAAAGGAAAAAGGAAAGAAAGAGATAGTTAGGAAGATTTGCCGAGAACACATCATTGGGCTTTGTAGGGAACTTTTAGAGAACGGAGTTCCAGGATTGCATTTTTTTACTAAAAACCAGGTTTTTGAAACTCAAAAAATTTTAGAAGTTCTCTCTAAATAGATGCTGAAGCTTGAAAAAGAAAAAATCTCTGGAAAGAAAATTGGAAAAAAATTGGGATTTCCTACTCTTAATTTTCCTTTGAATAAAAGAGATAAAGTCAAAAGGGGGGTATGGGTGGTAAAATTAAAACATAGAGAAAAAGAACTTTTCGGAGTAGCAAATGTAGGAAAGGCAAAAACCTTTAATGGTGAAAAAGAGCAAATTGAGGTTCATCTTTTTAATTTTCCTAAAAAGGGGGTGAAAAGAGCAGAGATTTATTTTCTTAAGTATCTAAGAAAGACAAAGAGATTTAAAAAAATTGAGGCATTAAGAGAACAGATTAAAAAGGATATTAAAAAGGCTAAGGCTGTTTTAAATCTCACTGAGGAGGAATCTCTTTCCATTTAGGAGTTCTTGGTCCTGTATCCCAAGGGTTAGAATACCTTGGTTTGGCATCACCCCACCAAGAATTTGTAGCCTTTACTCTATAATAAATCCTGTGCCAGGTGGGGACTGCATCATCATATTGTCTCTCCTCTTTCTTACAAGAAGGAGTAGTAGAAGAACAAGAAAGAACCTTAAGGACAGTGTAAGAAGCAAAGGTTGAGGTGCTTGATCTTTGAAGCTCATAGGTTATCACACCGCCTGAGGGAGTGGTACTAGCACCTTCCCATTCAAGATGAATTAGGTTTTCTTCCAACCAAGTTCCCAAAAGGGCAAAGGGTCCTGGTCTTGCTACTGGCACATAAATTGAAACAATATTTGAGGTTGAGGTGCCATTTTTATTTTCTGCTACTATTTTATAATCATAGCTTTTACCATCTTCTACTGTATAATCCGTGAAAGACAAGACAAACTCAGTGCTTGAGGAAGTAGTAGCAATTTGACTACCATCTCTATAGATATAATACCATTCTGCATTACCAGAAGATATCCAATAAATAGAAGCTGACATCATATATTCATTTTCTGAAGGAAGAACCTCTTCAGAAGAAGTAGCATAAATAATAGGAGGAAAGGGAGGGAGGCTTTCACAATCTAAGGAGGTGGTAGCACTGGTAGTAGAGAAAATTGAGTTTCCAGGTCCCGTCCCCACTGCCTCGACTTTGTAAACATAGGTAGTGGTAGGTTCTACTAAATGAAGATACTGGGTAATATTGCTTGCTAAATTAGTAACCGTGGTTGAAAACTCAAGTTCTCCCGTTTTCTTTGACCAGATATTGTAATAAATAGTGTTATCTAAAGGATCTGCATCCCATTTTATTTTTATTGCTGATTGATACCCATAGCAAGTAGGAGTAGTGGTTGCAGAAAATTCATTACCACCATAAGGAAGAGGATAACAAGTAATAGAGGTAGTAGAAATACTATCAGAGTCGGTAGAAAATAAACCATTTTTTGAATAGGCGGTTACAAAATACTCATAGCCCTTCTCGCTTTCAATATTTTTGTCCTCATAAAAATTTTGGCTGGTATTGGCTAAAAAACTAAAGCTTGCCTCATCTTCCTTTTTTCTATAAATACTCCAATAAGAAGTATTCTCATCTTCTTGCCAGTTAAGCTCAATATAAGGCTTCGGAGGATCAATACTGTAATCACATTTAGGAGTAACCTTTAGATCAGGTTTGGCAGGTAAACAAGAAGGGGTGGTAGTAGAAACCTCATTAGAGGAGGCGCTTTCTAAATTTACCCCAACAGCCCTTACAAAATATTTATAGGTTTGATTTCTTCCTAAAGGTTCTACATAGTAAGAAGCATTTGAGGGAGAAAGCCATTCTGGACCTTTATTTTTTATAGTGCCATTATTCTCAAAAGGAGAACTATCATAAACCACCGTCCCTGTCGCCTCATCAAAGTGCCAGAGACCTACTAAACCTGTTTCATCTTTATAAATTCCTTGATAGTGTTCTTTTACTTCAGGATCACTTAACTCCCTGTTGTAAATTCGGACTTCGTCTATAATTCCAGTGAATTTATATACAGAACCCCAGTTCTCTTGATAATTTCCAATATAACAACTAGTTATAGCATCTGGTGTTTGGCTATATCCTGATTCATCTTCTGACTTATCTAAATTACCATCAATATAAATTTTAAAGTTAGTGCCATCGTCTACTGCTACAATATGATGCCAGTCTGTATCTAATATTGTAGAATTCGAACGAATGTAAAAATCTGTCCCGTCTTCCTCTTCTCTCCAAAAAAAGATCCTACCATTTACTCCCTCACCAATAGATAAATAATATATCGCATCACCTCCCTTTGAAGCAGTAACAATTGCTTCTTGCCGAGAATTTGGTTTAGATGGTTTAATCCATGCCTCAATGCTTAATGGTCTTCCAATTAATAAACTTGGACTATCCCCACAATCTACATATCCCTTTTCTCCGCTAAAATCTAAAGCGCTTCCTGATTTACCTTCTACCCATTTTACACCTGCTATCTTTCCATTGTTTCCCATACCTGAGCTATCATAAACAGTAGTTCCTTCACCCTCATCAAAATGCCACATACCTACTAAACCTGTTTCATTTTTGTAGATACCTTGATACATTCCATTGAGTTCGTCAAAACTTAAAGCCCGGTTATAAATTCTTATTTCATCAATAATACCCTTAAAGAAATTGTAATTTGACCCATCTAGGTTTCTTCCTATTTGAAGAGAAGAGTTGTTAGAAATTAAGTAAGCTGGAGAAAAGGTTCTTGAAGTAAGGAAGGTTCCATTCTTGTTGAAAATGTAAGTATGGCAGGTTCCTCCATCATTGGTAATAGCAACAAAGTTCCAATCATCCCACACAATTCCCGATAAATTTGGACATCCATCGTTCCAAGAAGAATTAGTATGAAACCTGTGATGGATGAAAGGAGAATTACCATATGCTCCGCCTAACCAAATATTATAATTTCTCCCTGGTTTCCCCACAATTCCTTTCCAATATTCATTCTGTTTTGGCGCTTTGAACCACACAACAACTGTGTAATGGAGAGCAGCGTTATTAAGCGCAGAAGAGGATTTTACAATCACATAATCATCCACGCCGTCAAACTCTAAAGCATATTGGCCTCTATCTGTAAACGGTGGAAGTCTAGTAGAATAGGTTGAGGTTGAATTATCTGGATTAACCCGGTAAAGATTATAGGAGGTAGCCTTGCTTGAAGTAGTCCAGTTTAGAGTTAAATAGGGACAATTTTCTTTACAAAAAGCTTTTTCAAAAGATAAATTAGGAGTAGGGGGAGAGCCACAATAAAGAGTGGTAATTGATAGAGAAGAAGAAGTAGCACTTCCTGCAGGACCTACACTTTCTACCCAATAATAATAGGTGGTCTCATCAGAAAGTGAGGGATCTTTGTCTATCCATTTGCGAGAGGAAAATTCAGGAGTACTAGAGGCAATCACTTTTGTGGAAGTTGAAGGAATGGAATTAACTGTATTTCTGTAAATTCTATATTCAGAGGTATTAAAAGGAGTATCATCTTGCCAAGAAATTTCATTAATTGGAGAAGAACTGGTGCAATTAGTAGTTAAAGAGGTAATTGAAGGAGTAGAGGGAGGACAATAATTTTCCTCTGGGATATAAGCTAAGTTAGAAGTGGGGCTTTCTATTCCTCCCCCTGAGGCAAAGGCTTTTATCCAAAAGGTATAAGCGGTATCAACTTTTATATCGGGATAATTTTCTTCAAAAGTATAAGAAGGACTATCTGTATCAGAAATAGCTCCTAGGGAGGTTACCACTCCCTCTTCTTCTTTGTAAATTTCATAATATTCTGTGCAATCTGAATCTTTCCAAGTAAAGGTTACTTTTGGAAAAGAGCCATCGCATCCGAAAGTAGCGGTAAAATCTTCAGGTTCATCAGGTGAACAACAAGGAGTAGTAATAGAAATAACATCTGATGTAGCATTACCTACAAGACCTATAGCTTTTACATAATAGTTATAAGTCTCTGTTTCTTCTAAATTGTAATCAACAAAAACTCTTTCTTCAGGGTCTGTGTCTTGTGAGGTAGTAGCAACTAATACTCCGTCTCTATAAATTTCATAATTTTGAGCTCTGATAGAATAAGACCATTTAACCCTGACAGCAGGTTTTTGGGTGTCTGCATCACAAAAGGCCTCTAAAACCAAACCTGGCTTTGTAGTAGGACAAATGGGAGTGATGGTAGAAAAACTATTAGAGGAAGGGGTACTTCCTCCCTTATTAAATGCCTTTGCTGTCCATTCATAATCAGTGTTACATTGAACACCACTTTCAACCCAGGTAGGATCAGAAGATTGACTACTTTCACTCCCTCCTAAAACTCCATCATTGCCATAACTTGAACTATCAGAGACATATTGACCATCTCCTTCATCAAAATGCCAAAGACCAATTAAGCCTGTTTCATCTTTGTAAATTCCTTGATAGTGTTCTTTCACTTCAGTATCACTTAAGGCACGATTGTAAATACGGACTTCGTCTATGGTACCCTTAAAATAATGAGAACAACATTCTCTCCGTCCTACAACTACCGGGCCAGAGTCAGGATAAATTAGGTTGCCAGGAGTGTCGGTTTCATCCCTTAAAACTCCATCCACATATAGTTTTTTCTTACCGGTTGAGCTATCATAAGTTCCTACAAAATGGTGCCAATTTTGAGGATCTGGTACCTCATAACAACTTCCGTAGCGCCAACTTCCATCATAAATTATAAAACACATCTTTCTTCCGTTCCAAGAATTTGTACCCAATATATAGGCATAATACTTGCTTACGATCTGCCAAACTGCGCTATAACCTGTAGCACTGGCAGACTTCACCCATGCTTCCACGGTAATGGCATTTCGTGGATTAACATTTCCGAGATCAACATAATCATTACTACCATCAAATTTTAGGGCTTTTCCAAAACCAATGTCAGTGTAGGAAGTAGAAGTAATATTAAAAATGGTAGTGGTACTATCTTTGTTGATATCATAGCGATAAAGTTCATAATAAAGGGCTTTGGAACTGGTGGTCCAAGAAGTGTCTACTCTGGGATAGGAACCTTGGCAATAGACATTAAATGGAGTGTTTAGCTGAAAATTTCCAGGAGGTTTACAATAATATGTTTCAATTGATTTATAATCTTGGCTACTCGTTCCCCCAGGTCCTACAGCTACTACTTGGTATTTATAGATAGTTTCCTCTAAGGGTGGGTAATCTTTATAAGAGGTAGTAGGAGGAGAAGTAGTGGCAATAAGTTGGGCTATACCATCGTCTTCTTTCCGATAAATTTCATACTCAGTAGTGTTAGCATGGTCTGTAGAGCTCCAGTCTATGGTAACATAAGGAGAGTAATCTCCACAACCCGTGGTTAAGGTGAAAACAGGGGTGGTAGGTAAGCAGGAGGGGGTAGTTATAATTTTAATATTAGAACTTGTCCCTTCTACCCCTGGCGGACCTTTTGCCACTACCTTGTAGTAATAAGTAGTAGAACGGGAAACTCCAGTATCTTTCCATTTTTTTAAAATAAAGGCTGAATCACCAGATGAAAAGGTAGTTAAAAGTGATATGTTATCAAGAGAGGTGCCCCGATAAATTTCATATTGGAAGGTATTGGTAGTGGTGCTCCAGCTAATTTCAACATAGGGCTCGCCAGAATCGCTACAGTCTGTGCTTAATTCCATCTCTGGTTTTGAGGGAGGAGTGCAATCTGGAGATTTTATGGTCAGGGCATTGTTAGAAATAGTCTCTGTCCCTCCTCTTCCTTGAGCAATTACATAGTAGGTATAGGTGGCTTCCATTTCTATTCCTGTATCTAAAAGAGAAGTAGTTTTAAAGTTTCCTATAAGAATGTTATTCCGATAAACTTTGTAATAGACTACATTATTAGAAGCCTGCCAGCTAATTTCTATTGCCGGATAGCTACTACTACAGAAGGTGTTAATAGAAGTTAAATCAGGAGGGGGAGAGGGTGAGGCAATAGTTTCACAATCTACAGCTTTTGTCACAGAGTTTGACTCTAAATAGTCAGCCACTCCCGTAACAACAGTTTTCACCTGATAGGTATTGGTACAACTAAGTTCTCCATCACAAGCACCCTGATAGGTATAAAGAAAATATCCGTCATTATAAGAAAAATCACTCACCTGTGCCTGATAGGTAGAACTTCCATTAGAATAGATAGCATAAGCTAAGGCATCTAAGGTGCCAGTCCAAAAAAGGTGCATTTCGGGATAATATGGAGAAGTCTCTTGACAATAACTTTCTGTTTTTAAAAAGGGAACGCAACCAGGAATGCCAATTTCTTTTTTCTCAGAATGAGTATAGGCTCCATTATCCCACTGAGCCTGGAGATAATAAGAAATTTTTCCTCCCTTCCAATAATCATCAGAAAAACTATTTACCAAATAATCAGAATAGGAACTACTGGTGGTCTCTGTTAAATACTCAAAATCTGTATCCTTTGGAGTTTTCCGATAAATTTTATATTTTTCCGTTTCAAAAAGAGAATTCCAGGTCAATTTAACTACAGGACCCCCAGGTTCTTCAGATGTGAGACAAGAGGAAGATAAATTTAAAACTGGAGAGCAAGCACGGGCTAAGATAGAGGTAGTAGCAGAGGTTGCTGAATTTCCATCCTTCCAAACCGCCTTGAGATAATAAACATATTCTTCTTTTGCTTTTAAATTGGGCCCATCGTCGTAAGAGATTGTGCTAGGAGAAGTGGTTGTTAGCTCCCCAAGGTCTTCCCGGAATATTTTATATTCTAAAAGATCCCCTGATGCTGGAGTCCAATTTAAAAGAATATGGGGACCATTAGTTTCACAGGTTGAAGTAGAGATTGAAAGCGTAGGCGGACAATAAACAGCTGTAGAGGTAGCTTCATTAGAATACCAAATATTAGCTCCTTTTTTACCTTTGATTTGATAGACATATCTTTCTCCGCTTTCAATGGTATTGTCAGTAAAAGAGGTTAAAGTAGTGGAAGCAACAGTAGTGGTATTTGTCTCTCCTACTTTTTTTCTTAAAATGTAAAAATCAATATTTGGGGGACAACTACTTAGTGTCCATTCTAATTCAACTTGGGCTTGAGAAGCAACACAAGTAGAAGTAGGGGTTTTTAAAGTAATTGAGCAAAGCGCTCCTGCTTTAACAAAAAGAGGAGAAATCAAAAGGAAAGAGAAAATTAAAAAGGAGACTGTCTTTTTTTTATCTTCCTTTTTTATCATTATTTGAGCAATCTAACTTTAATTACGGGAAACTCTTTTTCCTCAAAAACATCTTGGTTTGAGACCACCTCAATATAATCTCCTTTTCTCAAATCCTTAAGACTAATAGGAATTTCTTTTGGAGCCTTTCTTCCTGGGGCTATCTCTATAAATTTTAATTTTATAAATTTAGTTTGGGAAGTAATTTTAGCTCTTCTATACTCTGAATAATTAATTATCTTTCCTGAATCATCTTGTTTTTGAAGATTTGCTTTCAAAATAATTGAGTCTTTTTCTATCTCTTCTATGACACCTACTACATTATAAATTGATTTTGGTAAGGGAGGAACAAAGGGTTTTGGAGAAGGAGGTTTTGGCTTAGAAGGAGGAAGGGAAGAAGGAGAAAAAGAAGGAGGGTGAGAAGGGCTTTTTTTCATAAAAAGAATAGCTCCTATGATTATTATCACTCCCAATACAATTATTGAAAGAAAAAGAAATCTTCTTTCTCTCATTTTTTTCATTCTAAAGTCCGATTTTTAAAAAGTCAAGCTAAAAGAAAACACAAAAGTCTCCACACATTGAACAGAACTTAGCTTTTTTTAGGTTTGGCTTTTGAGAGACTTCTTTTTCTCTTAATTTTTTAAACTCTTTGTGAAAGAGAGAATATTTAAACATCTCTTTCCAATTTACCTCCTTCCTTGCCTTAGACATCTTATAATTTCTTAAGATTGCTTCTTTATTTCCTTTAGCAATTTCAGCAATCTCTACTGCTAATCTCGCTACCTTCACTCCCTCTTTTACATCCTCTATCTCTGGTAATCCTATGTGTTCTTTTCTAGTAACATAACACAAAAAATCAGCACCCTTCCAACCAGCTACCGCCCCTCCAATAGCAGCTCCTATATCATCTTTTGTTGCCCCGATATCAATGGGTAGGGGTCCTAAAACAAAAAAAGGGGCTTTTTGACAATATTTTTTTTCCAGTTTGATGTTAAGTTCAATCTCATTTAAAGGAATATGGCCCGGACCCTCAATAATGGTTTGAACACCAGAATTTAGAGCTAATTTGTGAAGTTTTCCCAATGTCTTTAGTTCCTCAATTTGAGAAACATCTGTAGCATCTGCCAAACAACCTGGTCTTAAACCATCACCCAAACTTAAGGTAACATCGTATTTCTTTGCAACCTCCAAAATTTTTTTAAAACCTTCAAAGAGAAAGCTTTCTCTTTTGTGGTATCTCATCCATCTTAAGATTATATTCCCACCTCTACTAACACAAGGTATTAACCTCTTTTTGAGCAAAGGTAAAAATTTTTTTCTTACTCCTGCATGTACTGTCATAAAATCTACCCCTTCTTTTGCTTGTTTTTCCAGCACTGAAAGATAAATGTGAAGATTTAAATTTTTTATTCCCCCAGCTTCTAAAACCGCCTGGTAAATTGGGACCGTCCCAAAGGGTAAGGGACATCTTTTGATCAAATTTCTTCTGATTTTATCAATCTTTCCTCCACAGCTCAGATCCATTATCGTATCGGTCTCAGCCTCAATTGCTACCTTTAATTTTCTTAGTTCTTCTCTTAAATCTACCTTTATAGGAGAGGTACCAATATTGGCATTCACCTTTATTTTCAGGCCATCTCCAATTCCAAGGGGTTTTACTTTCTGGTGATTCTTATTAGCTAAAATAACTACCCACCCTTTGGCTATTCTCTCTTTTAGTTCTCTTAGCTTTATTTTCTCCCTCTCAGCCACAAATCTCATCTGCCAACTTGTCTTTCCTCTTTTGGCTAATTCAAGTTGTGTCATATTAGAGTGGGATGTTCCCATGTTTTCTTGGAACCTTTGGTTCTCTTTTATTTAAGAGTGTCTCCAAACATTGGATTAACACCTCCCTAGTATCCTTAGGATGAATTACCATATCAACCTGTCCTAATTTCGCAGGCTGGTAGGGATTTAAAAATATTTCTTTTAATTGAGAAATCTTTTCTTTTTCCATTTTTTCTCTTTCTTTCCCTTCTAACTTTTCTAACTCTTTTTTATAAATTATTCTCACCATCTGTTCAGGTCCCATTACAGCCATCTGGGCAGTTGGCCAGCAAATTACAAAATCAAACCCCAATTTCTTTGAGACTAAGGCAATATAAGCTCCACCAAAGGCTTTCCTTAAAACCAGAGAGATCTTAGGAACAGTAGCCTCTGAAAAAACATATAAGACTTTAGCTCCGTGCCTAATAATCCCGCCCCATTCTTGTTCTTTTCCTGGTAAATATCCAGGGGTATCTACAATGGTAATAAGAGGGATATTAAAACAATCACAAAATCTTACAAATCTTGAAATCTTGTCGGACGAATCAATATCTAAGACGCCAGCCAAAATTTTGGGCTGGGTAGCTACTACTCCTATAACATAACCTCTTAGCCTTGCAAATCCAACCACAAGATTTTGGGCAAAGTCTGGCTGAATTTCAAAGAAAGAGTCTTCATCAAAAATTTCAGAAATCACCTCCTTGATGTCATAAGACTTTTTTTCTTCTTGAGGTAGAATTTCTAAAAGACGGTAATTTTCTTTTGTTTCAAATATCTGAGAGAGAAAACCTTTTTGGGTGGGAGGATTTTCAAGATTATTCTGAGGGAGATAACCTAATAATTTTCTCACAGAAAAAAAACATTCTGCCTCATCCTGAAAGGAAAAATGGGCACATCCTGATTTTTGGGTTTGGACCGAAGCTCCTCCTAATTCCTCAAAGGAAATCTCCTCCCCAGTTACCTTATTTATTACCTCAGGTCCTGTAATAAACATAAAAGCGATTCCCTCTACCATAAAAACAAAATCTGACAAGGCAGGCCCATAAGAAGCTCCGCCAGCACAAGGACCAACAACAACTGAAATCTGGGGAATTATTCCAGAAGCTAAGATTTCCTCTCTAAAAATTTCTCCATAGGCATCTAAGGCAGAAATTCCTTCTTGAATTCTCGCTCCTCCAGAATCATAAATCCCAATGATTGGGCAACCTGTTTTTCTTGCTAATTTATACACCTTGGCAATCTTCTTTCCATGCATCTCTCCTACTGTTCCCCCTATTTGAGAAAAATCTTGAGAGAAAAGATAAACCTTTCGTCCAAAAATTTTACCAAAACCTGTAATCACTCCATCACCAGGAGCTTTTTTCTTTTCCAATCCTAAATGAGAAAATCGGGTTTCTACAAAGGGGTCTATTTCAACAAAGGTTCCGGGATCTAAGAGTAAATCAATTCTTTCTCTGGCAGTCAACTTCCCTTTTTGGTGTTGCTTCTCAACCAATTCAGCTTTTCTCAATTCTTTATTTTTTTCTTTAAATTTTTGAAGCTCTTTTTCAAAAGCCATAGGCTAAAAATTCTTTTTTTAACTCTGTTACGATTTCTCTTAAAAGCTTGTCATTATCTACTTCTTTTTTTGTTTCAATCTTAAGAGAGGTAGCCTTATTTTTTAACTCTTTAGGAAAGCTCTCAAGATTGGTATTTATCCCTACTCCTATTATAGAACTTGCTACCCTTTCTCCCAAGATTGTATTCTCTGTCAAAATTCCACAAATTTTTCTTCCTTTTATTAAAATATCATTTGGAAGCTTAATCAAGGGCTCTAAATTAAAATTATCCTTCAACTTTTTAGCTATAATATAAGCAGTCAAAATTGTCAAATTTTCTAATTTCTTAATTTTAAAAGGGGGTAAGATTATAGAAAAATAAAGACCTCCCTCAGGAGAATACCACTTATTTCCCTTTCTTCCCTTTCCTTTTATCTGTTCTTTGCTAAATATTACTATCCAGGAAGAATTATTTTTATTTTCTTTTATCAACTCTTTTGCCTTTTCCTGGGTAGAGCTAAGTTTTTTAAATTTTAAAATTTTCATTCTAAAACAATTAAAACCTCTCCCTGGTTTACCTTTTGCCCCTTTTTTACCAAAATATTTTTTATTCTCCCTTCTTGGTGGGCTGAAATCTCATTTTCCATTTTCATTGCGGATAAAATTATCAATCTTTCACCTTTTTTCACAACCTCCTTCTCTTTGACAAAAATCTCACTAATTACCCCAGAAATAGGAGCTAGAATCTCTTTCTTTTTAAATTCTCTTTTTTGAGGGAGACGAACAGAAAGAGAGGAGACCTTTTCTATCTCTTCTTTTTTGCTAAAAAGGAACTCTTTATCATTAACTTTAACCCTCACCTTATCTTCTTTTTCTTCAAGATCAATTTGATATTCTTTCTCTCTGAGTTTAACCTTAAATTTCATAATCATTCAGCATTTTCAATCTTTCTGCCATTAGCCAATTATTAGAAAAAACATTTTCTTTTTGCAAATCTCCTTTGGTGCCTTCTCTAAGAGCCTGATAAATTTCAAAAACCATCTTTGCAATTTCCTTCTCCTCAATTCCTTCTTTGGGAAAATGAATTTTTTCGCAAATTTCGGCTAAGTTGATCTTTTCTAAAATCTTGCCCTTTTCTATAAAATCGGTATAAAAATATCCCCTTAAAAACCTTTCTTCAGTTAGTAATGCCTTAAAAAGAGGAATGTTGGTTTTTATCCCAGTAATTATTATCTCATCCAAAGCCCTCCTTAGTCTGGAAATTGCCTCCTTTCTGTCCTTACCAAATCCAATTAATTTCACTAAAAGAGGGTCAAAATAGGGAAAGATTTCCTGGCCATCGTGTAAAAAGGTGTGAACAAAGACTCCTTGTCCCCCAGGGGGAAAATATCTTTCTACCTTTCCAGGACAAGGCTTAAAATTTTTAAGAGGATCTTCAGCATTAATTCTCGCTTCAATTGCCCATCCAGAGAAGTAAATATCATCTTGTGAAAACTTAATTCTTTCTTTCTGGGCAATCTTAATTTGTTGTTCAACTAAATCAATCCCAGTGATTACTTCAGTAATCGGATGTTCAACCTGAATCCTCGGATTCACCTCTATAAAATAAAAGTTTTTCTTTTCATCAACCAAAAATTCTATTGTTGCCACGCCTTCATACCTTAATTCCTTTGCCATCTTTAAAGCTAAATATGCCATTTTCTCTCTTAATCCCTGTTCAATGCTCATTGAAGGAGCTTCCTCTAATAGCTTCTGAAATCTTCTTTGAATGGTACATTCTCTCTCCCCTAAATGTAAAAATTTTTTCCCATCACCTAAAATTTGAAATTCAATATGCTTTACCCTTGGAAGGCTCTTTTCTAAATAGAGATCGGTGTCTGCAAAGGCTGTTCTTGTTTGTCTTTGAAGGCTCCCGCAAAGAAAAAATAATTCTCCCAAAGAGATTTCTCCATTTATTACCTTTATTCCCACGCCCCCCCCACCTCTTAAAGCCTTTAAAACAAAGGGGGGAGCAATCTTTCTTGCCCATTTTACTAAATCCTTTTTGCTTCTTATTGGTCCCTGACTATCTGGTAAGACAGGAATCCTTACTTTTCTGGCGATTTTTTTTGCCCTCAATTTATTTTCTAGGTTTTTCAAAATTAGAGGTGAGGGACCAATAAAAATTATTTTATGTCTTTTGCAAAGCTTCGCAAATTCCCAATTTTCTGCCAAAAATCCATATCCTGGATGAATAGCATCTACCCTTGCCTTTTTAGCAATCTCAATTAAAAGGCGTTTGTCTAAATAGCCTTCTACTCCTTCCTTTCCTAAAAAATAATATTCATCTGCTAACTGGGTTTCTAAAAAATTCTTCTCCTGCCCAGGTAGGGGGCAGAGGGCTACTGTTTTCACGCCTATTTCCTTACAGGTCCTTATAACCCTTAGGGCGATCTCACCTCTATTAGCAATGAGAATTTTTTTTATCATATATTAAATTTTTTATTTCTCCCATCACTTCTTCTGTAATTTTCTTACATATTTCTTGATATCTAAGAGAATCACACTCTAAATTTCTAACCTTCTCTAAGTCTTCTTTAAAAAAGAGAGGTTTACCAATGTTAATTATAATTGCTTTTTTTATCTTTGGAAAAACCTTTCCCGGAGGAAGAAGTTCAAATGTTCCCTTAATTCCTACTGGCAAAATAGGAAGTCCGGTTTTTAAATAGATCTTAGCAACGCCCAATTTCCCCTCTTGAATCCTACCAGTTCTGGAACGGGTACCTTCGGGATAAATAATTAAAATGTCTCCCTTCTTTAAAACCTCTATCGCCTTTAAGAGTGCCTTTCTTTTAGATTCTTTATCTTTCCTGTTTACAGGAATTGTCCCAGCTAAAAAATAAAGGAAATCTCTTAAGAAACCTGAAATTCCTTCATATTTATCTATTTGCCCAATCATATGGAACCTTCGGGGAACACAGATATATCCTGTTACAATTTGATCAAAATGACTTTGGTGATTGGCGGCTAAAATAAAATTTCTCTGGGGAATATTCTCTTTTCCTCTCACTTCTTTAATAAAGGTCCATCCAATTAGGGGCTTTAAAAAAAGAAAACACCAAAGAGACAAAAGACGATTCATAGAAATTAAGAAAGAGAGCTAATCTCTTTTCCGATCTCTTCTATTATCTCTTTACAACTTTTAATTTCTTTAATAGCTCCCGCACAAACCCCAGCCATTAAAGGAATATTCTCCACATCCTCTTTAGCTAAAGAGCTAACAATTTTTTCTGCCTTGATTTCTTCTGGAAAAGGGTTTCTTTCTTCTAACCTCAGCATTTCTTCTGCCCATTTATTTTTGATTACTCTTAAAGGGTGTCCAGTAAATCTTAATACCACTGAAATATCATCAGCAGTAGCGGTAACAATCTTTTCCTTATATTCCTCTGAAATCTGACATTCTTTAGAAGCTAAAAATCTTGTCCCCATTTGGATACCTTCTGCACCTAATATAAATACCGCCTTTGCACTTTTCCCATCATAAATTCCACCAGCTGAAATTAGGGGAATCCTTTGAAGTAAGCTTTTACTCTGGGGCACTAAGGAAAGAGTAGTATTCTGCCCAATATGACCTCCCGATTCTAAACCTTCTACTACCACCGCATCTGCTCCCTTTTCTTCCATTTTTTTAGCCAACCTTGGAGAAGGAACGACAGGAATTATTTTTATCCCTACTGCTTGTAAATAAGGAAACAAAGGAAGAGGATTTCCTCCCCCAGTAAGAACCACTGGGACCTGATATTTAATTACCATTTTTACCTGTTCTTTCAATCTCGGATTTTGCATAAATAGATTTACTCCAAAGGGTTTATCACTTAATTCCTTGGTTAACTTAATCTCCTTCTCTAACCATTCTGGGGGCATCAGACCAGCACCGATTATCCCTAATCCTCCGGCATTAGAAACCGCAGAAACCAATTTATGTTCTGAAATCCCCGCCATCCCACCCTGTAAAATAGGGTATTTTATTTTCAGAATTTCACAGACTCGGTTACTTTTTAACATAAAAAGAGAAATTAAAATATCTTTATCTCTCTTCCTATTTTCTTTCTTTTTGCCAAATTATAAACTAAATTAGCAGTATATAAGTCCTGAATAGCTAAACCAGTGGAGTCGAATATTGTAATCTCATTCTCATTATCCCTTCCCTTTTTCTTTTTTGCTACCACCTCTCCTAATTCTCCATAAATATCCTCCTTTTTTATTTCTTCCTTTTTTAGGGGAACATTGATTTCGCCAGAATGTGAAGCTTGTTCCCAACAATCAACAAAAATCTTGGCTCTTTTTAAAATCTCAACCTCTAATTCCTGTTTTCCTTCGGCATCAGCCCCAATTGCATTAATATGAGTTCCCGGTAAAATCCACTCTGATTTCACAATAGGCTTTCTTAGAGGAGTAGTAGTACAAATAATTTCTTTTTGGCACACCTCCTTTAAGCTCCCCTTCTTAGCCTTAATTTTTTCTTTCTTTAATTTTTTAATTAACTCAGTAATCTGCTTTTCTTTAATATCGTAAATCAAAATCTCTTTAAGCCTTTTTACTTTACTAATTGCTAAAATCTGGGTTAAGGCTTGTTCTCCTGCTCCCACTACTCCTAGACTCCTTGCTGACTTCCTCGCTAAATATTTCACCGCTACCCCTCCCGCAGCTCCTGTTCTAAGAGCGGTAATATAAGTTCCATCCATTAAAGCCAAGGGGAGACCAGTTTTGGGATCATTTAAAACAATCACTGCCATTACTGTTTTTAACCTTCTTTTAGGATTTTCTGGGTGGACATTCACTATCTTTGTCCCTGCCTTATTTAAGGTCTTAGAAAAAGCAGGCATTATTCTTAAATCGCCTTTATATTTTTTAAAATCGAGATATACCTTAGGAGGCATCTGGGTATCTCCTTTTGCAAAATCATAAAAAGCTCTCTCTACCGCTAAAATCACTTTTTTAATCTCTCTTAGGGGTAAAAGTTTCTTAATATCTGTTTGGGTTAAAATTAGCATTGTTTTTTATTTTTTATTCTTCTTTTCGACCTTTGAGATATTTTTTCTCAAACTCTTCTTTTTTTATAATTATTACTGAAAATCTGCTTTCTACCTTTAATTCTCCATTTGAAAAAGCTTTTGCTTTTACATTAGCTATCTTTTTATCTTTATCAATATCATATATTCCTAAAATTTCAGCCCTCAAATCAATCTTATCACCAGGAAAAATTGGTTTAAAAAAGAGGACAGAGTTTATCTTATAGGCTAAAAAGTGGTATCTTTTATCATCCCTAATTTTCTTTCTTAAATAAATAGTAGAAAGCTGGGCTAAGGCTTCTATTATTAAAGCCCCTGGCATAATTTTAAAATCAATAAAATGTCCCCTAAAATAGTAATCCTCCTTTGAGGTTTGGAAAAAACCATAAATTTCATTTCCTTCAATTTTCTCTATTCCATCAACAAATAAAAATGGTTCTTGATAAGGTATAATATTTTTAATTTCTTCTTTTCCAAGCAACATAGAAACCTATATTGGCTCAAAACTCGCTTTTTTATAACTCTTATATCTAAAATAAAGCCTTAAAAAGTTTAAAAAATTCCTTCTGAGATGGCGCTTTTTGAAAAATTTTAAAGATAAGGAAATTTTTTCAGAAAGAGGAGCTTCTTTTAAAAATTGAAACACATCCCTCTTTAATCCCTTTAAAACCTCTCCCCATTCATTAAAAGTATTTGCATCAAAACTAAACAAAATCTCTCTAATTGAGAACAATTCTTTTTGAAAACAGTCAAGAGTCTTTACCTTCTCAGAATAGCTCTCAGGTTTTTTAGAGAGAATAGCTTCAGCTGCCATTTTCCCAGCTAACATAGCATTACCAATTCCTCCGGCAGTAATTGGATTTACCATACCGCCTGCATCTCCTACCAAAAAGGCATTCTCTCTAAAAACCTCCATCGGCTCCTCTATAAAGGGAACGGTTCCTCCTCTACTTTTTAAAAACTGATAATTCCCTATCTCTTCTTTCATCTCTTCTAAAAATTCTTTAAAAACTATATCTAAACGATTATGAAAACACCCTAAGCCAATATTTGCTAAGTTTTCCTCTTTAGGAAATAACCAGGCATAACCAAGAGGGAACTTTTCGGGATGAAGATACATTTTCAAGGTATCCAAAGGAACCCTCTTTTCAAATCTTGTCAGGTAGCTCACGCAGGGTAAGTATCTCACAGCTTTTTTAAAAACCTTTCTCCTCACAATAGAAAATACACCATCTGCTCCAATTAAATACCTTGATTCAAATACCTCACCATTTGAGGTCTCGATCTCCCAAAAATCTGCTTTCTTTCTTATTTCTACCACCCTTTTTTGTAAAAAAATCTCTGCCCTACAAAGGGAGGACAAAAATTTTTCAAATTTTTCTCTATTTAATATATATCCCCCCTCATCTTTTAAAACTATACTCTCTTTATTAGGAAAGAAGAGCTCACAATTCTGAACTTTGGTGGATATCCAATCATCCTGGGGAGAAATTTTAAGTAATTTCAAAAATTTTTCTGCCAGGCCTTCAGCACACTGAACAGGTATACCAATTTCCTTTTTCTGATCTAAAATGACAGCGTTTTCTAAGAATCTTCCTACTGTTAATCCCCCAGGACCTGCTCCAATAATTACTGTTTCATAGTTTTTTTTCATAAGGTGGATTATCTTACCAATTCAATAACAACTCCTAATAATTTCTTTATCGAGGCATCTTGTCTCGGGGAGCACGGAGTCGCCTTAGGTGCTGAAAGAGGAAGTTTATTTTCAGGCGCTCCTATACCTCGCCGAGCCTTACAGAGCTCCTTCTGAAATACAATTTTGCTCTGGGGCTCGGCTGCGGTATGCTCCCCTCAACAAGATGCCTCTACTAATTCTTTACCAAATTGGTTAGCAAATACATAAAAACTTTTTAAATTGCTAACCCTCCATCAATATTAATTACCGCTCCGGTAATAAAACTTGCCTCATCTGAAGCCAAAAAGGCTACTAAATTTGCCACCTCTTCTGGTTTCCCAAACCTTCCTAAGGGTGTGAGTTTTAAAACCCCTTCTTTTATTTCAGGAGGAACCTTTTCTGTTAATTTACTTTCTATAAATCCTGGACAAATCACATTTGCCCTTATCCCTATCCTTCCCAACTCTTTAGCTAAAGACTTAGTAAACCCAATAACTCCCGCTTTGGCTGCAGAATAATTGGTTTGGCCAAAATTTCCTCTTTGTCCTACAATTGAGGAAATATTTATAATATTCCCCTTATTGAAAATTAACAAGGGTAGGGCTAATTTTGTACAGTTAAAAACACCTGTAAGATTGACATCAATTACCTTTTTCCATTCCCCAAGAGACATCTTTGCCAAGGTTTTATCAGCACAAATCCCGGCATTATTTACCAAGACATCTAATCTACCAAGTTTATTTTTTATCTCCTCCATCATTTTTCCAACCTCTTCTATTTTGGAAACATCTGCTATGAAATACTCACAAGTTGAACCTACCTTTTCAATCTCTTTCTTTAAAACCTCTAAATTTTCTTTTTGGCTTGCAATGTCGTTTAGGGCTATCCTAAAATTCAATCTGGTAAATTTTAGGGCAATTGCTCTTCCTATACCCTGAGCACAACCTGTAACTAAAACTACTTTTTCTGGCATAGAGAATTTTAAATCCTATTGGTTATTCTAAAAAGACCTTTAAAAACAAAAACAAGTAAAATAATTTTAAGAAAATCACCTAAAAGAAAGGGTAAAACTCCTACCTTTAAAGACCTTTCAAAACCAACAAAATTACTCAACCATAAAACTCCAAAAAAATAAATAATTAGGTTCCCTAAAATAAGAGAAAGGAGAAAAAGCTTAATACTTTTGGTCCATCCACTTTCTGTTAAGTAACCAACCAAAGAGACAGAAAATAAGAAACCTAAAAGATACCCAAGGGTGGGAGAAAGAATATAACTCAGTCCTCCTCCTCTAGCAAACCAGGGAACTCCCAAAATCCCCATTGTTAAATAGAAAAATTGAGAAAAAAAGGCTCTTTTGGCACCCAATAAAATTGCAGAAAACAAAACAACAAAGGTTTGAAAGGTAAAAGGCACCATTCCTATTTCAATCTTCAATTTTGCTGAAAGTCCAGTAAGAAAGCCAAAGGTAACTACAAGGATAATATCTCTTAATAAAACTAAAATTTTATTTTGGGAAATAGGAAAAATTATATCTACCAAAGTAAGAGTTTTTCTACTCATAAAATTAAGGGCTTAAAAAAATTGTGGCATTTTAACCTCCTCTATTTCTCTTCCTATTATTTTAACATTTTCTAATTTAATTTCCATTAAGGCCTCTGGAATCTCTTTTTGAGAGACAATCTCAAAAAATACCCTTTCTACGTTGAGGAGATCAAAACTCCCTAAGATTAGGTTTAAATAAACTACAAATTTGTTTTTGGTTTGAACATAATCTCCTTGGGCAATTGTTAAGATAGGAGGTAAGAAATCCCTTAGGTTTTTAAAAATTTCTTTATCAGAAAATAGATATTTTAAAGAAAAATAATTGTCTTTTTTTAAAATACTGAAAATATTCTCTAGGCCTGAGACCTTTCCAATTTTAAGGATGGGGAGGTTGATAATTAAACTTGAACTTAGCACATCTTTTGAGATCTCAAATATTTTTTCATTTATCTCTTTCTTTTTAAAATCCCTCTTTGAGAAATCTAAAAACTCTACATCTAATTTTTGACAAACATCTAAAATCTTTGACTTCTTTAAAATCTCTTCTAAAGAAAAATTAAAACTCTGACCCCCCACCTTAATATTATCTTTCTTTAAGCCATTTTCTAATAAAAATTTAATTAATATCTCTAACCATTGAGGAGAAATGTTCTCTCTTAGATGGGGATGGGAAGGAGAGGTTAAAGAAGGTAAGATTAAGACCTTTTTCAAGTCATCTATTTTCACCTCTAAAATCTTGAAAATCCTTTCTATCCCTTCTAAAATATCGTATCTTATTCTTAAGATAACAACATCACTTTCTTTTTTAGAAGCCTTCTTGGGGCTTATTTCTTCTCCTATTTTTCTTTCCTTGAAACTCTTTTGCACCCATTTATTTCCATTTTCATCTTCAAGAAGTAAAACAAAATAGGAAACCTTTGGATGTAAAATAGTAGGAATATTTACCTTACAAATACTCCTTACCTTCTCTTTATTTGAAGGTATTTTTTTGAGAGGTAAAAAACAATTAAGGCAAAGCCTTAAGGGATAGTTCCAAATATTTTTACATTTTGGGCATTGATAAAACATACTAATCTTTTTTAATCTTCAAACTCATATCTAATGATTTAAAAGAATTTGTCAACCTCCCTATAGAAATCCAATTAACACCTGTTTTTGCAATTTCTCTTATATTTTTTAAATTTACCCCACCTGAGACTTCAATTATTGCTCTATTATTAATTAAAGAAACCGCTTTTCTAATCATTTTAGGTGACATATTATCTAACATAATTATATCAGGTCTTAATTTTAATGCTTTTTTTAGCTCTTTTAAATCCCTTACTTCTATCTCAATCTTTCTTTTTGACCTTTTTGCCTTTTTAATAGCAGTTTCAATTCCCACTAAGTCAATATGGGTTCCTTTTATTAAAATTTTATCAGAAAGAGAAAAACGATGGTTTTCTCCTCCTCCTTTTTTGACTGCATATTTTTCAAGAACTCTTAAGGTAGGGGTAGTCTTTCTTGTATCTAAAATTTTCACATTATAAGGTCTTACCTTTTGTACAAAATTATGGGTTAAAGTAGCAATACCACTTAATCTCTGAAGAAAATTTAAGGCTGTCCTCTCGCCAGTCAAGATTGTTCTAGCACATCCTGAAATTTCAATTATTTCTTGGTAAGGGAAAATAAAATCTCCATCTTTTACTTTTTCTACAACAATAATTTTAGAATCTAAAGATTTAAAAACCACTTTTGCAATCTTTACTCCGCAAACAATTCCTTTTTCTTTAGTAAAAATAAAAGCTTTTGTTTTTAGCTTAGGAGGAATTATTAAATTGGTAGTAATATCACCTTTTTGAATATCTTCCCTTAGAGCTCTTTTGATAATTTCTTTAATTATTTCTCTTTTTCTAAACATTTCCTTTCTTATTTTTCCTCAAACATCCTCTTTTCAATTAAACTAAAACCCGCTAAGATTAGGAGAATTAAAAAGGTACTGAATATACCTAAAAAATAAAAGCCAGCACCAATTGCTATTCCTATTCCAGATGTTGCCCAAAGTCCTGCTGCTGTAGTTAATCCTTTGATTTTATCTTGATAAAATACAATACTCCCTGCCCCAATAAATCCCATTCCAATAGCTACTGCCTGAATAATTCGTAAAATATCAAAAGTTTCTTTTGTAGTTTCCAAAAAAGAAAAACCCAAGATAGTAAACAAACAAGAACCTAAGCAAACTAGACTATAAGTTTGAAATCCTGCTTCTTTTTTCTTCTTTTTTCTTTCTAATCCAATTATTCCTCCTAAAAGTAAAGCTAAAAAAAGTTTTAAAATAGTCTCGAAATTCATTTTATCTAGCTATTTTGTTAAATTTTTTAAGTATTATTTTCTAACCAAAATTTATTTTAGAAACTATTTTAAATTTGTTCAATATCTAATCTAATTAATTTTAAAATACTCTTTTTATTATTATAACTACTTTTTACTTAAAACCTTTTTTCTTGTTTAAATTTGTGGAAAAAATTTGGATTAACTCTGTAAAAAGCACAACAAAACATGTTTAAAAAAATTGTATTGATATAGTTTAGTTTATTGCTAACATTATTTTTCATATTTATCCACTATATATCCTCTGCTTTATTAACTCAATTTCCTCTTCTAACTTTTTATCTTCTTCTAATTGTTTAGCTATTTTTTCACATCCATATATTATAGTTGAATGATCTCTTCCCCCTAACCTTCTAGCAATTGATAAATAAGAACTTTTTAGTTCTGTTTTTAAAAGATACATCACAATTTGTCGGGGTTTAGCAACTTCTTTTTTTCTACTTGGGCTTAAAAGGTCTTTTTCTGTTAAATCGTAGAAATCAGCCACTACAGAAAGAATTTTCTTAGGGGTGGTATGTTGTTTACTACCCAAAATTGTTTTTTTAAGTAGTTGTTTTGCTGCTTTTAGATCAGGGGGACGATTATTTAATTTATAATAAACAATTAATCGATTTAGGGCTCCCTCTAAATCTCTAATATTTTTTTGGATATTTTCAGCAATAAAATGATAAATCTCCTCAGGAAAGTCTATCTCTTTTTCAGAAGCCTTAACCTTTAAGATGGCTACCCTTGTTTCAAAGTCGGGGAAGGAAATATCTCCTATCATTCCCCCCTCAAACCGGGATCTCAGTCTTTCAGTTAAGGAGGGGATAGTTTTTGGGGGCCTATCTGAAGAGAGAACAATTTGTTTATTCCTTTGATAAAGAGAGTTGAAAAGGTGAAAAAATTCCTCTTGTGTTTTTTCTTTTCCAGCTAAAAATTGGATGTCATCAATAATTAAAACATCGATTTCTTGATATCTTGATTTAAAAGATTCCATCTCCTGATTTTTAATTGCCCTTACCAATTCTTGAGTAAATCTTTCCGCAGGAATATATCTAATTCTTTTTTCTGGGTAAAGATTAAAGATTTCATTTCCGGTAGCCTGTAAGAGATGGGTCTTACCCAAACCTACGCCTCCATAAATAAATAGAGGATTATAAAGAGTGCCAGGACTTTTTATTACTGCCTGGGCAGCAGCATATGTTAATTCATTAAAAGAGCCAACGACAAAGTTTTTAAATGTGTAGCGGGGGTTAAGATTGGTATTTTTATCTATCTTAAATTCCAAAAATTCCAATTGGGATTCTTGGATATTTTTTTTCTTTTTTTTAGAAAAAAATCTTAGGCTCTGTTTTTCAATTATAAAGCTTAATTCTTTTATTTCAGGATTTAAATTATGAAGAATTTTTAGAATGACTTTTTTATATTTTTGTTCTAACCATTCTTTTACAAATGAATTAGGAGTAGTAATCACCGCCTTCTGGTTTTTTAAAGAGGCAATTTTGGTTCCCTTAAACCAGGTACCAAAATTAGCAGGAGAAAGCTGTAGTTGAATTTGGGCTAAAACTGCTTCCCAAAGTTCCTTTTCTGTCATAAGAGGCCCTTAATTAGTCTATACATAGTAAATTATACTAAATTCTTTAAAGAACTGAAGCCAAGAAACCCTTAAATTTTGTTAATTTATTGTGGAAAACCTGGGGATTATTGTGGAAATTTGCTTTGGCCCCTCCGCTAGTTAGATATTATTATAGAGCCAATATCGCCTTACTTAAATAGAACATCTTCGTGTCAAGCAATTTAAGTAGGTAACTGAAAGGATTTTTTGTTGCTTGGCTTTTATTGCTTGGCTAAGCCAAGCAACGCCCTATTACATCATAAATCCTAAATTCGGAATTCGAATATCGAAATCCGAAACAAATCCGAATGTTCAAATGCTCAAATGTTCAAAACTATTTTTTCCTTATTTGAAATTGTTCTTGGAAGTCTCTTGGCATGATCTCGGCACCTCTTTACAAACTCATAAGTTCTATCCTCTAAATCATATTGTTTGTTTTTATTTGTTTTGGT